>JBBRNS010000006.1:0-41898 GCA_038230175.1 Burkholderiales bacterium
CCACCAGCAGGGGCGGCACCGAAAAAATAGCCCACCAGTAGTTTACAAAGACGCCGGACACAGCTATGAGTGCGCGCGTCTGCAAAGGAATAGCTTGACCCAGGTTGGTCAAAAACCCAACGAGCTGGGGCACCAGATAAATCATCAGGAACGACACGACGCCACCGAGCACTACCATCACGAAGAGTGGATATGTCAGCAACTTTTTGGTATTGGCAGCCATTTCATCCTGCCAGCGCAGAGAGCGCACAATTTCCTTCAAGACCTCGGGCAGTTGGCCGGTGATTTCGCCAGAACGGATCAGGCTAATGACGGTCTCGCTGAACACGCCGGGGAAGGTGGCCATGGCCTCGCCCAAGGTAGAGCCAGCCTCGACTTTTTCAAACAGACTGCCTGCCAAGTCACGACTGCCCGGGGTTTCGGATGCGTCGCGCAGGTCGGCCAAGGCCTCCAGAATAGGCACGCCAGCGCGCACCAACATTTCGAGCTGAAAAAGCACGCCCAACACCTCGCGGCGCGGCATTTTTGTCACCGTGCGGGAGCGCTTGGCAATGGGTTTGGCGCTGAGTAAGGCCAAGTCCAGGTTTTTGAGCTGGGCCTCTAGGTCGGTCTCATGCAGCGCATCGACAAGGCCCTTGGCAATGCGGCCATCGCTGTGGGATGCCCGGTATTGGTAGAGCGGCATTAGGAAATGAGTTCTGTCAGGTCGGCCACGCGGCCGACCTCTTCCACAGTGGTCACGCCCTCACGCACACGGCGCAGGCCGTCTTGTGCCATGCTCACGAATCCATTGGCGCTGACATATTCGGTTAACACCTTCAGGCTGGCGCGTTGGGTGATGAGCTCATCCAACTCGCTGTCAAACTTGAGCAACTCCAAAATGGAGATACGGCCCTTGTAGCCAGAATGCTCGCAAATTTTGCAACCGACCGGGCGGTACAAGGTGTGGGGTTGCCCTGGGGCAAGACCCAACAATTGCAACTCGATTGGGCTGGGGTCGTGCGGCGCTTTACAGTCTTTGCACAAGGTGCGCAGCAGGCGCTGGGCAATGATGCCAATGACGTTGCCCGACAGCACTTCGGGTTTGATACCCAAGTCCACCAAGCGCGGAATCGACCGAATGGCTGAGTTGGTGTGCAGGGTGGAAAACACCTGATGCCCGGTCATGGCGGCGCGAAATGCCATCTCCGCCGTATCGGTGTCGCGCACCTCGCCGACCAAAATGATGTCCGGGTCTTGGCGCATCATGGACCGAATACCCTCGGCGAAGTCCATCTTTACCGACTCCGATATGGACGTCTGGCGAATCATGGGCATGGGGTATTCCACCGGGTCTTCCAGCGTCATGATGTTGACGCCCACCTCGTTTAAGTGGCCGAGGATGGAGTACAACGTGGTGGTCTTGCCCGAGCCGGTGGGCCCTGTCACCAGTAATATGCCCTCAGGGCGCGAGAGCATGAGTTGCATGATGTTGAGCTGATCTTCCGACAAGCCCAAACCGGTGAGCGGAACGATGCCGCGCTTGCGGTCCAAAATACGCAGCACGAAGTTCTCGCCATGAATGGTGGGCTGCACCGCAGAACGAAAGTCCACCTGGCGGCCAGAAATCGTGAGCGAAATGCGACCGTCTTGGGGTGCACGCGTCTCGGCAATGTTCATGCCGGCCATCACCTTTAGGCGCACCACCATGGCCGACCAGTAACGCATGTGCAGTGCGCGCACTTGGCGCAACACGCCGTCAATGCGGTAACGAATACGCAAGAACTGGGGCTCGGGCTCGAAGTGAATGTCGGAGGCCCCACGCAAGGTGGCGTCGGCAAGGAGCGAATCCATGAGACGCACCACCGGGTGGCTATAGCCCTCGGTGTTTTGCGTAAGGCCGGCGGTGTCAATGGTGCCGGTTTCGAGCTCTTGCAAAATGCCGTCGATGGACAGCTCGTGCCCATAAAACTGCTCAATGGCAGTCAGAATTTCTGCGGCACTGGCCAAACGCCAGTTCAAGCGCGGCCCGCCCGCCAACAACGCGGTAATCTGATCGACCGCCACGATGTCGTTGGGGTTGGCACTGGCGATGACCAGTTCATTGGTCACCGGATCAAGGCTGACCGGGAAAATCGTATGGCGCTTGGCCAGCGGTTTGGGGATGAGCGCCAAGGCCTTGGAGTTGGCCACGATACCGCGCAAGCTGACCGATTTTTCACCCAGGTTGTCGGCCAGCGCATTGCGCATGGCGTCTTCGGTGGTGAACCCCAGGGCCAAGATGGCCTCGCCCAAAGGCTTGCCCGAGCTTTTTTGCTCCATCAGGGCAATGCGCAATTGGTCCTGGGTGATCAAGCCCATTTGGATCAGCTTGTCTCCCAGGCGGACGGGTGGCGCTCCGGTGGGCGCGGGCGCTGCAGCCGGTGCGGTAGGCGCTTCGGTACTCATGGTGCTGCGGACTCGGTAGGCGCCAAGGCTTGGCGCAGTTGGGCCAAGCGCAGGCGCACATCGTCAATTTGGTAAGCCCGCTCAGCCACGGGCGCAGAGGTGGACAGGGCCAATACGCGCTCATACTGAACCACCGCTGCCGCGTAGCGACCCAACCGGTCCAGCGCGACTGCATGGTTGTAGGCGTGCAAGGGATTGCTCGGCTCAAGGGTCTGGGCCCGTGCATAAGCCTGCACCGCGTTGGAGAGCAAACCATCGCGCACAAAGGCGTTACCCGCCATGGCCATGGCAGCGGCGGAATCGGGCTGGCGCGAGGCAAGGTCCCCCGCACGACTGGCAGTCAGGGTTGTGTCACTGCCTGAATCCAGTGCTTGCAAACCGGCCAATGCGCGGGCATTGTTGGGATCTTGGCGCAGCACCCGGCGGTAGTAGGTCTGGGCGTCTTCCCGCTGGCCTTTTTTCTGGCTGATGTAAGCCATGCCCAGCAAGGCGTCACGCTCGTCTGTGTTGGCGCGCAAGGCTTGGCTATAGGCTGCCGCAGCGTCGTCCAGACGGCCTTCCAGCAGAAGGGCGTAGCCCTGCTCCAGGGCGCTGGGGCCGCGCGTCTTGGCGACGAAGTTGGGGTTGGCCTGGTTATTGGCGCGCAACACCACCTCGTTGCCGGTCGCTGCCGGACTGGCAACGGGGCTTGGCGTGGGACTAGCTGCGGGACTGGCCACCGGTGTTTGCGCACTCAGTACCGGCGCGGGTGCCGCGGCGGGCGGCCTGGGTGCGGCGCCTCGCGACGCCTGTGGGGTGATTCCGGGCGCAGCGGGGCTTGCTTTCCCTGAAAGGCCGCCTTTGGCGATGTCTACAGACTTTGCGGAAGGCACGGCCGGTGATGGGCCCGACACGGCCGCAGTAGCGGGCGCTGGGCGTGGCGCAATGGCATTGGCCTGCGCCAAGGCAGCAGGTGCTTGCACAGGCGCAACAACCCCAGAGGCAGCCGGTTCCGCCGGTAAAGCAGCTTGCGCGGGTGCGGCCGGTTCTTGGATGCCAACAGGGGGTGGCGGCGAGACGGTGGACACACCAGGCCCACCAAGCCATTGCGCCGGGTCACCCCACAAGCCCAAAAAGACACTGCCAAATGCCAGTGCCAACCCCACTGCCAGCCCGCCCAGGGCCATGGCACGACGCCGCCCCTTGCGTGTATCGCTGGGTGGGCCTTCGTAGGCACGGCGAATGTCTTGGGCTTTCTGCCCATCTGGCACAGACTTAGCCGTCGGGGCTACGTCCAACCGCAGCGCGGGAGCGCTAGCTGGTGCGGGTGCAGCTGGAGGAACAAGCGCTGGCGCTGGCGCTGGAGGCTGAGGTGGTGGTGCTGGTGCAAGCACCGGCGGCATGGGAGGAGGTGGCGCAGGCGGCGCGGGAGCAGCCGGGAGCGGTGGCGGTGCCTCAAGGGTCGGCTCGCGCGGCGTGCTGTTCGCCGGTGCCAGCGTGGGCGGCGACGGCAGTTCTGTTGGAGGCGCAACCAATGGTGGAATTTCAGGCGGGGGTGGCAACTCAGGGCTCGGTCGCGGTTCAAACCGTGTCTTGGGCGCAGGCGCGACGGCTTCAGGCGGCGCATCCACCAAGGTCAGTTCCATCTCAAGGTCAGGCTGCACAGGCGTGATTAACACCGGCGGCGCGGGGCGCTGCGATTCGGCTGGTGCGGCAGGCAACGGGTCTGGCGTGGGATGCGGGATTTTTTCCCACTTCAAGGCCTCAGTCGGCGTACTTGCAAGGCTGATTGAACCCGTCTCTGGCGCGGGTGGCGATGCAGCCGGGGCCTCGGCTTGCGCCGCTGCGGCGGCGGCCTTTTGCTTTTCTTTACTCGCGCGGTTAAGGGCGTCTAATAAAAGGCTCATGGCTTGGGCGGGAATTGGTACTCAGGCCGTGCGGGGCTCGATGGTGCGTTCATCGCGTCGCGTGCTTCTTGCAAGGTGCTGCGAAACTCTTTGAGGTCGCCATCCAAGGTCGGGTCGATCAGTACGGTGGGACGCAAGAAGATGACCAATTCGGTTTTTTTGCTGCCTTCGTCACGGTACTTGAACAGGTTGCCAAACACCGGCAAGCGATTAAGGCCTGGCACCTCGTCAGAGTTATTGTTGCGCGAATCTTGCATCAAACCACCCAAAATGGCCACACCGCCGGACTGCACCCGCAACACCGACTCCATCTCGCGGGTTTGCACTTCAGGGATGCGGTTGATCAGCTGATTTTGGGCCAGAACCGGGTTGGGGTCGGTCGCGTAACCGGTAATGCGGCTGATGGTGGGGCGCAGGTTGAGGATCACTTCGCTCGACTCGCTGATCTGCGGCACCACCGTCATCAAAAAGCCGATAGGCACGGTATTGATGGTGGTGGTGTAGGTCGCGGCGACCGCCGCCACACCCGGCGATGCCGGTGTTCCGGGTGTGACGTCAATCGTGAAGTACACCTTGTTGTCAACCACTTTGAGCACACTGCTCTGGTTGTTCAGCACCGAGATTTTAGGGCTGGACAAGACGCGCAGGGTCCCAAACGACTCCAGCATGCTGAGCATGGCGGTAATGTCGTAGCCATTGATCAGGCTCGGGCCGTTGAGCGTTAGTGAGGTCAATGTACTCACTGTGCCCCCGGTTTGGAAGCCACTGCCGGCCCCCTGCGGGCTGATGGTCAGCTTCGAGTCAAAGGCAGTGCCGTTGGGCTTCAACAGTGACCAGTTGATGCCTTGCTGAAAGCGGTTGGACAGGTCGACCTCGACAATCGTCGCCTCGATCAGCACCTGTCGGCGCGCAGAACGCATTACGCGGTCCAAAAATTCACGCACCCGCTCATGCTGGGCTTGAGTGGCACGCACGCTGATGTAGCCAGACTCGGGATTGGCCATGACCGATGCCGCCTCTCGAAACGTGGTTCGAGCGGTGGGTGCCGCCGCCGGCGCATTGGCAACGGCCGCAGTGGCGGGCGCTTTTGCAGCGCCTGTTGCCGACGATTTGGGCGCTGCTACAGCGACCGGTACAGGGGCCGTGGGAGCCGCGTCAGGCGCACTTGCCCCCGCGTCAGCGCCTGGAATAACCTTGTCGGTTTCGCGCATCATGTCGCGGACATTGGCAATCAAGGTTTCCCAAAAACGGTTGTTGGATTTGCTGGTGATCTCGGAGGTGGACGCGTTACTTCCGCCACCACCGCCCGAGCTACCGGGCCCACCACCAGTACTGGCGACGTTGGTCGAGGTACTGATGGCATTGGTGGAGTCACGCTGGATATTGGGGTAGTCGACCCGGTAGTTCTTGAGGTAAGGCGTGTCCGGCAAGATGGACAAATTGCGCCCTTGCATCTCATAGCGCAGGTCTACTTGGCGGGCCACGCGGTCCAAAATCTCAGTCAACGTTTGGTCGCGCACGTTCATCGTCACCGTGCCGGTAATGGCAGGGTGGATGTCGACGTTGAGCTTGGCATCACGCGCCAGCGCAAACAACAGTTCTTGCACGTTGACGTTTTGCATCACCACGCTGTAGACCTCTTGTTTGGGCGTGGGGCGTGGCGGCTGGGGCAAGGGTGGTACCAGCGCAAATTCAGGTGGCTTACCTGCCACCGCTGCAGGCACCTGCAGGTGGTCTTTAGAAAGAGGGGGGGCTGGGGGGGCAGCACAGGCCGCAAGCAACAAAACCACTGCCATGCTCACCGGGAGCCGTGCTTTTGCGAGACCAGGGGCACGGGTCATGGCGGGGAAGAAGAGTCGATTCAAGATGATTGATCCTGTCTGATTTTGATCCACGTCCTGACCATGGGCTTGTTGGTCTTGATGCTGGCAGGCCATGCAGCCAAGGCCGCATTGGCCTGTGCAACGCCTGCGTACTGGCCTACAAAAACCGACACATAATCACGGCCATTGTAGTGGGTTAGTTGTGCAAAAACCATAGCAGCATCCACATGCGGGACAAGGGATTTCAAGTAATCTGCCACATTGCCGTCAGGCGACAAGGCCGCCAACTGCACGGTGTAGCCCCCCAAATCAGGCTGCTGCAAATGGGCCTTGGTCCGCTGCAGGTAAGGTTGCAGGGCTGCCTCGGAAGCAGGCGACATGAGTGGTGCCGACGCGACACTCGCGGACACAGGAACGGGTACGGAGACCGGCTGAGCGGCCGACACATCAACTGCAATCACCGCTGGCACAACAGAGGCCACCGGTGCAGGCAAGGCGGCTTGAACCGGTGGCACTGGTGTCGGTGCTAGCGCGGGTGCTTGCGCCACGTTGACCACGCCAGTCGCCACATTGGCGGCCACGCGGTGTTTGACACGCTGACCTTCTAAAAACCACACGGTGAGCGCTGTCATCACCATGGCCAAAACCACACTGGACGCGGCCCACTTCACCCACTGCGGCACAGCAGGCGTGTTACTGGCAGAAAAATCATCGTGCAATTCACCCATCGCGTCTTGCACTTGGCGCACCTGCACCGTGCTTTGGCCCTGCGCGTAGGCCGACAACAGGGCTTTGTCCGCCAGCAAATTAATACGCCGAGCGCGCCCACCGGAGGCCTTAATCAGCAGCGCTAGGGCTGGTGCGGCAAACAGCGCCCCACCCTTCCAGCCGGCGGCGCGCAGGCGGTGGTCCACGTAGGCTGTTGCGTCTTGCTCAGGCAAGGGCGTCAGGCTAAACCGGTGGACGATGCGGTCACGCACCTGGCGCAGACGTCGGTCGGCCAACAGCTCGTCTAACTCAGGCTGGCCAAATAACAAAATGTTGACCAGCTTGTGTTGGCCGGTTTCCAGATTGGAGAGTAGACGCACCTCTTCCAACGACTCGGGCGGCATGGCGTGGGCTTCGTCGATGACCAGCAGCACCCGCTGCCCCTGTGAATGGCGGCGCAGCAGCTCTTCTTGCAAGGCGGCCAAGCGGGCCTCGGTGGAGTTGGGCAGGTCTTTGAGACCCAGGTCGCGGGCAATGGCGCCCAAAATTTCGTCGCGGCTAAAGCTGGGGTTAGCCAGGTACACCGTACTGATGGTGGGCGGTAAGCGGCTGATCAACAAGCGCGCCAGCAGCGTCTTGCCACTGCCGACTTCGGCCACCACGGTGATGATGCCCTCTTCGTGACCAGCGACATGCAGCAGGGCGGAAAGGATGTCACCCCGGCGCCCGCCGGAGAAGAAAAAGTCCAAGTCTGGGGTGATTTGAAACGGGGGCTTGCTCAGCCCAAAATGGTCCAGATACAGTGACGACATCGCAATTCCTTGTCTTGCGATTCTTGCACGGACTGGCCCTAAAGTGTCCCCCTGAAAACCCGTGGGTTAGTAACGCACTACTCGGGTGTGGTTTGTAGGCGAATCACGTCGCCGTCCACCGTCACTGCGGCACCCACGGCAATGGCTTCGCGTTGCTCGACCTGACGCAGGCTGCCGTCTTGCATGCGCACGGTGACTTGGTAAACGGTTTCTTTCTTAATCCGTTTCTCAACCTCATTGCCAGCCCAGCCGCCGCCCACGGCGCCCAGCACGGTGGCGACGGTTTTACCGTCACCGCCGCCCACCTGGTTGCCCAGCAAGCCGCCCAATGCGCCACCTAGCAAGACACCAACGCCGCTGCCCTTGGCCGCCTCACGCTGCACCGGGGTGACCGATTGAACGGTGCCACAACGGGCGCACACCACTTTGTTGGCTTTGGAAGATGTCGTAGGTGCGCCAGGCTCCGCCGGCCACTCGGTCGTCACCACCGGCGCATTGGGCGGCGGAGGTGGTGGCACCGTGGCCGCATGCGCCGGTGCGGGCGCAGGCTTATGCACTATCTTTTTAGGAGCTGCTTGCGCAGTCTTTACGGGGGCCGGGGTGCTTTTTGGTTCAGAAACTGCTACGGGCACAACCGCCTCTGTGGTGCCCAGGCTGTCGGGCAATGCAACTGGGGGGACGGCCTGCGGCGCGGAGGCGGCGTTGCTGGCAGCAACGGCCAGGGTGGTGACCGGTGCCACGCTCGCCGGTGCGGTGTCCGCGCTGCGCCACTGCGGATTGAGTACAACAGCGCCTAAAGCGATGGTGGCCGCACCCAAGACGCCAACAGCGGCCCAAAGAAAGCGGGCTGTAGACGGGTTAGCGGGGGTTGCAGGGGTCATTTCAGTCATAGGGTTCCTTACGTCGCTGCGGCACACCGGCCGCGATCAGATTGGCAGCCCCACAGGGGCTACCCGACCACAACGGTTCAGGCACTTGTTTGGCAGACACCCGCGCTTTTACGCAGCTGCGCAGTTGTTACCGCGCGTAAAGCGTGGCCTACAGGTTGGGAGCCAACAGCCGCTGCAGGTCGGTCTGGTTCATGCCCCGGCGCTGCGCCAAATCCTGCACTTGGGCGTCACCCACCTTGCCGACGTTGAAATAGGTGCTGTCGGGGTGGGCAATGTAGAAGCCGCTGACGCTGGCAGCGGGTGTCATGGCGAGGCTCTCTGTGACGCCCATGCCGATATCTTCGCCTTGCAGCAGCGCAAACATCTCTTGCTTGACGCTGTGGTCTGGGCAGGCAGGGTAGCCCGGCGCAGGGCGAATACCTTGGTACTTTTCAGCAATCAAGGCCTCGGGACTCAGGGCCTCTTGCACCGCATAACCCCACAGGTCGGTGCGCACTTTTTTGTGCAGACACTCGGCAAAGGCTTCCGCCAGCCGGTCGGCTAGCGACTTGAGCATGATGGAGGAGTAGTCGTCGTGGGCGGCCTCAAAGGCCTGTGCGCGCTTGTCGGCGCCAATGCCAGCCGTGACTGCAAACATACCCGCGTAGTCGGCAATTTTTGAGTCATTTTGGCCGCTAGCCCTCGTGGAACCTGCGCGACCAGCTACTGAATTTATAGCACTCGATGCATCCACAGCGGGTGCAACAAAGTCCGCCAAGCAGCGGTTGGGCATTTGCACCCCGTCGATCACTTGCTTTTGGGTCTGCTGGCGCAGGCCGTACCAGGTCAGCGCCACTTGGGTGCGGGACTCGTCGGTGTAGAAAGCAATGTCGTCGTCATTCACGCTATTGGCAGGGTACAAGCCCACCACGGCATTGGCGGTGAGCCAGCGGCCATCGACGATTTTCTTCAGCATAGCCTGCGCGTCGGCAAACACGCGCGTGGCCTCTGCGCCGACCACTTCGTCTTCCAAAATGGCTGGGAAGGGCCCTGCCAAGTCCCAAGTCTGGAAGAACGGGCCCCAGTCAATGAAAGGCACTAGTTCGGCCAGATCAAAGTTCTTGAACACGCGCCGTCCGATGAATTTGGGCTTAACCGGCTGGTAGGCGCTCCAGTCCACCACGGTTTTGTTGGCGCGGATTTTGTCCAATGGCCACATCGGGGCTTGCTTCTTGTTGGCGTGCTGCAGGCGCACCCGGTCGTAGTCGGCATTCACCTCCTCCACATAGGCACCTGCCTGCTCACCCAGCAGGCTTTGGGCCACGCTGACGCTGCGCGATGCATCGGGCACATAGACCACCGGGCCTTCGTAGTGCGGCGCAATCTTCACTGCGGTGTGCACCCGGCTGCAGGTCGCACCGCCAATGAGCAGGGGGATCTTTTTGATGCGGAAGTAGTCGTCCTTCTGCATCTCACCGGCCACGTATTGCATTTCTTCCAAGCTGGGGGTGATCAGACCGGATAGACCAATGATGTCCGCGCCCTCCGCCTTGGCACGGGCCAGCACCTCGTGGCAGGGCACCATGACCCCCATGTTGACGACGTCAAAGTTGTTGCATTGCAGAACCACGGTGACGATGTTTTTTCCAATGTCGTGTACATCGCCCTTGACGGTGGCGATGACGATCTTGCCCTTGGTTTTGACATCGCGCCCTGCCGCTTCGTCGAGGCGCTTTTCTTCTTCAATGTAGGGGATCAGGTGCGCCACCGCCTGCTTCATCACCCTTGCGCTTTTAACCACCTGGGGCAAAAACATCTTGCCCTGGCCAAACAAGTCGCCCACGATGTTCATGCCGTCCATCAGCGGGCCTTCGATCACATGCAGGGGTCGCCCGCCCTTTGCCAGTACGGCTTGGTAGGCCTCCTCGGTGTCTTCCACGATAAAGTCGGTGATGCCGTGCACCATGGCGTGGCTCAGCCGATGCCCCACCGTCACGGGCGCGTCAGACGTACCGCGCCACTCCAGCTTTTTGCTCTCGTCTTTGGCGCCGCTCTTGGCGGTTTCGGCCACTTCCACCAAGCGCTCACCGGCGTCCGGGCGGCGGTTGAGCACCACGTCTTCGACCCGCTCACGCAGGGTAGGCTCCAAGTCGTCGTACACGCCCACCATACCGGCGTTGACAATGCCCATGTCCATACCGGCTTTGATGGCGTGGTACAGGAACACCGTGTGGATAGCTTCGCGAACCGGGTCATTGCCACGGAATGAAAAGCTCACGTTGCTAACACCGCCCGAGACCTTGGCGCCGGGCAAATTCTTTTTAATCCAGCGGGTGGCATTGATGAAGTCCACCGCGTAGTTGTTGTGCTCTTCAATACCCGTGGCAATGGCGAAGATGTTGGGGTCAAAAATGATGTCTTCCGGGGGGAAACCGACCTCGTCGACCAAGATGCGGTAGGCCCGCTCGCAGATTTCAACCTTGCGCTCGTAGGTGTCTGCTTGGCCCTGTTCATCAAATGCCATAACCACCGCAGCGGCGCCATAGCGGCGCACCAGCTTGGCTTGGTGTTTAAAGGCATCAACACCCTCTTTCATGCTGATGGAATTGACAATCGCCTTGCCCTGCACGCAACGCAAACCGGCTTCAATCACACTCCACTTGCTGGAATCAATCATGACCGGCACGCGGGAAATGTCTGGCTCAGAGGCAATCAGGTTCAAGAAGCGGACCATGGCGGCCTGGCTGTCGAGCATGGCCTCGTCCATATTGATGTCGATGATCTGGGCGCCGTTTTCAACCTGCTGGCGGGCCACGGCGAGTGCTTGCTCAAAGTCGCCATTCAAAATCATGCGGGCAAAGGCTTTGGAGCCTGTGACATTGGTGCGCTCGCCAATGTTGACAAAGAGCGATTGGGCGTCAACCGTCACTGGCTCTAGGCCGGACAGCATCATGGGGGAAACAAGGGTGGTCGACATGGGCAGTACCTTTTCAGCAGCCATCAGGCGGCCTCTTTGTAGAAGAAATTGCGCTGCAGCGAGCGCGCCGCCAAGGGCGCAACCGCGTCGCCAATCGCGCCAATGTGATCGGGTGTGGTGCCGCAGCAGCCACCCACAATATTGACCAAACCCTCGGCTGCGAATTCGCGCACCAAACGGGCAGTCACGTCGGGCGTTTCGTCAAAGCCGGTGTCGCTCATCGGGTTGGGCAAGCCCGCATTGGGGTAGCAGCTAATGAAGGTGTCGGGCGCGACCTTATTCAACTCTTGAATGTAGGGGCGCATCAACGCGGCACCCAAAGCGCAGTTCAGACCAATGGCCAGAGGCTGCGCGTGGCGCACGCTGTACCAAAAGGCGCTTACGGTTTGGCCAGACAAGATACGCCCGGATGCATCGGTCACGGTGCCGCTGATGATGAGAGGCAGGCGCTCCCCACTTGCCTCAAAATATTCGTCAATAGCAAACAAAGCGGCCTTGGCGTTGAGCGTGTCGAAAATGGTTTCAACCAACAGCACGTCGCTCCCCCCTTCGACCAGCGCCTGGACCTGCTCGTAGTAGGCCTTGCGCAATTCTTCAAAGGTGACGTTGCGTGCGCCGGGGTCGTTCACATCCGGGCTGATGCTGGCCGTTTTGGGCGTGGGGCCTACGGCGCCAGCCACAAAGCGCGGCTTGTCGGGGGTGGAGAACTTGTCGCAGGCGGCGCGTGCCAAGCGGCTTGATGCCAGATTCATCTCAACCGCCAGGTCTTCCATGCCGTAGTCGGCTTGGGCCACGGTTGTGGCGCCAAAGGTGTTGGTCTCGATCAGGTCGGCACCGGCAGCCAAGTAGCGCTCATGGATGTCGGAGATAACGTCGGGGCGGGTGATGCTGAGCAACTCGTTGTTGCCTTTGACATCACGGGGAAAGTCTTTGAACCGGTCACCCTGGCTTCCGGGGCCGCTGTAGCCTTCGCCCCGGTACTGCGATTCGCCGAGCTTGAAGCGCTGGATCATGGTACCCATAGCGCCGTCAAGAATAGCAATACGTTTGGCCAATATGCCGGGCAGTGCCTGGCCACGGGTGTAGGGTACGGGTTTCATAAAGCGGCTCACTGTGTTAGGTCGGACAAGTGAGCGCGGTTGGAGTCCCCAAGCCTGACAATGGCGTGCCGCGTGGCACCCAGTTGCTGCAGCGCCCCTTGGGAAGGAGGCATTTTAATTCATTCTGGTCGCAGCGGGATTTCCAGAATGAAGCGCGTGCCGCGCCCCTTCTCGCTCTCCACCCGGACATGCCCGCCCAAGGAGGTAGTGGCCAGCTTGTACACAATGTTCAGCCCCAGGCCACTGCCACCTTTACCAAAACGGGTCGTAAAGAACGGGTCGAACACCTTGGGCAAATTATCGGCCGGGATACCCAGCCCGTCGTCACTAACAGTAATTTCCACACGGTCGGCCTCCAACAGCCGCGCCGCAATGGTGATGCACCCACCCTCGCGGCCATCAAAGCCATGCAACACGGCGTTGTTGACCAGGTTACTCACGATTTGGCCCAGTGGGCCGGGGTAGCTATCCAAAACGATGCCACTCGGGATGTCGGACTCCACTATGTGGCTAGTTTTGCGCAAAGACGGGCCCAGAGTGGTCAGTATCTCGCCCATGGTAGCGGCGAGGCCAAAAGAGCGCCGGTTGTCGCTGATTTGGTCCACCGCAACCTGCTTGAAGCTGGTCACCAAATCGCCAGCGTGGTGCAGGCTGCTCATCAAAATTCCCGCGCCCTCGCGGGTGCTGGTGACGTAGGCTTCCAAGCGGGCACGGGTCAGTCCCTGCGCCAGCTCGCGGGAGAACTGCTTGGCATGGTCGTGCAGGGTACTGGCCACGGTGAGGCTATTGCCGATCGGTGTATTGAGCTCATGGGCGATGCCCGCCACCAAGGCGCCCAGAGCCGACAATTTTTCGGAGCGCACCAGTTCGTCTTTGGCCGCGGTAAGCTGATCCAACGCAGTGGAGAGTTCTCGGGTACGGTCGGCAACACGCTGCTCCAACGTGGCGTTCAGGCGCACGATGTCTTCTTCATTCTTCTTCTTTTGGGTGACGTCGTCGTAGGACATGATCAGCAGAGTGGCGTCCCCCAGCGACAGCACCCTGCCCGACATTTCACACAAAATATCGGGTTGACCATCGCCACGGCGCATCCACGCCGTATGACTGCGAAACCGGCCGCTGCGTATTACCGAGTCTTGCAATACGACCCGGTCCTCGGCGTTGCGCCACAGGGTGCTTTCGCTAGCGTCGGGCCCCACGATGCTGGCGCGGCCACGACAAAACAAAGCGAGCCAGGCACCGTTGACATCTTCAATGTGTTGGTCTCCAACCATACTGGAAACACTGATCGCGACGGGCGATGCATTAAATATGGCTTCAAACTGCGCTTGGCTCACGCTCAATGCGTCTTCGATGGTCTTGCGCTCGGTCAGCTGGTTTTGCAGGTCGGCATTTTTTTGGTCGCGCTCGGCGATCAGTGTGGCCAGCTTGCTGCGCATTGCATCCAACCCGTCAGCGAGGCTGCCCATTTCGTCCTGGCGCGACCATTCAATAGGCTGCGCAAGGTCGCCATGGGCCAAGCGCTGGGCGCCATCTTCGAGTAACTTTAGGGGGCGCATCATGCGCCGCTCAAACAGCCACCAAATGATGGCCACCGAAATCAGCACTTGGGCCAGCAGCAGCAGGGCAATTTTGAGCACCTCGCCCAGGCGTTCACTCTCGATGCGCGCAGTGGTTAATACCACCGTAATTTGACCGATGCGGTAACCGTTGTATTCAATATTACGGTGGTCTGCCAGCAAAGTCCCCCCCGCGGCGACCGACTTACTTTTCTGGGCAAACGGGACTTGGTATTCATCCGTCACGGTCACGCTGACGACATCGGGGTTGCGCATAACCGCGTCGATCAAGGCCATGGCGTAGGTTTTGTCGACACTCCAAATAGCGGCGGCCAAACCGCGCGACAGCACTTCAGCGTACTGAGACATGGGGGCCCGCAGGCGGTTATCGATGTCGGCCTCGAACTTATCCACAACTCGGAAATAAGTCATTACCAGAGTCGGCAGCAAAATGCCCAGCGCCGCGCCCAAAATCAGCGTATGCCGCAGCGACAGCGTGTTCCAACGTTTCATGCTTGAAGTGTGCCATGAGACGCCTGCGGTGCACAGCCAATGGCACCCACATTGCTACGGCTCACGGTGCCTAGGAGGCAATATTTGCGAAACAACGACAATGGATACCTCTCCACGACCCTTTCGCGCAAGCGACTTGAATTTTGACAGCACCCTTTGCAGCCCCCACATTGGATAACGCGCACCTCAGCGGCATATTGCACGACGTATTTGGATATTCTGCGTTCCGTGGTCCGCAGCAGTCCATCGTGGAGCATGTGGCCAATGGTGGCGATGCCCTGGTGCTCATGCCCACAGGTGGAGGCAAGTCGTTGTGTTACCAAATACCGGCGATTGCCCGCCACCAGGCCGGGCGTGGGGTCGCCATCGTGGTGTCGCCCTTGATCGCCCTGATGCACGACCAAGTCGGCGCACTGCATGAAGCGGGCGTCGACGCTGCGTTTTTGAACTCCACCCTCACCGGAGAAGAAGCCAACGCCGTGGAACAACGTTTGCTGCGCGGTGACATTACCCTGCTTTACGCCGCGCCGGAGCGGGTGACCAACCCGCGTTTTCTGGCGCTGCTGGATTCACTGCATGAACGCGGGCTGCTGAGCCTGTTTGCCATTGATGAAGCCCATTGCGTGAGCCAATGGGGACACGACTTTAGGCCTGAATACCGCGCACTGACGATCCTGCACGAACGTTATATCGGGGTACCACGCCTCGCGCTGACGGCCACGGCCGATGACCTGACCCGCGCCGACATTTTGGAGCGACTGCAGTTACAAGACGCCCGCGCATTTGTCAGCAGTTTCGACAGGCCCAACATCCGCTACACCATTGTGGAAAAGCGCGATGCCACCCAGCAGCTACTGCGCTTTATTGAGCGCGAACACGAGGGTGACGCCGGTATCGTGTATTGCCAGTCTCGCAAGCGGGTTGAAGAGGTGGCCGAGACTTTGTCACAAGCGGGTATCTATGCCCTGCCCTACCACGCCGGATTGGACCAGCGCGTGCGGCAAGACCACCAAAACCGGTTTTTGCGCGAAGAAGGGGTGGTGATGGTGGCAACCATCGCCTTCGGTATGGGCATTGACAAGCCCGATGTGCGTTTTGTGGCCCACCTGGACATGCCCAAAAACATTGAAGGCTACTACCAAGAAACCGGGCGCGCCGGACGCGACGGCCTTCCCGCCTACGCCTGGATGGCTTATGGCCTGCAAGACGTGGTAAACCAGCGCCGCATGATTGACGAAAGCCCGGCGGGTGAAGAATTTAAGCAGGTGATGCGCGGCAAACTCGACGCCTTGCTGGGCCTGGCCGAGGCGAGTGATTGCCGGCGCGTGCGGCTGCTTGGCTATTTTGGGGAAACGTACGGGGAGCAACCCGCCGCCGGGCCGCCCCAAGGCGGGTTAACCCCCTTGGGGGGCAGCGCATTACACGAAGTGAAAAGCGTGGGGGCCACATGTGGCAACTGCGACAACTGCCTGAACCCACCCGCCTTGTGGGACGGAACGGACGCGGCACGCAAGCTGCTCAGCACCATTTACCGCATTCAACAGTCCAGCGGCATGTCCTTTGGCGCAGGCCATGTGATGGACATCGTTCGCGGCAAAGCCACCGACAAAGTGGCCCAGCACGGCCATACGGCGCTCAGCACCTATGGGCTGGGGGCGGAATTCACGGAAACGCAGTTGCGTGGTGTGCTGCGCCAGCTGATTGCTATGGGCGCAGTGGCGGTGGATACACAGGCGTTTAACACCTTGCAACTGACCGAAGAATCGCGTGCGGTGTTACGCGGCGAAGTGGCAGTGCAGCTGCGCGAATCGGTCTCTACGCCAGTCAGCCGCAAGGCTAAGCGCACCGGCCCAGGGTCGGCTGCCATCAAAGCCCCTATCGCACTCGATGGTGCAGGCCTAGAGCGCTACGCTGCACTCAAAGCGTGGCGCGCCGAGGTTGCCAAGGCGCACAACTTACCGGCGTATGTGATTTTTCATGACGCCACGCTGGCAGCCATTGCCAAACGCGCGCCTAATAGTCTGGACGACTTACAAGGTATCAGTGGGATTGGTGCCAAGAAGCTGGAAGCCTACGCCAGCGAGGTACTGCGCGTAGTCACCACCCAGTAGGCAGACCCGGCGGCGCCTATGGCGCACGCCCGGGCCGGGTGCTTAGACCGACGCGTTGCTGCGAAAGCAGGTCTCGTACGACATGGCGGCACCGGACATGGTGTTTTGCAAACGCTCCACGGCGCGGGCATGGCGCTTGCCGCCTTTGGCGTCGCACACATGCTGGCTATGGTGCTGCATCAGTGCCTGAAACTTGGTGCGGCAGGCGTCCAACACGCCGGCAAAATTCAACGCGATATACGCCGAATGGTCAGCGTGGGTTTGGCGAAACTCGCCCGACCAGTAGTCAAACAGTTGCCACTGGTACGTACCTTTTTCCGGCACTCTGATCGTTTCTTTATGCATATCAGCTATTCATAAATGATAGGTATGGGCACTTTCAACGCCGCTGGGTTTTTGTTCTGAAAAACCGGCGACCTCAGTGTCCGCGTGCACCTATCACGGCTCAGGTGGATACGCGGTTGACAGGGTTTCTAAAAAAAACCCATCCCGCGGGCTTCTCGCACTTCGGGCTTGATGCGGTGCTCGGCTTCGAGCTGGGTCAAAAACTCGTCGCTGTCCATCTGGGTGTCCAAAATGACGCCCTGGCGCTTGACGGCGGCAAAATCCCCCAAGCAAAGCTGGTCCAGCACGCCCAGGCGTGTGCGATCGGCGGGCAGCAGCTGGGTGGCGTCGCCGCCCAGAACCTCGGTCGCAAACAGCGTTTCGCGCTGCTCCCGGGTGAGGGGTTTGAACTGGATTTTGAAGGTAAACCGGCGCAAGGCGGCCTGGTCGATGCGATCCATCAGGTTGGTAGTGCAGATGAATATGCCCTTAAACCGCTCCATGCCCTGCAGCATTTCATTGACCTCGGTGACCTCGTAGTTACGCTGTGCACCACGGCGGTCCATCAGAAAACTGTCGGCTTCGTCCAGCAACAAGATGCCGTTTTCAGACTCTGCCTCCCGGAACATGGCGGCCATGTTCTGCTCGGTCTCGCCCACGTATTTACCCATCAGATCGCTGGCCTGGCGCACGATCAAACATTGCCCCAGTGTCAATGCGATGTGCTCTGCCAAGGCCGTTTTCCCGCTGCCGGGCGGGCCAAAAAAACACAACGAACCATGCCCACGCGCCTGCAAAGCCTGGACAATGCGCGGGACGTCAAAGCGGCTTTGCACATTGAGCAAGCCCGGGTCGTACCCCACCGCACTTTGCTGGCGCGCGGCATCCAACGTGCGGTTACCCAGTGCCAAGTCGGCGTTTTTTAGCTGGCGCTCAATCAGGCCCTCCATACCATCCGCTGCATCTGGGTTGGCCAATGCGGCAAAACGTGCTGCGGTCGCAATTTGGGCGGGGGTGAGACCCTGGCGGCGCGTGAGCCGAGCCACAAAGGCGTCGGACACCGGCACGCCGGTCAAGGTTTTGCGCACCAAGGATTCCCGGGCGCCCGGCGGCGGCGACTTGAGTTCCAGGTGGTAGGCAAAGCGGCGGCGAAACGCCGGGTCGATCTGCTCGATCCGGTTGGTCACCCAAATGGTGGGCACCGCGTTGGATTCCAGCACCTGGTTCACCCAGGCTTTGCCACTGACGCTGCTGTTCGATGGCGCTGCGGTCGCGTCGGCGCGCGCCATACGCAAGGCGGCTTCGCTCGACAACGGAGGGAAGACATCTTCCACCTCATCAAACAGCAATGCGGCCTGCGCACTGCCTTTGAGGAAAACCTGGGCGATTTGCAGGGAGCGATAACGGTCGCGCCCACTTAAAGAATTGCCGTCCCGGTCGGCGTATTCCACCTCAAACAACTCCAAGCCGGCCGTCTGGGCGACCACTTTGGCCAGCTCGGTTTTGCCTGTGCCCGGCGGGCCATACAGCAGCACATTGATGCCTACTTCTTTGCGGGCCACGGCGTTGGCCATCAGGTTGCACAATACTTTGGCGTCTTCGGAAACAAAACCAAAGTCATCCAGCCCCAGCGCACTTTTGGTGGACAGCCGGGTAAATACGGCCATCAGCGCTGCTTGGTCGCGGTACTGGCGCATCAACACCGGTGGCAACTTTTCGCTCACCTTCATCAGGTCGGCCAGGTCGGTGATGTTGTGCTCAGAGATCAGGTTCTCCACCAAGCCGATGCGCTCCAGGCGCGAACCGGCACGCAAGGCCTCGGCGACTTGGTCTGGGTTGACGCCGGCCACCTCTGCGATGGCGACATAGGCCTCGGTGGCGTTGTTCACCTTGAACTCCACCAAAAGGCTGCGCATGTCCCGCTGGTAACGCGCCAGCGTGCCGTACAACAGCAATGCACGTTCCGCCTTGTTGAGCTGCAGCAAGCCAGCCAATGCATTGATATTCTTCTCCACCAGAGTGGATTGGCGCTTGAGCGCGTGGCGCAGCCATTCGCAGGTCACGGTCACCACCGCGATCAGGTCTTTAGGTTGGCTCTTGACGTAGTCATCCAAGAAAAAATACAGCGTGGCCTCGTCATACGGCCCGTTCCAGACACCGTAGCGCGCCAAAAAGTCGGCCGCATCCAAGGTGTCATGCCCACGCCAAAGTTCATTGCCTGCGCAGCGGCGGTTCAAAAATTCACGCAGGCGGGCCAGCACCGACACCGGCCAAACCAAGTGGCGCGCGGCCAAGCCCACGAGGCCATTAAAGTCGCGGCGCACACTCAAACCCACGCTTTGGCGAGCCGCCAGCGTGAGTACAAAATGGGAACACATCAGGTCCAACACCGGGGCATCAACCAGGCCCGGTGAAGCAATCAGGTGCGCGCCCAAGGGTTCTAACAACGAACGCTTGGCCATCGAACGCCTCCTGTACAAAAGTATGTACTGAATTCACCATACTCCAGCTTTATCCAAAGTGGAAGCCGAACTACCAACTTTTCTACCAAGGCGTGACAATGTTCCATGCTTGAATACAACGACATCGTCTTGGCGGCGCAACGCCTGCAGGGGCATTTGCTGCGTACACCCTGTGTGGCGTCGCAAACGCTGTCCGAGATCACCGGGGCCCAGGTTTATCTGAAATTTGAAAACCTGCAGTTCACCGCGTCCTTCAAGGAGCGCGGTGCGTGCAATAAGCTTGCGCAACTCAGCCCAAAGCAAGCAGCGTGTGGCGTGGTTGCCATGAGCGCGGGCAACCATGCACAGGGTGTGGCCTACCATGCACAGAGATTGGGGCTGCGCGCGGTGATCGTGATGCCGCGCCTCACGGCGGGCGTCAAAGTGGCCCGCACGCAAGGGTTTGGTGCCGAGGTCATATTGCATGGCGACACGCTGGACGAGGCCCGCAGCCACGCCTTGGAACTGGCAGACCAACAGGGGCTCAGCTTTGTGCACCCCTATGACGACGCGGCCATCATTGCTGGCCAAGGCACCATCGCGCTGGAAATGCTGGCCGATGTGCCAGACCTGGATTGCCTGGTGATCGCGGTGGGCGGCGGCGGACTGATTGCGGGCATCGCCACCGTTGCAAAGGCGCTACAACCGCGTTTGGAGGTGGTGGGTGTACAAGCAGCCCGTTTCCCCGCCATGGTCAATGCCATCAAGGGCACCCACCACCCACAGGGCCTGAGTACCATTGCTGATGGCATTGCCGTGGGCACACCGGGAATCCTGACGACCGAGGTCATCCGCCAGCGGGTGGATGACATGCTGCTGGTGGATGAAGCCGACCTAGAGCACGCTTTGGTCATGCTGTTAGAGGTAGAGAAGACGCTGGTTGAGGGCGCGGGCGCGGCTGGATTGGCAGCGCTACTGAAATACCCCGAGCGTTTTCGGGGCAAGCGGGTGGGGCTGGTACTGTGCGGCGGCAACATCGACCCGCTGCTGCTGGCATCCATCATTGAGCGCGGCATGGTGCGGGCCGGGCGGCTGGCGCGCATCCGGGTCAACGCGCGGGATGTTCCGGGGTCCTTGGCGCGCGTTGCCAGCCTATTGGCTGAAAATGGCGCCAATATAGAAGAGGTACACCACCAGCGCGCCTTTACCACCCTGTCAGTCCAAAGCGCGGAAATGGACATGGTGGTGCAAACCCGCAGCCACGCGCACGTGGCAGAGCTGGTTGCAGTGCTATGCCAAGCGGGGTTTGAGGCCCGGGCGGTCTAGGCCACCACACTGCCCACGCGGCGCTCGCCTCGTCTTGTCGCTAAAATCGGGGCATTCCTTGTTCACCCGAAAGAAACACGCCATGTCCGCACCCGCACACCACACCCCAGGCCAAGACGTTGATGTGGTCGAGTCCATTGTCCCTTTGATGCCCATCGTATTGCCGATCGCCGGTGCCGTGCTGATGTTTTTGCTGGCGTTTATCGCCGTGTCGATGGCCTAAACCGGCCTACCCGTGGCCGGCGCTTCAGGCGCGCACGGGCATGATGTGAATCGCTTGCGGGTCAATATGCACCTGCAGCACCCCGCCCACCGATGTTTCTAGCGCGCGCAGTTGGGCGGTTGCCAAAGTTAGCGTTAATCGATCGGCGCCCAGCCCCAGCGGCTTGAGCGTGCACAGGCTGGTCTCGCCCAGAGCCAGCGCTTCTTCCAGCACACAATCCAACACATTGGCATGGGGCGCTTCTTCTGACGAGCCCGGGTCGGCACTGCGGGCCGTCACCGCCATGGACTCACCCGCCAGAACCCAGCTGACCTCGGCGCCATCGTCGATGCGGCCTTTGTCCAGTGTGTGCAGCACCTGCGGATTGCCGGTGGTATGCCCTCCCTGTTGCGTCCAATGCAGTTGTGCCCAGCCCGCTTCGGCCTTGTAGAAACGCCCCTTAAACAGGTTTTGAATACCCACCAGCTGCGCCACCCGGGCGTTGCGAGGCTGCCCAAACACTTTGGTGGGTGTGCCGGTTTGTAGCGTAGCACCACCGTCGATCACTACCACCCGGTCAGCCAAGCGGCGCGCCTCCAGAAGGTCATGGGTCACCAAAACCATGGGCGTGGAGACATGCTGGCGCAGTGCGGCCAGCTCCCGGTACAGGGTTTGGCGTGTGGGGGCATCCACTGCGGAAAACGGCTCGTCTAACAACAAAACGCCTTGCTCGCTTGGGGCGGCGCTGCCACGGTCGGAGTCCTTTGGTGTGACCCGCAGGCGCAACAGTGCCCGTGCCAAAGCCACCCGCTGCTGCTGCCCACCGGAAAGCTGGCTGGGCAAGCGCTGGGCAAGGCCATTCAACCCCATACGTTCCATCAGACCCTGGATATAGACCTGTGTTTGGTGCTCATTTTGGCCTCTAGCCCTCGTAGAATGTGCGCCGATAGCTATGTTTTCAATAGCAGTCATATGGGGAAACAGTGCGTAGCTTTGGAACACCAAGCCCACCCGGCGCGCCTGTGGTGACCAATGGATAGCCCGGCTGCTGTCAAACCACACATCGGCCCCCAGGCGCACGGTGCCGTGTAGTCCTGCAGCGGGAAGCAAGCCGGCAATGGCCCGCAGCAGCGATGTCTTGCCGCTGCCCGATGGCCCTAAGAGCGCCACCAGTTCGCCAGGCTGGCAATCAAACTCGGCGTTGAGCGCAATGGGGCCTTGGCTGCGCAGTTGAACCTGGAGTGCGTGCATAACTGGTTGTGGAGAACTGGATGGCGCCTAGCGCACAGGCGCCGCACTACCGCGCCGGTCGGTTGCGAAAACCAATGCCAGCGCCAGCACCGACAAACCCACCAGCGCCAGCGCCATCACCTGGGCGCCCACCATGTCAAAGGCCTGCACCCGGTCGTACAGGGCGATGCTCA
This sequence comes from Burkholderiales bacterium, assembly GCA_038230175.1. Classification (GTDB taxonomy): domain Bacteria; phylum Pseudomonadota; class Gammaproteobacteria; order Burkholderiales; family Burkholderiaceae_C; genus Allorhodoferax. Next base: position 22,503 of record JBBRNS010000006.1, read on the forward strand.
AGGTGCGGGTTTCACCTGGGATACTGCCGCCCACCATCAGCACCACGCCAAACTCGCCCAAGGTGTGGGCCAGTGTCAGGGCTACACCCGCCACCAGCCCCGGCCAGGCCAAGGGCAGTTCAATCTTGACAAAAGTGCTCCAGCGACCCAACCCTGACACCCAGGCCGCTTCGCGCAGCATGTGGGGCACGGCGGAAAAAGAACGTTGGATGGGTTGCACCATAAATGGCAGGTTGACCAACACACTGGCTAATAGAAGCCCCTCAAAGCTAAACACCAAGCGCAAGTTGGTGTGCTGGGTCAGCCACGCGCCAATGGGCGACGCGGCACCCAGTGTCAGCAGCAGGTAAAAGCCCACCACGGTGGGGGGCAACAGCAATGGCAGCATCAGCAGCGCCTCGGCCAAGGGCCGCCAGCGGCTGGGTGTTAGCGCCAGCCAACGCGCCAACCCCACCCCAAGCGGCAACAAAATCAGCGCCGTGAGGGCAGCCAGCCAGAGTGAAACGCGTGCAGCTTGCCAATCCATGGGGCGATTATGGCGGCGGCACAAAGCCGTATTGCGCCATCACCGCGCGCACCGGGGGCTGCTGCAGGTACTGGTAGAAAGCCGTGGCTGCCTCACTGGCCTTGGCCAACAACACCATCCGCTGGCGCAAGGGGGCGTGCAGTGTGGGCGGCAGCGCCACATATTGCCCCCGGCCCTGCAATTCGGGTGCCATGACCAAGGACAAAGCAGTAATACCCGCCTGGGCGGCACCGGTGTTGACATATTGGGTGGCCTGGGCAATGTTTTCGCCCAACACCAGGCGGGGCTGAACCATGTCCCACAGCTGGAGGTTTTGCAATGCCTCGCGGGCGGCGCGGCCATAGGGCGCGTGCTCTGGGTTGGCAATGGCAAATTTTTGCACCTGCGCCCACTGGTCGCGCATGCCCTGCAGCCGCGCGTCGGGCTTGATCGGGCTTCCCGGCGGCAGGTACAGGGCGATGCGGCCCTGGGCATACAGAACGCCGCTGTCCCCGGCGCGGCTTAGCCCGGCGCGTACCAGCTGCAGCACAAAGTCTTCGTCGGCTGACATAAATAGATCGGCGGGCAAGCCCTGCTGAATTTGGCGCGCCATATTGCCCGACGAGCCAAAGGTCACTTCAACCATCTGCCCGGTGTCCTGCTGGTACTGGGCGGCGATGCGGGTGAGCGCAAACTTCAGGTCGCTGGCAGCCAGCACGCGCACGGGGCCCGCAGGCCCGCTTGGGCCACTGCTTGGCGGCTGGCCCGCGACCGCTAGCCCGCCGCCACCGAGGGCGATCCCAGCCCCTAAAACCAGTAGCTGGCGTCGCGACAGCACACCAGAGTGCACCGTGGGCCACTTATTAAGTTGCATAACGTCATGCAAGTTTTGCATATCTTTCCGGGGTTTTTACTAGGTAACTTCGGTACCTGTTCTTAAAATACGCATCCTAGCCGACTTGTTTGAGGGATTAGGCGGCGTTTTAACCCGTTCGTCAGCATTCCGCGTTTTTCCCTTAAGCCGTTTTTTCAAAGTCAAAGCCTTCGCCCGATTTTGAAAAGACGATTTTTAAACTAGGAGCTACCCATGAACTCACCCGTTATGCAAGGCCTGAACCTCAACGCGCCAAGCTACGTCAAAAATCCCAAGCTGATCGCTTGGGTCGCCGATATGGCCGCGCTGTGCAAGCCCGCCTCCATCCAATGGTGCGACGGCTCTGAAGAAGAATACCAACGCCTTTGCCAAGAACTGGTTGACGCCGGCACCTTCAAGCGCCTGAACCCCGCCAAGCGCCCCAACAGCTTCTTGGCCTGCTCCGATCCATCGGACGTAGCCCGCGTGGAAGACCGCACTTATATCTGCAGCGCCAAAAAAGAAGACGCCGGCCCAACCAACAACTGGATGGAACCAAGCGACATGCGCAAGATCCTGCAGTCGGGCACCGATAGCCAAAAAGCGCGGTTTGACGGCTGCATGGCCGGACGCACCATGTATGTAGTGCCTTTCTCCATGGGCCCCTTGGGTTCGCACATTGCCCACATCGGTATTGAGATAACCGACAGCGCTTATGTGGTCACCAACCAAAAAATCATGACCCGCATGGGCAAGGCCGTGTACGACGTTTTGGGCGTCAACGGCGAGTTCGTTCCCTGCATGCACACCGTGGGCGCGCCCCTCGCAGCGGGCGAAAAAGACACTTCAAGCTGGCCTTGCAACCCCAAGACCAAGTACATCGTGCATTACCCTGAGTCTCGCGAGATCTGGTCGTACGGCTCTGGCTACGGCGGCAACGCACTTTTGGGCAAGAAGTGCCTGGCGCTGCGCATTGCTTCGACCATGGGCCGCGACCAAGGTTGGCTGGCCGAGCACATGCTCATCTTGGGCGTGACCTCGCCCGAAGGCAAAAAATACCACGTTGCCGGCGCCTTCCCCAGCGCCTGCGGCAAGACAAACTTCTCGATGTTGGTTCCGCCTGAGGCCGGTTTTGCGGGTTGGAAAGTGACCACCATCGGTGACGACATTGCCTGGATCAAGCCCAACGCCGACGGCAAGATGTATGCCATCAACCCCGAAGCCGGCTACTTTGGCGTGGCACCGGGCACCAACATGCACACCAACCCCAATTGCATGCGCAGCCTGAACAAAGACGTGATCTTCACCAACGTGGCCCTCACCGATGACGGCGACGTTTGGTGGGAAGGCATGGAGAAAGACGGCGGCGGCATCCCTGCCCACCTGATCGACTGGCAAGGCAAAGACTGGACGCCCCAAATCGGCAAAGAGACCGGCGCCAAGGCAGCACACCCCAACTCGCGCTTTACCGTAGCCGCACAGAACAACCCGGCGCTTGACCCCCAGTGGGACGACGCCAGCGGTGTGGCGATTGACGCCTTCATCTTCGGCGGCCGCCGCTCCACCACCGTGCCGCTGGTAACTGAAGCCCGCACCTGGATGGAAGGCGTCTACATGGCTGCCACCATGGGTTCGGAGACCACCGCTGCCGCCTTTGGCCAGCAAGGCGTGGTGCGCCGCGACCCGTTTGCCATGCTGCCCTTCTGCGGCTACAACATGAGCGACTACTTTCAGCACTGGCTGGACATGGAGCACAAGCTGGAAGACACCGGCCACACCCTGCCCAAGATCTTCTGCGTCAACTGGTTCCGCAAGGGTGCCGACGGCAAGTTCGTCTGGCCTGGTTACGGCGACAACATGCGTGTGCTCAAGTGGATGATTGACCGCATCGAAGGCAAGACGGCCGGTTTGGAAAATGGCTTTGGTATCAGCCCCGCATACAGTGAGATCAACTGGACCGGCCTGGACTTCAGCCAAGCCCAGTTTGACAGCGTCACCAGCTTGGACAAAGACGCCTGGAAAGCAGAATTCGCCCTGCACACCGAGCACTTCACCCAGTTGGCCCACAACCTGCCCAAAGAACTGGTGGCCACTAAGGCCGTGTTGGAAAAACGCCTAACCGCGTAAGCCGCAGGGCCCCCAGGCCCTTGTGCCCACAAAAAAAGCCACCGCATGCGGTGGCTTTTTTATGGCCTGTTAGATAAATGCGTGGGCCAATCAGGCTTGCATTTCACTGCGGTCCATGGCCGACTGCACTTCACCCATGACACGGGCGTCGGCCTGGGCATGGCGCCACAGGGCCGCGTCGGCGCGGCGCGCAGCGTTGGCCTGCGCCGACTGCGAAATTTTTGCCAGTACCAGGCCAAGGGTTCGGCGCAAGACGGGGGCTACCCACGCAAAGGCAACAAACAACACCGTCCACATAGCGACCCAAATCAGCAATAAATGCCCGTCGGCCCAAGTCTCGATCAACTGGTCCGCTACCACCAAGGCAGCTGCCAATACTGCAGCCAGCAGCATGCCAGCCAAAGGTTGGGCGGTCTCAGACTTGTCACTGCGACGCTTGGCAAAGGGAAAAACCAACTGAATAGACCGGATCACGACACACTCCTTAGGCGTTTGAACGGGGGCAATGGCGCAATACTAGGGTTTCTACTAATATTGTTCAACTTTCGATTTGTGATGCGATCTATTCACAAGACTTATGATTGACCATGGACCCAATCGCCCTGCGCGCCCTAGACCTGAACCTGTTGAAGGTGTTTGACGCCATCATGGCCGAGCGCAGCCTGACCAAAGCGGCCCGGCAACTGGCACTCACCCAACCTGCAGTGAGCAATGCCTTACGCCGACTGCGCGAGTCATTGGGGGACGAACTGCTGGTGCGCAAGGGCCGCCAGCTGGAGCCCACCGCCCGCGCGCTGGAGATTTGGCAGGTGGTGCGCAGCGTGCTGCTGCAGCTACAGATGGCGTTGGTGCCCAGCACATTCGACCCGGCCACCGCCACCACCACCTTTGTGTTGACGATGGCCGATGCCACCGCAGCCGAACTCATGCCGCGCCTGGTTGCCGTCATTACCGCGCAGGCGCCGGGCGTGTCGTTGCGGGTGGTGCCCTTAACCACCCGTGACCCGCGCCAATTACTGGACGATGGCCTGGCCGATCTGGCGATAGGGCACTTTCCGGCGGTCGCGGCCGACCTCATCAGCCGAGCCCAAGGGGGCGAGAGTGTCACGTTTATGCGCCACCGCTTGTTTTCAGGTGACTATGTATGCGTGATGCGCCAGGGCCACCCGCTGGCACAAGGGGTATTGACGCTGGAAAACTACTGCGCCGCACGCCACCTACTGGTCAGCTTTTCGGGCCGGGCGGTGGGCTTTATGGACGAAGCGCTGGCCGCCCTGGACCGCGCGCGGCACATTGTGCTTACCGTCAACCAGTTCTTCACTGCGGGCAAGGTGGTGGCGCAGTCCGATTTATTGACCGTGTTACCCCGCCATTTTGTCAATATGACCGGCTTTGCCGACCAACTGGTGCTGCGCGAGCTGCCCTTTGCCGCACCCCGGGTCGATGTAGATGCGTTGTGGCACTTGCGCACGGATGGCGCCAGCGCCCACGCCTGGCTGCGCGCCCAGATTGCAGCGCTGGCCCGCCAAACCTTTGGCGTGTGAATGCGATGATGCGACCATGAAAATCCAACTGCTCTCAGACCTGCACTTGGAAGCCCACCCGAACTGGACGGCGCAGCCCCACCCGCAGGCCGATGTGCTGGTGCTGGCCGGTGACATTGGCTCCTACCAGCCGGGTTCGCAACTGGAGGACACCGACTTTGGTCTGGGCCGCTTTGCCCCGGCCAACGGCTGGCCCACGCCGGTGCTGTTTGTGCCCGGCAACCACGAATACGACACGCTGGAATTTGACGCCGCCCACACCCGCCTGCGTGAAACCTGCCAACGGCTGGGCATGGTTTGGCTAGAGCGCGAAACCACCGTGCTAAAAGGCGTTCGTTTTGTCGGCACCACGCTGTGGAGCGACTTCGACGCCTTGGGCCCCAGCGCGGCCGATGTGCCGGTGCAAAAAGGGGTTAACCACGCGGTCAATCTGCTGGCCCAGCAGCTTAAGGCCCGCGACAAGGCTTTTAGAGCCGCCAACTACTACCTGCGCAAAACCGGCACCACCCGCAGCGGCGCACCCTGGATAGCCGAGGGCGTGCGCGAGCAAGCCCTGGTTTGCCAGCAATGGTTGCGCGGCGCCCTGGCAACGCCCTATGACGGCCCTACCGTGGTGGTGACCCATTTCGCCCCCAGCCTGCACAGCGCCGACCCGCGCTATGGGCGCACGCCCGGCACTGCCGGGTTTTGCAATGCGCTGGACGATTTGCTGCCTCTGGCCCACACCTGGCTGCACGGCCACCTGCATGCCCCCAGCGACTATGTGCACCACGGCTGCCATGTGGTCGCCAACCCGCTGGGATATGCCCGCAAGGGGGAGCAGATCGGTTACCGCGCAGATTTTTTGATAGAAATCGGCCGCTAGCCCTCGTGGAATGTGCGCAAACAGCTACTAATTTAATAGCAGAATACTCATTCATCCAATGCCCCTGAGCGGGCTTGGGCTATTGGTGCAAATGCCCATTCGCTACACTGGTGTATTCACCCCAAGGAGTAACGCATGAAGATTCTTCTGGCCGTTGACGGCAGCCCGTACAGCAAGAAAATGCTGGCCTACTTGGCCACGCACGAGACCCTGCTCAACAGCGACAACAGCTACACCCTGTTCACCGCCCTGTTGGCCCTACCGCCTTTGGCACGTTCGGCCATTGGCAAAGAGCAGGTCGAACAGTACTACGCTGAGGAGACCGAAAAAATCTTCGCCCCCTTAGGCAAATACCTGGTGCGCCATGGCATTGACGCTAAGACTGAACGCAAGGTGGGCCCCGCAGGCCCGGCCATTGCCAAGTGCGCCACCGACGGCAAATACGACCTGGTGGTCATGGGATCGCACGGCCACGGCGCGGTGCTGAACCTGGTGATGGGCTCGGTGGCCAACCAGGTGCTGGCCCACTGCAAGGTGCCAGTGCTGCTGGTGCGTTAGGCGCCATTCGCACACAAACCAGCACACCAGCGTATGCAAGTCCTCGTCTTAGGTGCTGGCATCATTGGCATCAGCACCGCGTGGCACTTGGCGGAACGCGGGCACGAGGTCACCGTGGTCGACCGCCAGCCCGATGCCGCGCTTGAGACCAGCTTTGCCAACGCTGCACAAATTTCAGTGTGTTACTGCGAGCCCTGGGCCAACCGTGAGGCCCCGCTCAAGGCGCTGAAGTGGATGTTCAGCAAAGAGGCGCCGCTGCTGTTTCGCCCGCAATTCCCCATCGGCAAGGGCTGGCAGCAATGGCGATGGGGTCTGCAGTTTTTGGCCAACTGCAATGACACCGCTTTTGCCCGCAATGTGGAGCAGATCGTGGCACTGGGCGCCTACAGCCACGCCGCGCTCAAAGACGTAGTAGCCGCCACCGGCATTGACTACCAGCGCTTAGAGCGCGGCATTGCCCACTTCTACACCGACCAGCATGCGTTCGATGCCGCAGGCGACGCCGCCGCGCTGATGCGCCGCTATGGCGTAGACCGCAAAGTGGTGAGCAAGAAAGAGCTGCTGCGCATCGAGCCCGCGCTGCGCTCGTTTGCCGACCAGATTGTGGGAGGCACCTATACCGCCAGTGACGAGTCGGGCGATGCCCGTGTTTTTACCCAAGCACTGGCGCGGAAGTGCACCGCCAAAGGGGTACGCTTTTTCTACAACCACGACGTGGAGCGGCTTCAGGTGAAAGGCGGCACCGTCAAAGGCGTGGATATACGCGCGGTGTATTCAGCCGCCTGCAACACCCATGACCCCGAGCAAGTGGTGCGCCTGCAAGCCGACCAGGTGGTGGTGGCCTGCGGCGCGTACAGCGCGCCGCTCTTGCGCACCGTGGGCGTGAACCTGCCCATCTACCCCGGCAAGGGCTACAGCGCCACCTTCAAAATATTGCAGCCGGAGTTGGCACCCATGGTGTCCACCATTGACGACGAGAAGAAAATCGCCATCAGCCGCTTGGGTGATGAGCTGCGTGTGGCCGGCACCATTGAGGTGGGCGGCTACGACCTGACGCTCGATTCCCCACTGGCGCGCGCACGCTGCCACATGCTGTCCAAACGCATCGAAGCAATTTACCCCGGCGTGTGCGACACCCGCACCGACGAAGAAGGCGGCAGCCCCCATTTCTGGGCCGGCCTGCGCCCAGCCACCCCTACTAACATCCCCTACATTGGCCAAACCCCCGTGCGCGGCTTGTGGGTCAATGCCGGGCACGGCACCTTGGGCTGGACGCACGGCGCGGGCTCGGGCAAGGCGATGGCCGAACTAATTGGGGGGCATGTGCCGGAGATTGGGTTTCGGTTTTACGGGGTGGCCCGCTAAAGCCCCGTCAAATCTTGGGCAGCATTGGCCGAAGAATGCCCAGGCTAGCCAAGTCGGTCTCAACACAATCTGCATTTTTTCCTATTAGTGGCCTAACACTTATCGCGACGTCACTGCCCCAAATTCGGCATAAAAATTTGCCCCGAGTGCTAAGCTCTTTCACTAGCCACGCGCGTCCACTTATTGCCCTACGCAAGGCATGTTCCCTGGCGCCAATGCACCGGCTAATGCCGGGCACCCCTTTGAAAAAGATGGCATCTTTTGCACCGAGAATTTCAATTGACTACCAACGCGATCACACCCACCCCACGCCAATTTAAAGACCTGCCGGGCCCGCGCCCGTGGCCCTTGGTTGGCAATGTTCTGCAAGTAAAACTCTCGCGGCTGCACCAAGATGTAGAAGCTTGGGCGCAGCAATATGGGTCTGTTTTTAAAATGCATTTGGGGCCTACCAGCGTGCTGGTGGTGGCAGACCATGACGTAGTGGCCGCGTTGCTGAAAGACCGCCCAGACGGCTTTCGGCGCCCTGCACTGCTGGTGGATATTCTTGAAGAAATGGGCCTTCAGTCAGGCCTACTCACCGCAGAAGGCAAGGATTGGTTGCCCCAGCGCCGCATGGTCATGGCGGGCTTTTCACCCGCCAAAGTGCGTAGCTATTTTCCGTCTTTGCTCAAAGTAACCCAGCGTCTGCGTGGGCGCTGGCACCAAGCCGCTGCAAGCGGTGCGACCATTGATTTGCAGGCGGATTTCATGCGCTTTACCGTGGATGCGGTGGCTGGCCTGGCGTTTGGGTCGGACATCAACACGCTGGAGTCCGACGACGACGCGATTCAGCAGCACCTAGACCAAATTATTCCCACCCTGTTCAAACGCGTGAATGCGCTGGTGCCGTATTGGCGCTTTATCAAACTGCCGTCTGACCGCCAGCTTGACCGCAGCGTGGCGATCGTCAATGAAGCCATTCACGGCTTCATCGCCAAAGCGCGGGAGCGCCTGGCCGCCAACCCGGCGTTACGCGAGCAACCCAACAATCTACTGGAATCCATGATCGTGGCAGCCGACCAGGCGGACAGCGGCGTGGACAACAAGGATGTGGCCGGCAATGTGATGACCATGCTGCTTGCGGGCGAGGAAACCACTGCGACCACCTTGTCGTGGATGGTTTATTTGTTGATGCGCAACCCCGAGGCCTTGCAACTGGCCCAAGAGGAAGCGCGGCGCATGGAGGGCGAGCTGACGCCCGAAGCGCTGAATGAAGCAAAGTTCATCGAGGCCTGCGCGCATGAAACCCTGCGCCTGAAACCGACAGGACCTTTTAATATCTTGGTCGCAGAAAAAGACACCACCGTGGCCGGTGTCGCGGTACCCAAAGGCATGTGGATTTGGTGTGTTTTCCGGCACGACAGCGTCGCAGAGCGCTATTTCCCCGACCCAAAAGCTTTCAAACCCCAACGCTGGCTGGACGAAGACGCCATGTCGATGACCCAGACGCGCCGGGTATCGATGCCTTTTGGCTCGGGCCCACGGGTGTGCCCCGGGCGCTTCATGGCGATTATGGAAATCAAGTTGGCCATGCTGATGTTGCTGCGGGACTTTGATATCGAAAAGGTAGATACACCTGATGGCGGGGAAGCCCAAGAATTGCTCGCCCTTACTATGAGCCCAGTGGGGCTTACGATGAAATTGCGTAAGCGGACTTGAGTGCAATGGCACGCATGGTTGGGCAGTGATTCCAAACGCGTTTGCCACTGCCGGTTATGGCGGCCAGAAGCTAACTGGCGCCAATGACTGCAATGGACCGATCAATTTGATCGTGATGGGCTGCGTGTGTTCGACGCCAAGTGGCAGGGAGTTGACGCTGACGGTTTTTCCATGTGGGTCAGGTGTGGGCCCAAAGCGGTAGTAGCACCGATGGCATAGCGGTCATTCAGACCACCAAGCGTTACCGCGTGAAAGGATATACCGGTGCGCCGTAAAGTTTGAGGTAGAGAAAACCTAAAAAACTAACAACAAATACCGCGTGTGCATAGATTGCAATCTTTGCAGCCATTGAGCCAGCTTTCGCTTCCCCAAACAATACCGCGTCAAGATATACGTAACGGTTCAGCTTATTTGAAACAGTGCCCAATGCGACGCCCGCCACTAAACAGGACAGAAACATGGAGACAACACAAACGCCAGTCCAGCCATTTGGCATCATCGGGATTGCTGCCATCGAGAAAATTGCGACTAAAAACCCAATGAAGAGTACAGCCACTAATCTGATGAATTTTCGATTCATGGAAGGATTAACGAATAGCGCTGATCTGCACGGAGGAAGAGTTGGAAAAAACCACGACCACTCCCTTTTTGGAAGATAAACCAGGTTGGATTGTACCGCTAAGCAGTGATCTATTTTCAATTCTATGCGGCGAAGGACCGCTATGGGGCGACTTTCCGTTTGTCCGCAGTTGGTCGATTGTGTGAGTTCGCCCCGCGAAATTCTAGACCCGCTATCGCAGCAAACCCGCCCTAGAAATTGTGGAAATTTATGACTGCTTGCGGGTAGCGCGATTTGATAGTTGTGCGTCGCCTTTGGACCCTTAGTCGACCGGTTCGGTCAAGCCGAACGCACCTGCAATCTGCCTGATGTCGCTGTCCGATTCGACTACTGATCCCATCGTCAATACGTTAACGGCAACGGGGACCAATTTTATGTGCCAATTAGGCCGCTAGCCCTCGCAGAAACTGCGCAGGCAGCTATAAAAAGTATAGCAATAGAGCCCCGAGCAAAGCCCAAGGGAGCACCAACCGTTCGGCAGCCTTTGGAGCCCTTGAGAACCGGTGGAGGCAATGCCACCCCCACCGACTCACAACTACTCTAAATCACGCTTCAAAACCACCATGTCTTCAATCACCAAGACATCCAACCCACTGGTGAAAAACACGGAGATGGCGTCTTCCACTGAGTGGATGATGGGTTTACCCATGACGTTAAAACTGGTGTTTAACAAAATGGGCACGCCGGTGATTTTGTTGAAGGCTGAGATCAAACCGTGGTACTTTTCGTTGCCCTCGCGGGTAACGCTTTGCAGGCGGCCGGTTTGGTCTTCATGCACCACGGCGGGCACTTTGTGCATGACGGCTGCTTTGAACTTTAAGGTGCGCTCCATATAGGGTGCGAACTGGTAATTTTCAAAATACTCGTCGCCGTATTCATGAAGAATAGACGGCGCAAAGGGCCGGAATTCTTCGCGGAACTTCACCCTGGAGTTGAGCGCGTCTTTCATCTCGTTGGACCGTGGGTCGGCCAAGATGGAGCGGTTACCCAGTGAACGTGGCCCAAACTCTGCCTTGCCCTGCACCCATCCAACGATATTGCCTTCAGACAGTAACTTGGCAACGCGCTCATACAGTGCGTCACCGGTCAAAACGGTGTGTTTTAAGCCGCTGAACTTTTTGCAGTTGTCCAAAACCTCTGCACTCATGGACGAACCGAGATACGGCGTCATCTTTGCGGTTGGGGGCTTCTTGCCTGGGTTGTCTTGGTAATACGCCAGCAGTGCGGCCCCAATGGCGTTGCCCTCATCACCCGGTGCTGAGTAGACATGCAGGTTTTTAAACGGTGTCTGGCCAACGATGAAACCATTGCATGCGGAATTGAGCGCACACCCACCGGCCAAAATGAGGTTGTCGGACACTTTGAGCTCATACACCTGGCTCAATATCTCATTCATCAGCTCACAGAAAACCAGTTGCCCATTGTAGGCAATATCGGCGGACTCAATGGAGGACGCGCCGGGTTTAACCTGCATCTCAAAGAGCTCGTCGTACACCTTCAGCAAGGAGCGGTGCTTGCGCACGAAGCGCTTATTCTCGACCTGAATAATGCTCTTGAGCTTGTTATAAATAACCTCGTCAAATTTTCCGTAGGGCGCCAAGCCCATTACCTTCCACTCTTCGCCTTTGATAGGGTCAAAACCGCAGACCTTGCAGATGAAACTATAAAAAACACCCAAACTCTCAAACGAGTTTTTAATGCCTGGGAGCCTGGTGATCTGACCATTCTTGTAGCTAAAGAATGAGGTAGAAGACATCTCGCCCCACCCATCAATCACCGCACACACCGCGTCTTCATAGCCGCTGCTGTAGCAGGCTGTGGCGGCATGGGTCAGATGGTGGTTGTGATTGCGCATCTCCACCTTGGAGTTGGGATTCTTCAAGTTGCGCTGAAAAATCAAACTCTTACCGGTGAAATGGTAGGTGTTTTTTAATGACTCGGTTAAATAGTAATAGACGTTGTAAACGTATGGCGTGATCTGGCTTTTGAAAAACGGCAGAATCTTGTAAACAATCTTCAACGCAAACTGGGTTTTTTCACTCCAGGTGGTTGATACGACCAGGTCAGCGTTTTCGTCTGTGTATTTTTTTAAGAGTTTTTCGATGTAAATCAAATCATCTGCGTAGGTGTTCCAGGCCCGTTTATTTTGCAAATAACGTTCGCTGGATTCCGCGAAGATCACTTCCCCTTCGGCATTAACAATGGCGATGGCTGGGTCATGCTGGGAGCATGCGAGCCCAATATAATTTTTAGTCATGAAGGTAGGTATTCCGTTTGGTATTTAAAGGGAATACACAGCAAACGCAGTGCTCAGCCCCGCGCCTGCGGCTGCAAACAACAAGGTATCACCCGGCTTGTAAAACTGCTTTTCAGAGGCCAGGTGGTAGGCCAAGCTCAGCGCAGAGGTATGTGCGTCACCAAAGTCTTTGTAAGCGTCAATAATTTGATCGTTCTTTAGACCCAGGGCATCGGCTAGCTGCAGGCCAAAGCCTTCATGCACCTGTGAGGTCACCAACTTGAGCTTCGAGCGGTCGATTGGCAAGGTACCCAAATAATCGCCCAAGGTTGATTTGGTGAATTCAAATAACTCTTTCTTGTAGGTTTGGGGAACCGACAAGGTCAAACGCTCGCGCGCTGGTTGGTCGTTCGTCGTGAAGTCAATATAGCTCTCAGGGCTGTGCTCTGGTGTTGCCGAGGTATTGAACGAAAACTGCGAAAACCCGAGTTGGTCATTTTGGTTGTATTCCACCAGCATGGCAGCGCCCACGCAGGAATACGGAAAATCAGCACTTTCTTTATTGGACGGGTGCGCATCGCCAGAAACGATCAGGGCATACTTATAGTTCTTGGTCTTCAGCATGGAATCTGCAACCTGCAGACCATTTAACAAACCGCATGAACCGTTGAGCAAATCAACTGAAAATGCTGCAGTTTCTAGTTGGCCTTTGACGTAGTCACCTTTGATGCCGATGCCTTTTTGGATCAGGGCGGCCATTGCGGGCTCCAGCATATTGTCGTCACGGTACACGCCCACATTGATTAACAGGTCAATGTCTTTAGGCGTGATGCCAGCCCGCTCGATACACAGGCGGCCTGCCACCACAGCATGCTGAACCGAACTGGCAATCGCTTTGTCTGTGCTAACAGCGGTATTTTTGATAGTGAGTGCCATGATTACGCCGCCAATTTAGTGATTTTTGCCGATACAAATCCAGTAACAAAACCGGACCCTGCAGGAACGAACAGAACCTTTGCGCCGGGTTTGTATTTCTTCTTCTCGAGCTGGTCGTTCAGCACCAAGAAGTGCGCTGTTGACGATGTATTGCCATACTCATCCAGTACTGCCAGAGATTCAGGCATTTCGGTATCAAACTTGTCCGCGCCGATTGCCATGATTTTCTTGATGAAATTCATGCCCACCTGGTGCTGAATGATGTAGTCGTATTTTTCTGCGTAAAACGACGTCTGCATTTTTTCCAGCATGTCGGACTGGTAGTTGGGCCAGATTTGCAGGCGGTCTGCGGAGTGCATTTTGGAATTGCTCGCGTACATCGCGAAGCTATTACTTTCATTGCTTGGCATGCCAATGGCAAGTTCTGAATACTCCGAGGTGCTTAACAATTCAATGCGGTCAATGACATCGTTGTCATCAACCGATTGGTCAAGGATCACCGCGGCACCGGCATCACCCACGGTGAGCGAGCCAAATTGCGGGTCATAAGAATCTTTCACCTCTAGTGCGGCTGTTTCAGCAATACAAGAGATTTCTTCGCCGCTGACAACCATGCCGTTTTTAACAGCGCCGGACTTGATCATGGCGTCCAAAATCAACATGCCAGAGAACATGCCTGCGCAGGCATTGGATACATCAAAACAAATCGCTTTGTCCGCACCAATCGCCCGCTTAATCATCAGGCTCATGGAAGGCTCGTAGTGCATTATTTTCTTTTCGACAAACCGCGCGATTGAGCAAGAAATAATAATGTCGAGGTCTTCAGCCTTGTAGCTGGATTTGTTCAGCGTGTTTTTCGCAGCATCGACCGCCATGGTGAACGATGTTTCTTTTTCCGAAGCCCACAAACGGTTTTTAATGCCGGTAATTTTCTCTAGGCTAAATTCGGGTTTGTTGGTCATTTGGGCAATAAGGTCATCTGTAGAAACCTTTTTTGCTGGCAAATGGACGCCGATGCTTTCAAATTTTGACTTAATCATAGTAATACTCCAGTTAATTCTTAACGTGTGCAACGTATTGCTCAACACCGCCGATGTCGGCGATCCAACGGTTTAATTCTTGCAAGCCTTGGTTTTGCTTGATTTTTGGCGCATAGCCAAAGTCTTCTTTGGCAGCGCTGATGTCGTAGGTGGACGTAACTGTCATTAGCCCAACTGCGTAGCGCGATATAGGTAAATCGACCGATCTGGCGAGTGCCGGAATGCGCCAAATCAGATCGCAGATTCCTCCGATAAACATCAGTAACCCTGGACTGACTTTTTTCTTAATCGGAGGCAGACTTAAGTTCGCGCCCACTTCTTTAAAAAACGTCCATACATTGGTTTTTTCACCATCGGTGACGAAGTAGGCTTTGCCACCGACGCTTTCTGATCGGGCGGCCAGCACGCAGGCTTCTGCGGCGTTGTGCACATGGCAGATCGTGGCCATTACTTCTTTGCCGCCCGAGAAGTCAGGAAACTTCTCTTGCATCATGCTTGCAACTACTTTTGGCAAGTAGCCAGTTTTGTCGCGCGGGCCCCATATGCCACGTGGCCGCAAGGAGCAGGTAATAAAGTCGGCTGTGTTTGCAGCGAGCACATATTGCTCTGCCAGTGCCTTGGTTTCTGAATACAGATTGATATAGGTCTTGGGATAAGGGTACGATTCATCGATGTCGTACTGTTCCTTAAAGTCAAAAAATATACTGGGGCTGCTTACAAACACAAACCGTTTAACGCCATTGGCTTTGGATGCATCAACAATGTGTTGGGTGGCATACAAGTTGTCGTTATAAAACTCTTGCCGGTCGCCAATGGCTTTTACGCGGGCCGCCGAGTGGTAGACCACATCGACATCCTGTGTTGCCTTTTTCAAGGCTTCCAATTCGCACAGGTCTCCATATACGTACTCAATGTCGGAGTATGTTTTTAGGTAGTCCAAATTGCTGGACGTGCGCACCAAGACACGGACAGAATCCCCGCGTTCGATGCACTTGTCAACAATATGGCTGCCCAGGAAACCCGTGGCACCGGTGATTAGCACCTTCATTTTTGAACCGCCAATCGACCCTGGAGTGGTTTCCACCATGTCGCGCCAAATACCATGGTGTATACGACTGTTTTTTCGGTTGAATAACCAGCCTTTTTACCCAGAGGGCATGCAATAAATAACTGCAGGGCATGTACGCCGACGCTGAGAAATATGTCGATGTACCAAATTGCGGCCATATAGGCGTTTTCGATAGGGAAGGCCATTCCGTAAAATATGAATATCCAACCGAATATGGGGATCAGGTTAAACGGGTTGTTTTCGAATTTTGGTGTGTTGGTTTTCATTTTCAGTTTCCTTTAGTTAAAAGTGGTTCGGCCCAAGTTGCAAGTTGGTCTCTAAATATCTTGGCGTTATGGCGAATATCGACAGGGAACGATGGATGGAACAAAATCGTTGTGATCCCCTTGGATACGGCGTGTTTTTGACCCAATTCCAATAGTTCTTGAACCAGCGCTTGCCGCTGTCTTGGGCTATTGATGGCCTTCGCCTTTGGGGCCTGCAGCTCAATACACATCACCGGGATTTGTTGGCCGATAGGTCCGATACCCACCAGCGCACTGCGATACACATCGGGGTGGCTATTAAAAATTCCTTCGGCCTGCACGCTGAAGATGACTGCGTCACCGTTGCAAACACGGTGTTGCTTTCTGCCGCAAAACCAAATTCTTCCCAGGGCGTCGACCCAACCCAGGTCGCCCATCCGGTGGCGAATGTCGTCACCATCTTGAACTTTGCTCAGTGCATTCGCCCGCGGGTGGTTGTGGTACTTTTTGCTAACAATATCGCCCTTGAGGACGATTTCTCCCACTTCGCCCGGGGTAACCAAACGGCTCTCATCCCACTGCCCGATTGGGGCGTCTGAGATTTTTATGATGCTGACTTCAACTTTTTCGAGTGGTTTGCCAACGCAGGTGCCCGCTCCTGCTGCAGTTTTGGCTCTGCATTCTTTGATGAGCGTGTCGGAATCAATCGCGGAGATCGGCAAGGCTTCTGTCGCACCGTATGTCGTAACGATGGAAGCGTCGTCACTGAGCAGTTGGTGGAAAGACTCCATGACCGAAGTGGTTACCGGTGCACCGCCCGACAGAACCAACTTCATGCTCGGAATTTTGATATTCTTTTTAATTCCATACATTGCTACCGCATTGAGTAATGCAGGCGAAGCAAACATGGTTGTTATTTTGAATTCATTGATGGGGTCAATGATGTTCATTGGATTGACTTTGGCCGGCTTGGTGGCGTCAATCTTTGGTAACACGGCGGTGATGCCGATCAAGATATCAAAAAGGGCAAACAGCGCAAGGGTTGCCAGATCGATGTCGTTCTCATCTTTGAAGAAATTCAGCTTTAAGGACTGATACTCTTCTATGACCATGCGGTGTGTGTATTCAACACCCTTCGCTGGCCCGGTGCTGCCGGTCGTGAAATTGATTAACGCCAAGTCATCGGCGTCGTTTTGCGCCATCGCATAGGTGTTGGCGGCATTGTTCTTTAGCTGCTGTAATTCGTAGCCACCCCAGAAAAGTCTTTTCCCAGCGGTAACCCATGTCTTTACCGATTTGAATTTGTGCGCAAATAGCAGCCTAAAGATATGGGCTCGCTTGATGCCAATGAATGCTTCGGCCCCAACGGCGTTGTAGCACTCCAGCATGCGCTTCACGCCCAAGCCCGGGTCTACGATGACCGGGATGGCGCCGACTTTGAATAGTCCAAATGTGATGGAGAATAATTCTGGCCCGGGTTTTACCAAAAATATTGTCTTAACACCTTTGCCGATACCAGCGGACAAAAATCCGTTTGCGTATTGGTCTGATTCTTGATCAATCTCTTTGAATGTCTTGTGCTTGTATTTAACCGACCCATCTTCGTTCTTGCCGACCGGATAAATAATTGCTTTCTTATGCGGAAATTTCTCAGCGTTGCTTTTCAAAGCAAGGGCAACATTGGTATTGCTGTTGCTCACTTGCTGACTCCAATGGTGTTGAAAGCCTTGTTACACCGCTGCGCAGGTGCGTCGCGACCCAGCCCGACCCGCGCCGGGTGGAGCGGGTCGGCCATGCCGGGTAAAGCGATGATGCGTAAGTGGGCTTTCATTCGGTTTAGTTCGTTTTAGTGCGTTTTAATTCGTTTGGCGGATTATGTCCTAGGTATAAACCCTAATGTAGGCTGCGTGCTCTAGAGCAAACACAGTTGTCCACAAGGGGTTCAGTGGGGCTTTGCCAGAGACACAGCGTGAAGAAAAGCTTTTGTTTTCGTTTTTTTGGGTTCGCCGGTGTACCTGCGTCCACCTTCGGCGCGCTTTGGCTAGGCGGCGCTTTCCCCTTATCCGATGGCGCAGAACCCCCACCACTAGCGCAGAATGGCGTCATAACCTTTGCGCCGCCCGCCATGCCAACCCCTAACCGCCCGCCCCGCACCACCACCGACCCGTACCCGCAAGAGCCTGCGTGGCTGCAGGCGCACTGGATGCCATTTAGCGCCAACCGCCAGTTCAAGGCGCACCCACACACCAGCGCCAGCCATTCACGCATGCTGGTCAGCGCCCAGGGGGCTTACTACACCGACAGCCAGGGCCGCAAAGTGTTTGACGGCCTCTCGGGCCTGTGGTGCTGCGGCCTCGGCCATGGCCGTGCTGAAATCACGGCCGCCGTCACCCGGCAGATGGGCACGCTGGACTATTCACCCGCGTTCCAGTTTGGGCACCCGCTGTCGTTTGAGTTGGCCAACAAGATTGTCGAACTCACCCCTGCGGGGCTAGACCATGTGTTTTTCACCGGCTCGGGGTCTGAGTCGGCTGACACCGCGCTCAAGATGGCGCGGGCCTACTGGCGCGCCAAAGGCATGGGCAGCAAAACGCGGCTGATTGGGCGTGAGAAGGGCTACCACGGAGTCAACTATGGCGGCATCTCGGTGGGCGGCATTCTGGCCAACCGCAAAACCTTTGGCGCTGGCATTGAGGCCGACCACCTGCCGCACACCCAGCCCCCAGCGGGCTCGTTTTTCAAAGGCATGCCGCCGCAAGACGGGCCCATGGGTGCGGCGCTGGCCGACGAACTGCTCAAACTCATTGCCCTGCACGACGCCAGCAACATTGCTGCCGTGATTGTGGAGCCGATGTCGGGCTCGGCCGGGGTGGTGGTGCCGCCGGTGGGCTATTTGCAGCGCCTGCGTGAGATCTGCACCGCACACAATATTTTGCTGATTTTTGACGAGGTGATCACTGGGTTTGGCCGTATGGGCGCCTACACCGGGTCGGCCGCTTTTGGCGTTACGCCCGACATTTTGAATGTTGCCAAACAAGTCACAAACGGCACACAGCCGCTGGGCGCGGTGGTGACCAGCAAGGCCATTTACGACACTTTCATGGACCAAGGCGGGCCGGATTACATGCTGGAATTCCCCCACGGTTACACCTACTCAGCCCACCCGGTAGCGTGTGCAGCGGCCCTGGCCGCGCTAGACGTACTGGTGAACGAGAACATGGTGCAGCGGGTGGCCGAGCTGGCACCCATTTTTGAAGCTGCCGTACACAGCCTGCAGGGCGCGCGCCATGTGGCCGACATCCGCAACTACGGGCTGGCGGCGGGCATTACCATCACCCCGTGGCCGGGCGAGCCCGCCAAGCGCCCGCATGAAATCGCCATGCGCTGCCTGGAAAAAGGCTTTTATGTGCGTTATGGTGGTGACACCATCCAACTGGCGCCGCCCTTTATCACCACCCCGGCTGAGATCAACCGCCTGGTCAATGCGCTGGGCGAGGCGCTGCAAGCAACCGATTAGGGGCGCACTAAATGCTATTTTTTTGATAGCGGCTTGCGCACGTTCTACGAGGGCTAGAGGCCTATTTTGTTCATTTTTGGTAACTACTCAGCTCCCAATGAGTCAGGCCATCGTCCGCTATGAAATAGTGAGCGACAATGCGTTGTAATGCCAAACCTGCCCGATCTCAGCCAACTTAGTCATGCGCAAAAGGACGAGTTGATCAGGATGCTATGG
>JBBRNS010000007.1:0-33365 GCA_038230175.1 Burkholderiales bacterium
CAGCTGGTCTTATTGAGCAGCGTGCGTGAACGGGACGCCTTGCTGCGGCATTTGACCTCGGCCTTGCGTGAAGCATTGGATGCTGAGGTCGTCGACATATTCGGTTTGGTGCTGGACGAAAATCACCATTTTTGGCTGCACCTGACCCAGGACAGCCGAGGCAGCGGCGTCAGGGTAGTCTCCGACACCCTGCACGCCGACAGCAGCAATTTGCAGGCCGTTGACGAAGCCCCTGAACGCAAGCGCTGTGTGGATGCCACCACGGTTGTCGCATCCACCGTGGCGGGCGAGGCGGCGGGGTTCCTCACCCGTTTTCCCATCATGCTGGCAAAAGGCACATTCTCTTGGGGTGTTGCTGAAGTGAGGTCTACGCGCGCTCTGGATGCGCTGGACTCCAGTGCGGCGACCCGCTTGATCAGCATGTACGCGAACATTCTGGAAATGCTCGACTACAGTGAACGCGATGCACTGACTGGGTTATGGAACCGCAAGTCCTTTGACGATTTGTTTTACAAGGCTATTTCCCCTGCAGAGCCTGACGTGTTACTGGCTCCCGAAGAAGAAAAACGCACGTTGCCCAAAGCCGCCCGCTTTTGGCTGGCCATGGTCGACATCGACCACTTTAAATTGGTGAACGACAACTACGGCCACCTGATCGGCGACGAGGTCTTGTTGCTGGTAGCCCAGCTATTGAAAGGCTCATTCAGAGCCCATGACCGCGTATACCGTTTTGGCGGCGAAGAATTTATGGTCGTGCTGCGCTGTGACAACCACGACTCCGCCTGTGTCGCGTTAGAGCGCTTTCGCGCATGCATGGAAGGCCATGATTTCCCGCAGGCCGGTCGTATTACTGCCAGCGTGGGCTTCACCGAAATTCAAGGCTCCGACTCGCCCAACGTGGCGTGCGAGCGGGCGGACAAGGCGGTGTACTACGCCAAGCGCAACGGCCGCAACCAGGTCTGCAGCGAGGCCGATCTGGTCCAGCGGGGCCTGCTGACCACCGAGGTCATCGTCGGGGACATGGAGTTGTTCTGATTTTTAGTCAAATCCAGCTCCAGCCCTCGCAGATACTGCGTAAGATGCTACCAAATCAATAGCAAATTTATAGTAAATTAACCCGCTGCGCGACGCTCTAATACCTCGAACGCGGGCAGGGTTTTGCCCTCTAGCACTTCCAAAAATGCACCGCCGCCGGTCGAGATGTAGCTGACCTGTTTTTCAATGCCGTATTTGGCAATGGCGGCCAAGGTGTCACCACCCCCTGCGATCGAAAACGCGCTGGACTGGGCAATCGCCTGCGCAATCACTTTTGTGCCGTTCTCGAACGCGGCAAACTCGAACACACCGACCGGTCCATTCCACACAATCGTGCCGGCTGCCTTTAACTGGGTTGCCAACAACTGGGCGGTTTGCGGGCCAATGTCCAAAATGAGATCATCATCGGCCACGTCCGTGGCGGCCTTGGTAGTCGCGGGGGCATCTGCGGCAAAGGTCTTGGCAGTGACCACATCGGTCGGAATAGGGACTGCAGCGCCACGGGCCTTCATCGCCTCGATTACCGCACGGGCTTCGCCCAGTAAATCGGGCTCGGCTAGGCTTTTGCCGATGTTTAAGCCAGCAGCCAGCATAAAGGTGTTGGCGATACCGCCACCCACAATCAGTTGGTCCACCTTGTCAGCCAAGCTGCGCAATATTGTCAGCTTGGTAGACACTTTGGAGCCAGCCACGATAGCCACCAAGGGCCGCTTGGGCGCAAACAGTGCTTTAGAAATGGCGTCCATCTCCGCCGCCAACAACGGGCCTGCGCAGGCTATGGGTGCGTATTGGGCGATTCCGTAGGTACTGGCTTCAGCGCGGTGTGCGGTGCCAAAGGCATCGTGTACAAAAATGTCGCACAGTGCGGCCATTTTGCGTGCCAAGGTTTCGTCGTTTTTTTTCTCGCCTTTGTTAACGCGGCAGTTTTCCAGCAGCACGAGTTGGCCTGGGGCCAGGGCTTTGCCGTCCAATTGCACACCGTCCACCCAGTCGCGCACCACCGGTACTGGGCGGCCCATGATCTCTGCCATGCGCTGTGCCACCGGCGCCAAGGAGTCGGCAGGGGTAAATGCGCCTTCCGTAGGGCGCCCCAGGTGCGAAGTCACCATCACGGACGCACCAGCGTCGAGCGCCATCTGAATACACGGAATACTCGCCCGGATACGGGTGTCCTCAGTGATGCGGCCGGCGTCGTCTTGGGGAACGTTCAGGTCCGCGCGGATAAAAACCCGTTTGCCGGAAACCTTGCCTTGGGCACAGAGGTCGGAAAAGCGAATGGCAGTCATAAAAATCTCTCTGTAGAAAATAGATGCGATTGTAAAAGCGCCGTTTGGCCTAACCCGCAGGAGTCAGCGTGGCGCGCATGCCGACCTGCAAATCAAAGCCACGAACAAAGTCGGCGGCGGCTAGCCGCTTACCCCCGGGTCGCTGCAGCTCGGTGAGCGCCACTACTGAATCTGTAGCAGCAACCCCAATACCATCGAGGGCTAGTGACACAATGGTGCCTGAATTTGCAAGCGTGGATTCAGGCCCAGCAGTTCCTAGCGTTGCCGCCCAGACCTTAATGGTTTCGCCCTGCAGCACCATTGTGGCGCCCGGAAAGGGGTTTAAGGCCCGCACGCGACGCACGATGGTTGCCGCGTCTTGCGTCCAATCAATGGCCGCCTCGTGTTTTTCAATTTTTTGCGCGTAGGTCACGCCATCAACAGCCTGTGGGCGCGCGGTGAGTTCCCCGGACGCGGCTAGGTCCAATGCCCGCACCACCATGTCAGCCCCCAATGCTGCCAATCGGTCATGCAAGGTCGCGGTCGTCTCCATGGGACTGATCGCGGTCTCCTCCATCAGCAAAACATCACCGGTATCGAGCCCAGCGTCCATCTGCATGATGGTGATACCGGTGTGCGTGTCACCCGACTCTATCGCCCGGTGAATGGGCGCAGCACCCCGCCAGCGTGGCAGCAAGGATCCATGGATGTTGATACACCCCAACTGACTGGACGCTTGGCGCATGGCATCCAAAACCCATTGCGGCAAGATCAATCCGTAGGCGGCCACCACCATCGCATCGGCCTTGGCGTCAGCAATCGCTTGGCGCGCGCTAGCAGCGTCTTGCGGGTATTTACCATCTAAACGCAGGCTGCGGGGCTGGGCCAGGTCAATCGCGTGGTCCAGCGCAAACTGTTTGACCGGCGAGGCGTGCAATTTCATGCCACGCCCGGCCGGGCGGTCGGGCTGCGTCAAAACCAGCGCAATGGTGTGGCCATGCGCATGCAGTCGCTCCAGCGCAAGGCGGGCGAATTCCGGCGTACCGCAAAAAATCAGCCTCACCGCGCGTCCTCACGCTGGGCCTTGAGCATTTTGGACTTGATCCGGTTGCGCTTGAGCGGTGAGAGGTATTCCACAAACACTTTGCCCAGTAAATGGTCCATCTCGTGTTGGATGCATACCGCCAACAAGTCCTCGGCCTCAATCACGCGCGCGGCCCCTGTCAGGTCCTGGGCCGTCACATGCACCGCATCAAAACGCTGCACGCCGTCGTAAATGCCGGGCACAGACAGGCAGCCTTCTTCGTTGAGGTGGGTCTGCGTGCTGGTCCACACCAGTTCGGGGTTGATCAATACCAAGGGGGCGTCTAGCTCGTCGGATACGTCAATCACAATTACGCGCTCGTGCACATCGACCTGCGTTGCGGCCAAACCAATGCCTTTGGCCTCGTACATGGTTTCAAGCATGTCGGCCACCAGGGTATTGATACGTGGGTCAACCGCCGCAACAGGCTTGGCAACCTTGTTCAAACGGGGATCAGGGAAACACAAAATAGGAAGTAGCGCCATATTCTTGCTGGGTTGGGGTTAGGGCATGTGCGCCAAGTGCGCGGCGGACAGTTCCGCACCGTGCCCGATATGTGGGTATTTTCGCCACTTTTGGCCCATGTGAAGCGCACAGAGCGCCAAATACGTTGCCGAATCAAGGCCTTGAGCGCAAAATCGCGCGTAACTTATTAAGTTATTCCCTCGGGATCCAATAAAACATGAAGACACATTCATTGGCAAAATCCGCTCTTTCCGCAGCAATACTGGTCGCCTTGTCTGGAGCAGTGGTGTGCACCTCCGCATTGGCCCAGAACTACCCCATCTCGAACGCCCAGCGCGACACAGCCAACCAAGTGGCGCAAAAAGGCATCCCCGTGGGCGAGCTGGCTGCCAATGCACCAGACACGTACACCATCAAGCGTGGCGACACCCTATGGGCGATCTCCAAGATGTTTCTCAAGAGTCCTTGGCGCTGGCCCGAGTTATGGGGCATGAACATCAGCCAAATCAAGAACCCGCACCTGATTTACCCCGGGCAGCGTTTGTTTTTGGAGCGCAGCAACGGCATGGCGAGGCTGCGGATGGGAGAAGCCGCTGTCATTTATGAATCCGACAACACGGTTCGCGTATCACCCCGTGTTCGTGTCGAGGCCCTACCCGAACTGGCCTTGCCCACACTACAGGCCAATCTCATCGAGGCGTTCTTGGCCGAACCCATCATCGTTGATGAAACTGGGCTGAAGGCGGCACCCCGCATCGTTTCCGCAACCGAAAACCGCGTACTGCTTGCACGGGGCGATCGCGCCTACGCCCGCGGTGATGATGGCACCCCCTTGCTGGATGACCAGGGGCGCCAGCAGATGTTCCGCATTTTCCGAAACGCCACCCCACTGAAGGACCCAACCACCGGTGAGGTGCTGGGTTATGAAGCCCAGTACGTCGGCAAGGCGACCCTGGCCAAAGGCGAGACCACTACGCAGGTTGAAAACGCAGACGGTAGCCAAACCACAGCCATTGTGCCGGCTACCATCGATATCGTGGCCGCCAAAGAAGAAATGCGGGTCGGTGATCGCTTGCTGCCCGAACCACCGCGCCAGTTATTGAGTTATACCCCGCACGCCCCTAGTGGCAAGGTGGAGGGACGCATTGTTTCGGTCTACGGAAGCGCCGTGGTCAATGCCGCACAAAATCAGATTGTGGCCATCAACAGAGGGACCCGCGACGGTATTGAAGCAGGGCATGTGATGGCCATTTTGAAAGACGGCGCCCGCGTGGTCGACACCACCGATGCAGCGCGCCCTCTCTTGAAATTGCCCGACGAGCGCAACGGCTTGCTGATGGTGTTTCGTACCTTTGACCGCCTGTCCTACGCCCTGATCCTTGAGATCACCGACGGCGTGCGCATCGGCGACCGGCTGACAACGCCGCGTTAACCGGCCCCATACCACCTGCTTGCATGGAGCGCGACGAACTCGCGGCGTGGTTGCGCCTGCAACTCACCCCCGGTGTTGGCAATGAAACCGCGCGCCGGCTTCTCGCCGCTTTTGGCCTGCCCCACCGGGTTTTTGAGCAAAACTCAGCCGCACTAGGCCAGGTTGTCACCGCCAACCAGCGCGCCGCGCTACAGAGCGAGCCGCTCGAATGGCCCTCCCAAGTGGACACCACCTGGGACTGGCTGCAGTCAGACCCAGCAGGACGTCGCGTACTTGCCTTGGGGGATGCGTGCTACCCAGCGTCACTTCTCAATATGGAAGACCCCCCTCTGCTGCTTTACGCCATGGGTACGCCGCTGGCTTGGTTAGCCAATGGTCTGGCGCAAGGCGCCCCACGCAGTGTCGCAATCGTTGGTAGCCGCAACCCGACGGCACAGGGCGCACTCAACGCACGGCATTTTGCCCAGACCCTGGCCCAGTCCGGACTCACGGTTGTGTCGGGTTTGGCATTGGGGGTCGATGGTGCTGCACACGAAGGCGCACTGGATGGTGCGCCACCCGGGCAGCTTGCCACCGTTGCCGTCGTGGGCACCGGTCTGGACCGGGTGTATCCACGCCAGCACCGCGACTTAGCCCACCGTATCGCCCAGCGTGGCGTACTGATCAGCGAATACCCGCTTGGCACACCGCCCCTGTCCGCCAATTTCCCCCGGCGCAATCGCATCATTGCTGGCCTGACCCAGGGAACGCTGGTGGTAGAGGCCGCGCTGAAATCAGGGTCGCTCATTACCGCGCGCTTGGCTTCCGAGCAGGGTAAAGACGTGTTTGCCATTCCCGGCTCCATCCACGCTACACAGGCCAAGGGGTGCCACGCTTTGATCAAACAAGGCGCCAAATTGGTGGAGTGTGCGCAGGACATCCTAGAAGAATGGCCCATTGATTCGCTTCCCGCTGTTACTGACGCCCAGGCCACCATGCAAGCGCAAAGCCCACAATCGTCCGTGGTGGATGTGCCCGAAGCCAGCCTCTTGGCCCAACTGGGTTTTGACCCGACAGGGCTGGATGCCCTGCTGGCCCGCACCGGCCTTCCCACCGCAATGCTGCAGGCGCAGCTGATGGCGTTGGAAATTGACGGCCAGGTTGCACGCCTACCCGGTGGTTTGTTTCAACGCCTGACTCGGGCGTAAAGCCGGGGATGGTGCAGACCACACCCTGCAAAGCCCGAAATTGAGGGGAAAGTCCGGCTGACCCTAGGCAGCTCGGTTTTCTGCGTTATATTGGGCTCATGTTTGAAGTACTTGTCTTCGTATACGAAAACTATTTCACCGGCGATAGCTGTCCGGAGCCCGCACAACTTGAGCGCAAGCTCAGCGCTGTAGGGTTTGAATCCGACGAAATCGCCGATGCGATCACTTGGCTCAAAGGCCTTAGCGCCGCTTCCCGTGGCGTAGTGCGCAGCGGCTCCACCGCTTCGACGAACGCCAATATTCCCGAGCCGTGGGTGCGTGAGCCCTCCTCAACCAGTGTGCGTATCTATACCCCCCATGAGTGGGACCACCTGGGGCCGCAGTGCATCGGATTTATTAGTTTTATGCAATCCGCCGGTGTTTTGCCAAGCCCCATGCGAGAGGTGGTGATTGACCGGTGTATGGCTGCCCCCGGTTCGCCGGTGACGCTGGACGACCTGAAGACCATCATTTTGATGGTCTATTGGAGTTTTGGTGAAGAGCCCGACGCACTGGTGCTCGACGAGCTGTGTGACGACCCCACCGACCGGGTCGCCCACTAAGCAATCCAAACCCACTCGGGCCGACTCAGGCCAACAAGCGCTCGGGGTTAGCCTCTAGCTTGGCCATAGCGTCGCGGGTTGCACGCACGGTGAGCGTTTCTTCTTCCTGCGGCACCAACAGGCCCGCTTGCAAATAGGCAGCCAAGCGCCCTGCCTGAATCAAAAAGCTCTTACCTGCGGTTGAGGCAAACAAATTCAGGTGTTTTCGGTCACTGCGCCAGGCAAACTGGACTTGGGTCACCTGCTTGTTGTGGTCCAGCGTAAACCACGAACCCGTTTGCAACTCTTGCGCCCACGCCAGCATGGCCGCTGTAGGTTTGGAGCCACCGTTGGCAACGACCTCGATCGCGGACGCATCGATGCCCAGCATCATCTCGATGCTTTCGGCATCCAATGGCAAATCGCCCATGCCGTCTTCCGAGACAAAGTCTTCTAGGTTACCCAGGCGCTGCGCCATGGCGTCGATCTGGGCCTGCGGTATGGCCTGGGTCTTAGACAAGAAGGCATCGGCCAAAGTGTCACTCACCGTCTTGACATGTATTTCCTGCTCGGAGGGGGGTATGGCCAAAAGGGTCATGCCCGTGCGCAAGCGTAACAAAAGGTTGGGCAGGTCCTGAATGACACGCGCACGGTCCGCACGATTGGGCTTAGCGCTGGCTGCCCACACCAAGTCGGTAGCCGACTTTTTCAATGAGAGCGTTTCCGCATGCTGGGGGCCCTTGCGCACGGCAGCCACGGCCAGAACCTCTGCCCACACCTTGAACAAAAAGTCCCGAATTTCGTCGCGCACGGGCATACCTTTGAGCATGTTGCGCATCTCAATGGTGTACTGGATGGTGAGTGTTTCTTTTTGCTCGACCTGCTGGGCAACGCTGACGACTTTCTTGGCGCCGCCTTTTTCGGTAAGGAACTTGGACAGGAATTTCTGGAACTCTTCATAAACAATCTGGTAGACCTTTTTACCGGTCTCCGGGTATTGCTCCACGACCTGCACAATACGCTTTATTTCCAGCTCCATAGGTTTGCCATGGACATCGGACGAGTCAAAACCCATCACACACGACCCCATCCGGTCAATCAGCAATCGGGCCGGGTGGGTGGTGGTGCCCAAAAAATCTGGGTCTTCCAGTGCCACGCGTAGCACCGGCATTTGCAAGCGCGCAAACCACACCCGAATACCCGGCGGTATGCGGTCTTCGGCCAGGATCGCCTGAAACATCAAAGCGACGATCTCAATGGTGGCCTTTTCACCCTTGGTTTCGGCTTTTTTCTTTAACGTGTCCGTTTTTTCCCGCAGGTCGCCGGCGACGCGCGCAACCCCCGCAGGGCTGTAATCTTCATACAACGTTCCACCCGTCGCATACTGCGGCACCTGCCCTGCACGGGGCGGCGCCAACGCGGCAACCAAGGCGGGAGATGGCCCATGGCTATCCGGCGCCCCCATCTCTCCACCACCGTGGCTGACAAAAAGGCGACGAATTTGCCCAATCACGCCCTGGGCCCGGCTGCGAGCGCGGGCCAAAGGCGTGTTGTGGGTCATCATGCGGGTTTCATCGGCAGCACCATAACTGCCATTGCGGACACTGTGGCCTCCCGTTGGCTGCTTCCAAAAAGGTGGCGGCACCGAAGCAGGCACTTGCCCGGGGGATGTCAGTGCGTCCTGGGATGCTTCTTGGGATGCCTCTTGCCCAGCGGTGCGCCCGCCACCCCAAAAGGTATTTGAACGCGGTGCGGGCCCAGCCCCCCCCGTTGGCGGTGCAAACGGCCCACCCTGAGCGGGTCGACCATCTTGCGCGTAACCGGACTGTTGGGCATAGCCGCCTTGCTGCGGGTAGCTGCTGCCGACATCCCCGCGACCACTCGGTCCACCATCGGCCAGCGGACTATTGCCGGTCGGCGCTCCAGGGCCCGCCCGTGAGGCAGGCCGGCGCACCGGCGCTTTAACCCTGTCTTTGAGTTCAATGGTAGGCAAGACACCTTTTTTGATGAGTATGTCGTTGGCATTAGCGTAGGCCGTCTTGAGCCGATCAATCATCAGCTTTTGTACCGCGTCCGTCACCATGGCCCATGAGTCCGGCGCCATGCCGGAAGCAGCCCACTGCTCTACCATCAAAAGGGTCAGCACCTCAGGGCGAAAGATATCATGCCCCGCCAATTCCTCTGCACCCTCTAAAAAACGGATTCGCACCTTCAAGTCATCGAGCTGGGCGTTGACTTTTTCAACCACCGCAATGACCATGCGCGAGGCCAAAATTTTGTTTTCAACGGCTTCGGTGCCTACCAACTCCAGACCAACGCTTTCCGCCTTGGCGGCGGCCTTTGCCTTTTGTTCTTTACTCGGCGGCTCTAGGCATTCGCGCCAAGCCACCATGGTGGTATCCAACCACCGAGGGCGGGCGTCTTTGAACGCCATCCACGCGTCTCGGCGGGTCTGGTTATCACGCGCGCTGGCCGGCTCGTCCATCAACGCCGTGAGCCGGTCCATCGCAACACCACCAACCTCTACCATGGCCCGACCCAGCTCAGCGACAAAGCGCTCGCGCAGAGCCTTGGCCAGTTGCAGGCGGGGGGACAGAGCTGGAGAGGTGGCCATATTTATCGCATCCTAGACGATTGCTCCCGCATTGGGATCATTAGGATCAATATCTTTCTTCACAGGCCCCTTAATCAGGTCTTCACGCTGAATACCGAGCCACATGGCAATGGCTGCGGCCACAAAGACCGACGAGTAAATACCGAACAAAATGCCAATCGTCAGTGCCAGCGCAAAGTAGTGCAGCGTCGCCCCACCAAACACCAACATGGACAAAACCATCAACTGGGTGCAGCCGTGGGTAATGATGGTGCGGCTAATGGTGGAGGTGATCGCGTTGTCGATGATTTGGGTGGTGTCCATCTTGCGATAGCGGCGAAAATTCTCCCGAATACGGTCAAAAATAACAACCGACTCGTTCACCGAATAGCCCAAAACCGCCAGCACCGCAGCCAGCACCGGGAGCGAAAACTCCCACTGAAAATACGCGAAAAAGCCCAAAATGATCACCACGTCATGCAAGTTCGCGATGATGGCCGCAACCGCAAACTTCCACTCAAAACGAATGGCCAAGTACAGCATGATGCCCGCCACCACAAACGCCAGGGCCTTGAGGCCATCAGTGGCCAACTCATCACCCACTTGAGGGCCCACAAATTCGGTACGGCGCAAAGTAACCAGCTCAGTACCGTCCGCCGACTGGCAAACCGATTTTCCCGCTTGCTTGGCGTCGGCTTGCATGGCCCCGCCTGCGCCTTCACACAAACCGGCCATGACGATTTCGCTTTGTTTACCCGATGTGCTGCCTTTTTGGACTGGCATACGGATCAGCACGTCTTGTGTAGTGCCAAAGTTTTGCACCTGCACATCCGCCAAGCCCAGAGACTCGACCTTGGTGCGTATGGCATTCAGGTCTGCAGGCTGGGAATAGTTCACCTCCATCAGCGTGCCGCCAGTGAACTCCACCGACAGGTGCAGTCCGCGGGAGAACAGGAAAAACACCGCCGCTAAAAACGTGATGAACGAAATTAAGTTGAACACCACAGCATTCCGCATGAACGGAATGTCGCGGTGGATTTTGAAAAATTCCATGATTGCTCCCTTTAGTTTGTCGTGACCTGACTACCCGAGTCAGGACGCCAAACCGTCCCAATAGACACTGTTTTTAATTTCTTTTGTCGCCCGTACCATAAATTTACCACGCCACGGGAAAAGAAGACACCAGAGAACATGCTGGTCAAAATACCCAGGCAGTGCACCACCGCAAAACCGCGCACCGGACCCGAACCAAAAGCCAGCAAAGCCAAGCCTGCAATCAAAGTGGTGACGTTGGAGTCGATGATGGTGGCCCACGCACGGTCGTAGCCGGCGTGGATGGCCGCCTGGGGCGAGGCACCATTGCGCAATTCTTCGCGCACCCGCTCGTTGATCAGCACGTTGGCGTCAATCGCCATACCCAAAACCAGTGCCATCGCCGCCATGCCCGGCAGCGTCAAGGTCGCCTGAATCATGGACAAAACCGCCACCAGCAGCAGCAGGTTAAACGCCAGTGAAATGCTGGAGATCACGCCAAACAGCATGTAGTAGAAACACATGAACACGACCACCGCCAAAAAGCCCCATGCCACACTGTGGAAGCCCTTGGCAATGTTATCGGCACCCAGTGTGGGGCCAATGGTGCGCTCTTCGATGATCTCCATCGGGGCGGCCAGCGAACCGGCGCGCAAGAGCAGCGCGGTTTCCGCCGCTTCAGTCGTGGTCATCGCACCTGATATTTGCACCCGTCCGCCGCCAATTTCGGCGCGGATCACCGGCGCGGTCACCACTTCGCCCTTGCCTTTTTCAAACAGCAAAATCGCCATGCGTTTGCCGATGTTGTCACGGGTGATATCGCGGAAAATGCGTGAACCCTTGGCGTCGAGCGACAGGTTAACCGTAGGCTCTTGCGTCTGGCTTTCAAAGCCGGGCTGGGCGTCCGTCAGGTTATCGCCCGTCAAGACGACTTGTTTCTTGACAATGACCGGACGTCCACCACGGTCTGGGTACCGCTCTGAACCGAACGGCACCGCACCGGCGCCTAACTCTGCTGCACGGCCGTCGCTGCCTTCGTCCACCATACGGATCTCTAAGGTGGCAGTGCGGCCAATCAGCTTCTTGGCGCCGGCCACGTCCTGCACGCCGGGCAACTGCACCACAATGCGGTCCAGCCCCTGCTGCTGAATCACCGGCTCGGCGACACCAAACTCGTTGATGCGGTTGTGCAAGGTGGTGATGTTTTGCTTGAGCGCCTGGTCTTGCACCGCACGCGCGGCGGCAGGCTTGATGGAGGCCACCAACTTCAGGTCGGCGCCCTCGGTCGACTCGGCGACCACAAGGTCGGAAAACTGGTCTTGCAACACCCGTTTGGCGGCCTCGGCCGCCGCCGCTTCACGGAAGCGGATTTCGATGGTTTGGCCATTGCGGCTGATGCCACCGTGGCGGACATTTTTCTCGCGCAGAACCACACGAATGTCGCCGGACAAAGACTCTGCCTTTTTGCTCAGCGCCGCCTGCATGTCTACCTGCAGCATGAAGTGCACCCCACCGCGCAAATCCAGGCCCAGGTACATGGGTGAGGCACGCATGGCGGTCAGCCAGGTGGGTGAACGCGACAACAGGTTGAGCGCCACCACGAAGTCTGGATTTTCGGGGCTGGTATTGAGCGCTTTTTGGATCGCCTCTTTGGCCGAAAGCTGCACATCGGTACCATCAAAACGGGCCTTGATCGAGGTGCCGTCCATACTGATCGCATTGGCAGCGATGCCGGCGGCCTTAAGGGCTTCCTCCACACGGGTCAAGGCCAGAGAGTCGATTTTGACGTTCGTGCGGGCGGAGGACACCTGAACCGCGGGTGATTCGCCAAACAGGTTGGGCAAAGCGTACAAGCTGCCCACCACGAGCGCGATCAGCAAGATCGCATATTTCCATACAGGGTAACGGTTCATGATCGCGCCAGGGTTGGGTATAAAACGAAAAACTTACTTGATGCTGCCCTTGGGCAACACCTGCACCACGGCACTGCGCTGAATTTGGATTTCAACGCCATTGGCCACTTCCAGGCCCAAGAAAGTGTCGCCGATCTTAGAAACCTTGCCCAACACACCACCGGCGGTCACAATTTCGTCGCCCTTTGCGACGGACTCGATCATGGCTTTGAGTTCTTTTTGCTTCTTCATTTGGGGGCGAATCATGATGAAGTACAGCACCACAAACATGAGCACCAAGGGCAGCATGCTCATCAAAGAGGATTGCATGTCCCCACCGGCAGCGGCAGGGGCGGTTTGGGCAAAGGCGGACGAAATAAACACAGGCAAACTCCAGACAACAAAAAGAGAGGGCCCGGGCGCACGAAAGCGCGCGCGGGCGAGAAACCCGCCATTGTAAGCGCCGCGTTTTGTGTGCAAAGGCAATCGCACCCCCTGCGGCAAGGCTTTATCAAACCTTCACAAATGGGGTGCTAGAGCGGCTTGGTGGAAACGCGCCAACTGGTGTGCCCACTGCACACGCGCCGCCTCCAGATGGCGGGTTTTGACAGGGCCATAGCCCCGAATGTGCTCCGGCACACGGGCAAAGGCTGCGGCAGCATCGCGGTTGGCAAGGGACAGAAGCGGCAACATGTTCAAAATGGCTTGCTCGTATTCCTGCACCAGTGCCCGCTCGTTGCGCCGCTCGGTGGTGTAGCCAAAAATATCAAACGGGCCGCCGCGCAAGACCTTCAGCGGTGCGAGCAGGCGAAATGCGGTTTGCATCCAGGGCCCAAAGCGGCGTTTTTTCAGCACACCATCGGCGTTTATGGGTGGCAACAGGGGTGGCGCCAAATGGTAATGCAGGGTGAAGTCACCTTCAAATTGGGTCTGTATGGAGGCCAAAAAGGACGCATCGGTGTGCAAGCGGGCCACTTCGTACTCGTCCTTGTAGGCCATGAGTTTGAACAGGTAGCGGGCAACCGCCTGCGTTAACGGCAATAGGTTGGCGCCTAACTTGGTGGCCACGGCACTGCCCTCCCCGGCATCGGCAGCCAGCGCCTCCTCGGCACGGCGCACCTGGGCCACCACCGCCTCAAAGCGGCGTGCGTAGGCCGCATTTTGGTAGTCGGTTAAATAAGCAACCCGCGTTTGCACCATGGAGTCCAGCGTCTGCTTCGGTTGCACAGCCCATTGCACCACCTGGCCCGGGTTGAGCCGGTCTTGCACGGCCTTTGGGTTCTGCGCCGCGTGGCGCCCCCATTCACAGGCGGCGGTGTTGCGCTCTACCGCCACCGCGTTGAGCGCAAGGGCCCGCAGAATGGAGGCAAGCTGCAGCGGAATCCAGCCTTTTTGCCAGGCAAAGCCCAGCATCACGGCGTTGGTGTAAATGCTGTCGCCCATGATCTGGTTGGCAATCGCGTCTGCGTCCAGCGTGCCCAAGCCCTCATAGCCCACCGCCTTGGCGATTTCTGCCAGGCAGGCTTGGCCAGGGTTGGCCCAGTCGGCGTGGGTGACAAACGCGGCGGTGGGCGCGGTGTGGGTGTTCAGCGCCACATGGGTGCGCCCTTTCCACATGCGCATGACGGTTTCTTTGCCCGCTACCACGATGGGGTCGCAGCCAATGACCAAGTCCGCGCCCGCCATACTTACCCGCGTGGTGCGAATGGCCTCCTGGGTGTCAGCAATAAGAACATGGCTCCAGGTGGCGCCGCCCTTTTGCGCCAAACCGCCAGCGTCTTGGGTAACGATGCCTTTGCCCTCCAGGTGCGCTGCAAACCCAAGAATCTGGCCAATGGTGATGACGCCGGTGCCGCCAACACCGGCCACGATGATGCCCCACACGCCATGCTGGGCACTGTCATGCACACAGGCATCGCCGGTAAGCAGCGGCAGGCGCGGCTCCGGCAGTGGCCCCAAGTCCGTTGGCAGGGCGACCACCGGCTGGTTTTTGGCACGCAGGCGCCCGCCTTCGACCGTGACAAAGCTGGGGCAAAAACCCTTGACGCAGCTGAAATCTTTGTTGCAGCTGCTTTGGTTGATCTGGCGCTTGCGGCCAAACTCGGTCTCTAGCGGCTCTACGCTGATGCAGTTGCTCTGCACGCCGCAGTCGCCACAGCCTTCGCACACCAGGGGGTTGATGACCACCCGCTTGGCCGGGTCCACCTGGCGGCCGCGCTTGCGGCGGCGGCGTTTTTCGGTGGCGCAAGTCTGGTCGTAAATGATGACCGTGGTGCCCTTGATTTCGCGGAACTCGCGCTGCACCCGGTCCAGCGCGTCGCGGTGTTCAATGGCGATGCCTTCGGGCAGGCCCTCCACATCGTCGTATTTGTCGGGCTCGTCGGTGACGATGGTGATCTTGACTGCCCCTTCGGCGCGCATGGACTGGGCGATTTGAACCACCGAATGGCCCGAAACCCAGGGCGCATTGTCAGCGCCATGGCGCTCACCCACCTCTTGCCCGCCGGTCATGGCCACCGCGTCGTTGTACAAAATTTTGTAGGTGATGTTGACCCCGGCCGCAATCGACTGGCGCACTGCCAATATCCCGCTGTGAAAGTAGGTGCCGTCACCCAGGTTGGCAAACATATGCTGTTCGTTGCTAAACGGTTGCTGCCCCACCCAGGGCACGCCTTCGCCGCCCATTTGGGTGAAGCCCACCGTGGCCCGGTCCATCCAAATGGTCATGAAATGGCAACCAATGCCGGCCGTGGCGCGGGAACCCTCAGGCACTTGGGTCGAAGTGTTGTGTGGGCAACCCGAACAAAACCAGGGTTGGCGCTCAAACGCCTTGGCGGGTGTGCCGTCCGCCGACAAGGGCTGCACGGTTTGCACCTGCATGGCGCGCTCTTTGCCTTCCAGAATGGCAAGCTGGTTCTCGATGCGGGTGGCGATGTCCGCATCCAGCCCCAGTTTTTTGATGCGCTGGGCAATGGCGCGGGCGATGATGGCGGGTGACAGGTCGGCATTGGCGCGCAGCAGCGTATTGGCGCTGGGGTTGGGCATGGACCATTCGCCGCCACTGCCGTAGTGGTCGGCCGTTTCGACCTCATCGAACTTACCCAGAATGGTGGGGCGCACGTCGGCGCGCCAGTTGTACAACTCCTCTTTGAGCTGGTATTCGATGACCTGGCGCTTTTCTTCCACCACCAAGATCTCTTGCAAGCCGGTGGCAAATTCGCGGGTCAGTTGCGCCTCCAGCGGCCACACCACACCCACTTTGTGCAAACGGATGCCCAGGCGCTGGCAGGTGGCGTCGTCCAGCCCCAAATCCATCAAGGCTTGGCGCACATCGTCAAACGCCTTGCCACTGGAGATGATGCCAAACCGGTCTGCCCGGCCACCGTTGGCGCCTTCGATCACGTTGTAGTTCAGCCGGTTGGCGCGGATATAGGCCAGGGCCGCATACCACTTGGTGTCGAACATCCGCGCTTCTTGCTCCAACGCAGGGTCGGGCCAGCGGATGTGCACCCCGCCGGGCGGGATCACAAAGTCGGTCGGCATCACAATCTTGACCCGGTCGGGGTTGATCATCACCGTGGCGCTGGACTCCACAATCTCTTGGATGGTCTTCATACCCGCCCACAGGCCGCAATATCGGCTCATGGCAAAGGCGTGGATGCCCAGGTCCAAGATCTCTTGCACATTGGCCGGGAAAAACACCGGTGAGCCGCAGGCTTTGAAGATGTGGTCGCTCTGGTGCGCGGCGGTGGAGCTTTTGGCAATGTGGTCGTCCCCCGCCACCGCAATCACCCCGCCCCAGGGCGTGGTGCCGGCCATGTTGGCGTGTTTGAACACATCCGAGCAGCGGTCTACGCCCGGGCCCTTGCCGTACCAAATGCCAAACACACCATCGTATTTGTTGCTGCCGGGCGGGGCGAAACCCAACTGCTGGGTGCCCCACAGGGCGGTGGCGGCCAGCTCTTCGTTCACACCAGGCTGGAACACCACATGGTGGGCCTTGAGGTATTTTTCGGCCCGCATGAGCGACTGGTCATACGTGCCCAGGGGCGAGCCCCGGTAGCCGCTGACAAAGCCTGCGGTGTTTTTGCCCGCGTGCTGGTCACGCACACGCTGCAGCATGGGCAGTTTGACCAAGGCTTGCACCCCGCTCATAAAAGCGTGGCCGTAGTCCAGGGCGTATTTGTCGTCCAGCGTGATGGGGGGGTGCGGTGCGCGGCCCGCAGTGGGCTCAGTGGGCGCTGTCGGCTGGGCGGGGGGCGGGGCATTCAGCATTTGAATTCTCCTGGCAGGTTAAGTGACCGCCTTGTGGGCAGTGCTCTGTGCCGCGCCGCCCGGATAGGGCAGGCTCAGCAACCATAGCCGCAGTGTAGTGGTGATATTGCTTGCGCGACAATGGGCCAGACCCTGCCTTGGAGCTTTGCGATGAATGCCACCCCACACCCAGTAAAGCCCACCAGCACCACCTGGCGCAGTCACGTACGGCTATTTTTTATGTCTTTTATGCTTGCAGCCCTCATGGAACCTGCGCAAGCAGCTACTGATTTAATAGCGGCAAGCACGCCACTTCCGCTGCGCAATGTGCTGATTGAGGTGCGCCAGGTGCAGCAAACCCAGGCCCAAGATAGCGGCGCGCAAGTCAGCGGCAGCGTTGGCTTGGGTATCGGGGCTTGGGGCCAAGGGCAGATACAGGCCCGCCAGGGCCAAAGCCAGCGGTCTGGCACCGCGACACAGCAGGTGCTGGTGCTCAACGGCCGCAGCGCGCGCGTGGCAGTGGCCACGCAAGTGCCGCTGCGGGTGCTGCAAACCTATGTGCGCCATGGTGTGGTGGTAGCAGTAGCGGGAACCTTGATTTTGGAGGCCGGTACCGGCTTTAGCGCCACGCCGCGCTGGGACGGATCGGACCGGGTGGAGCTGGAAATCAGCGCTGCGCAGGCGTTG
The DNA here is from genome assembly GCA_038230175.1 of Burkholderiales bacterium. GTDB lineage: Bacteria > Pseudomonadota > Gammaproteobacteria > Burkholderiales > Burkholderiaceae_C > Allorhodoferax. The sequence continues at coordinate 17,508 of JBBRNS010000007.1, forward strand.
CAAGGTGAGCGGACTCTGCGCGGCGACGCACCTGCCACCAGCCAATCGGCGCAGGCGCATAGCGTGCTGGTGGTGCCGCTGGACACCTGGGTGACAGTGGCCGAATCGGACACCCAGTCTGGCGGCTCAGGCAGCAGCCTAGGCGGTCAGGGGCAATGGGCCGAACAAGCCAACAGTGTGTTGCAGGTGCGCCTTACGGTACGCTAAAGCCGCCGCCCACGCACCCGCTGGTGCAGCGGCCGCAGTGACGGTAGCGCCCTAGTGGCCAGCCCGGCGCTCCATCACATCGCGGATGGTGGCGGCGAGTTCTTCGGCTTCAAACTTGGCGATGTAGGCGTCCGCACCCACGGTTTTTACATGGCCCTCGTTGGCGGAGCCGGTCAAGGACGAATGGATAATGACCGGCATGTCTTTGAAGCGCGCATCTTGCTTGATGTTGCGGGTCAGGGTAAAGCCGTCCATCACTGGCATCTCCAGGTCGGTTAAGACCAAGGCCACTTTGTCGCGCACGCGCAGACCCTCCGCTTTGGCCTTCTCGGAAATAGTCTGCAACATGTCCCAAGCCTCTTGACCGGTTTTGGTCATGATGTAAGGCACCCCCATGGACTTGAGCCCAGCCTCAATCATCATGCGGGCAGTGGGCGAGTCGTCGGCGGCCAGCACCACCGTTCCGTGCGGAATAATCACCGGCTTCTCGACCGCCGCATCGGAGGTATGGTCTTGCGGCATGACGTCGCGCAGGATTTGCTCCACATCCAGCACTTGGGCCAAGCGGGTGTTGTCGGCCGCCCCATCAAGTCGCGCAATGCTGGTGACCAAGCCACCACCGCTGCCTTCGGCCGACAGCACGTGTTTCCACTCCAGGCGCACAATCTCACTGACCTCTTCCACGGCAAAGGCTTGGGTGGTGCGCGAAAACTCGGTGACCAACAAGATGCCCAGTCCCTTTTTAGGCGTGCAGCCCACCACCATGGGCAGGTTAATGACCGAGATCATCTGCCCCCGAATGTTAGCAACCCCCATCATGGCAGGGGGCGAATTGACCATGGCGGTGATCTCCGGCATGACCAGGATCTCACGCACCTTGAACACGTTGATCCCAAACAGTTCACGCTTTTCGGTGCCGGGCGCCTCGCCCAGGCGAAACAGCAACAACTCGAACATGCTGTTGGCCGTCAAGTTGGTGCGCTCGTCGATCTCCCGCTGGGTGTTGCTCATCGGATTTCCAATAATTAGAGTGAAAAGACTACGGTGTACATGGTAACGACTTCCCGCCTATTTTGGCCACAACACCCACATCTGCAACGGTTGGCGCAAGCGCCCAGCCAGTTCAGCCGCCTCCGCACCACTACCGGCAAAGTAGTCGGCCCGCACCGCGCCCTGCACCGCACTGCCTGAGTCTTGCGCCAGCACCAGCTTTTGCAACTTGGTTTGCGGCCCCAGTGAAGTCAGCCACACCGGGGTGCCGTAAGGGATGCTGCCTGGGTCTACCGCGATGGATCGCCCCCCCGTGAGCGGCACGCCCTGCGAGCCGCGCGGCCCGGTGACGCTGGCGATATCGGCAATCGGTTCTTCCTTAAAAAAAGTCATGCGGGGGTTGCTCCACAACAACTCTTGCTGGCGTTGGGGGTTTTGCGCCAGCCAGGCTTTGATGCCGGGCCATGAGGCGTCCTTGATCAGCCCCTGGTCCAAGAGCCAGCGGCCCACGCTGCGGTAGGGCTGGTCGTTGGTGCCGCCGTAGGCCAGGCGGACCCAACGAACCGATCCATCGCCCTGGCTTATGCGCACCCGCCCCGAGCCCTGAATCTGCAACACGAGTGCGTCAATCGGGTCCGCAAGGTAGGCAATGGCCCGCCCCTGCAGGGCGGCTTGGGCTTCGGGCAGGGTGTCTATCTCTTGACGGGTGTACCAGGGCTTGCGCTGGGCCAAATTGGCCGGCGGTTTGTACAGCGGCACCGCGAAGGCTGTTGTCGGCAAACGGCTAGCCTCTAATACGGGCTCGAAATAACCGGTCAGCAAACCCGTGGGGTCGGCTTCTAAAGACTCCACCCGGTAGGGCTGCAAATGCGCCACCATCCAGGCGCGTTGCTCGTCAGCGCTGCCAATACTCATGCGGCGCACTCCGGGGCACACCGCGCCCATGGTCGGCGTGGGGCGCTCGCAGCTTTGGAGCCAGGCGTTCCAGGCTTCAAACAGGTTGTCGTCGGAAAAACCGGCCAGATCGCTCCAGGGCACGGGTACCCAGCGGCTCTTGGCCTGGGCGAGGACGCCCGACTGCGCCGCATTGGTGCGTTCGGCCGCGCGCGTGGCATCGGACCAGGGCGCGGGGGTGTTGGGGGTGCTACCGCAGGCGACCAGGACTCCTACAATCAGCGTCACCCACCCACAGCGAAGGAAACGGTTCATGGCATGGCTACTACTGGAAGCCCTAGGGGCTGGATCAATCTTGGTAGGAATCATTTGGTGGACGATGTTCTCCGGCCGCAAGAACGGCGAGTTACCCAACGCCGACGAAGCGGCGCCCGAAAATAATGATAAAAATGGCCTCTAGCCCTCATAGAACGTGCGCAAGCAGCTCCTAAATCAATAGCAAATACGCCACCACCTTACAACACCCGGTGTTGCAGGGACGGCAATTGGGTGCGGCATTGCAGCAATTGGGCCATATCCAATTCGGCGCACACCAGCCCAGCCCCTTCAGCCTGTTCGCCCATCACACGCCCCCACGGGTCGATCACCATCGAGTGGCCCCAGGTGCGCCGCCCTGTGGGGTGTACACCGCCTTGGGCGGCAGCGGCCACAAATGCCAGGTTTTCAACGGCGCGGGCACGCAGCAATACCTCCCAATGGGCCTGCCCCGTGGTGTAGGTAAAGGCACTGGGCACCAACAGCAGGTGCGCGCCTTGGGCGGCGTAGGCCCGGTACAACTCGGCAAAACGCAGGTCGTAACACACACTCAAGCCCACCTGCCACTGCGCGCCGTCGCGTGAGGGAACGGAAAACTGCACCGGGGTGTCACCGGGGGTAAGCACACGCGATTCGTCATACGACTCGGTCCCGTTGTCATACCGAAAAAGGTGGATTTTGTCGTACCGCGCCACACAGTCGCCTTGCGGGTTAAACGCTAGGCTGCTGTTGTAAACCCGATCGGCCTGGGCGGCCTTGAGCGGCAGGGTGCCGGCCACAATCCACAAGCCCAGTTGGCGCGCACAGTCGGCCAAAAACTGCTGGATGGGGCCGCTGCCCCAGGTTTCGGCAATCTGCAGTTTGTCGGCATCCCGCGCACCGATGAGGCAAAAGTACTCTGGCAGCACCGCCAGTTCGGCACCGGCCTGGGCGGCTTGCGCCAACAGGGTGTGGGCGTGCTCCAGATTGGCAGCCACGTCGGCGCCCGATACCATTTGCAGGGTTGCGACCTTCATTTGGGCGTCTCCGGCTGACCACTCTTGCGGTCTACCTTGGTCACCTTGGGGTCCACCCAGGTACCGTCCACGATAAATTCCTGGGTGGCGGCCTCAATCAAGGGACGGCGCAAAATCATTTGCGCCAAAAAGGTAGACAGCCCCACGACCGGGTTGATGACCGAAGCGATGAGCGACGCACTGCCCGCATTGAGCTCGGGCACCACGACCACCCGCAATTTTTGCGTCTCTTTGGCAATGTCGGCTTGCCCTTCCATCAACACGGCGGCGTTGACACCTTTCATCTGCAGGTTGTTGGTGCGGGCGATGCCCTGCTCGATGGCTACGTCGCCACGCAGGAAGTCGAATGAAAACCCCTGGCTAAAAACGTCCCGAAAATCGAGCAGCAATCGGCGTGGCAGCGACTGCAAACTCAGCACCCCCAGAAGCTTGGCGATACCAGGCTCGGCCTTGAGGAATTGGCCGTTTTCCACATTGACATTGAAGTTACCACCCAGGCTGGGGTAGTCCAGAGTGATGGGAGAGCCTATCCAAGCCACCTGGCCTTCAATTTTTCCACTGCCTTTGCGGACCACACCTTTCATGCCCAAACGGCTCAGCAGCGCGCCCGAATCGTCCATGGCGAGTTTGAAGTTCAGCACCGTGCGTTTGCGGTCTTTGCCGGTGCGCGGCGCACCGCTGGTCGGTGCACTGCTCATGTCGGCCCAGTTGCCGCTGGCGTTAAAGACTGCCTCGGGGGTAATGATGTTGAAGCGGTTCAGCCGCCACTCGCGCGCCACGTTGGTATTGGCAGCGCCCATGTTGACCGCATCAATCTCTAAGCGGCCCAGTTTTTTGCCGCGCAGCTCAAAATCTTCCACCACCAAGTCCAGTGCGGGAATGCTGGCGGGCTGTTCGCTGAGCATGTTTTCGACGTCTTTGGCCACACTGGGACCAATCACCAAGCGCGCCAAACGGGCGTAAAGGCGCCCGGAACCGGCGCTGCCGGGTTGGCGGTACTCGATGTAACCGCCGGCCTCGGCTGCATCCACATTGGCACGCCACAAGCGGCCTTCACGCACCGCACCGACCACCACATTGTTGAGCTTGCGCCCACCCACCGTCAGGTCCGTCACCCGCAGCGCCGCGGTGGTGGGCAGGTAGTCTGCGTGGGCCTGCGCCGCAGGTACCAACGCGCTGGCCGTAGCGTCAGTCCCGGTTAGGTGCGATGCCACACCTGACCACGCATCCAAGTCCAGGCTGCTTGCATTGAAGTTGGCCAGGACGCCACTGTCGGGCATAGGGGCCGATTCGTCAGCCGCCAGCCCCACGGCGATGGTGCCCCGCAGCACACGGGGCTCCGGGGTAGATAGGTCGCGCACATAGACCACGTTGAGCAGCCGCCCTAGGTCCAGCTTGATCTGGTCTTGGATCGCAACCGCTCCAGATACGCCGGGCTTGAGCGCGGTGCGGGTCACGGCCGTTTCCAGCCGCAAGGGCCACACCGCGTCGGCGGGTTTGGTAAAGGGCGCCGGCAGCCGCAGCGACAAGCCGCTGAGATTGCTGCTGACCAGCAACTCAGGTACCCCGGCGCGCCAACCCAAGGTAGCCGCATAGGTGGTCGACCCGCCAGCAAACCGCGCAATACGCGCCGCTGCACCCAGTTCAGCCGTGTCGCGCAGGCCATCGGCGGTGGCGGTGCCTTGCATGCGCAAAACCCTGGGCGCGGTCTTGTTGGCCGCACCAATGCTGGCTGCTTGTAGGCCGCCGTCGATGCGCATATCGCCCCCCAGAGCCGTGGCCTGCCCACCGCTGATCGAAAAGCCGGATTCGGTAAACGCCACCGTGCCCCGGGCGCGCCCCATTGGCGGCGTGTCCGGACTGATGCGAAGGTCGTTCCCCCCCAAAACCACGCTGCCTTGCACCGCAATGCGGTCAACTGCCGCAATGGGGAAGGCCAGCTTGAACCGGTAATCGGCCAAGCCGGTGGCCGTGGTTCCCGCCAAAGCCTGTCCCATGATGCCGCCCAGGGGTGAGCCATTGACCACGGCCAGAGCTTGCGCCAGCGGACCGTGGATGTCGGCCGTGACGTCCACCTTGGCGCCGCCGTAGAGGTTGCTGACGATGCCCTCGACTTTGTTGACCTTCAAGCCAGGGCCGCCAACCAAGTTGGCCCGATCCAGTCGCACCTGCAACACCGAACGGTCTATGACCAGCTCACCCGCCGAACGCACCAGTGCGGGCCATGGCGGGCTGCCTTTTTCCAAAACAAGGGCCGGGGCGTAGTCGTAGGTCACATCCTTGAGGTTGGCGGAGATGCGAAAGTCGCCCTGCTTGGCAGTCTCAAACGGAAAGTCCTCCAACTTGCCCTTGACTTTGAACTTGACCGCCGAGGCACTGCCCGAGGTCACGCCGCTGCGCACGTAGTCGCGCACCTCTTTGGAGATGGACACTGGCAGGTATCGGTGCACCCGGCCGGCATCCGCACGGCTAAGGCTGCCTTGCAAATCGAGCACTCCGGGGTAGGTCTGCACGTCGCCGGTGCGCCATTTCAGCTGCAATTCACCCTGTGCGTCGGCATTGTTAAACCGCAGGTTGGGCACATCCACACTGAAGTTTGTGCCATCGCGCTTCCAGCGTACATCACCCGTGAGTTCCTCAAAAGGCATCTGGGGCTCATCAAACAGGCCGGGGAAATCCAGTTGCCCATTGCGCATAACCAAGGCCACGCGCCCGCCGCTTTGGTTGAAGTCAAAGTCAAGCGCCGCGCCTTTGAGGCCAGGCCGCTCTTGGGTCACGTCGGCATCGGGCGCCAGCGCCAAGCCAACCACACGCCCTTTGGCGGCAAACTGCAGCTGCGGCAAGTCAGAGCCGCTCCAGCTACCCTGGACGCGCTCAACCAAACCCTTTGGCGCCCAGGCGGACAAGGCCTTGCGTACCCCCTCTGACAAGGGCAAGCGCTTGGCAATCTCGGCCATGGCGGCCAAATCCAGACGGTCGGCCTGGACATCGCCATGGGCGGGCGTGCGGGCATCTTCGGGGTACATCGCCACACGCACATTGCCGCCGGGCCACTGCAGGCCATCGAGGGTTTCGAACTGCAAGCCCTGGGTGGAAAACTCCAGACCGTCATTGAGTCGGCGCAGCCCCAGACGGCCCGTCACCTGCCGCAGGTTGACCGGTTCTAGGCGCGCCGTCACCTTGGCGCTGACCTCGGTCAAGGCCACGTCGGCGGTGATGGCTTCAAAGCGGCCCTGGTCCACATCCAACCACGCGCGCAAGGCGCCGCTGCCCTGGGCAATACCCCCACCGAGGTCCACATAACGGCGCAACTGTGCCAAATCGACCTGCGGCATATCGGCGTAGACCTGGCCACGCCATTCACGCCAGCTCCCTGGGTGTAACGACAGCAAGGACTGCTCAAATACGGCGCTGACGCCCAAGCGCCCGCCCCACTCCGGCGGAGGCGTGGCGTCGATGCGCATGCGGTGATTGCGTCGGCGGTTGCGCAGCACCGCATCGACATCGGTCAACACCAGTGGCGGCGCCTCGTGCAGGGCATCGGTCCAGGTCACCGTGCCGTGGCGCACCACAAGCTCGGCCTGAGAAAACGCCCAGTCGGCGCCTTCGCCGGTGCCGTCGTCCGACTGGGGCAGTGCAAAACCTGCAACGCGAATAACACCATCGGCATCACGCCGCACGTCCAGTGCCGCGCCCTCGATATACACCTGCTCAAAGCCCAAGCCCAGCACGGAACGGGGCGACAAGGCCACCACCACGCGGGGCAGCCGAAGGGCTTCACGCCCTTGGGCATCGAACAGCGTGACGTCTTTGAGCGCAAAGGCAGGAATCAAACCCGCCGAATGCACGGACAACTCCCCAATATGCACGGTGGCCCCGATGACCTTAGTGGCTTGCGCCTCCAGCATTGGGCGAAACTGCGCGATTCCCGGCACAATCAACAAATGCAATCCGCCCCAAACCACAAGCAACGCCACCCACGCTGCAGCCAACGCCCACAGCGCAAAACGCGCCACGGCGGCAGCCACTTTGGTGAAACGGTAGGAAGTTGACGTGAACGCAGTCATCAAGCAATTAGCAGCATATTCAGAATTATGACCCGCAACGCCCCTACTGCCGTGGTCGATGGCTCCCGTTTTGGCCAACGTATCCGCCATCGGTACGCCGCGCAATTGAACCTGCTGACCCCGGGCCTTCCCACCCGCCAAAGTATGGAGGCGGCGTTGGCAAGCCTACGCAGCGGCGGCGTCGACGTCTCAGCGGGCTTGCGCACCGTTCGCCAATTGGTGTTGGAGCGCTTGCTTGCGCTGGACTGCACGGCCCGAGCTAGCCTGCACGACGTCACCGGCGCGATGACCGAATTGGCAGAATTGGCACTGGAAGTGGCCAGCACGGAGAGTGCACACACGCTGGAACAGCTACACGGAGCCCCCCAAACGCCAGATGGCGTTCGCGCGCAATTTTGCGTGGTTGGCATGGGCAAGCTGGGTGCGCGCGAGCTCAACGTATCGAGCGACATTGACCTGATCTACATCTACGACCAAGACGGCGAGACCACGGGTAATGCCGAAGGGCGCGGGCGCATCTCCAACCAAGAATATTTTGGCAAGATGGTGCGCGCGATTTATGCACTGGTGGGCGACACCACGGAGCACGGGTTTGTCTTCCGGGTGGACCTGGCGCTGCGCCCCAACGGCAACTCCGGGCCACCGGCCGCCTCGCTGGGTGCGCTGGAAGAATATTTTCATGTGCAGGGGCGTGAGTGGGAGCGTTTTGCCTGGCTCAAGAGCAGAGTGGTTGCGCCCGCCCACGCCATTCATTCGCCCTTCGCGCAGTCCTTGCGCAATGTGGTGGTGCCCTTTGTCTTTAGGCGCTACCTCGACTACAGCGTCTTTGACGCGCTGCGCATCTTGCACCGCCAGATCCGGGAACATGCCACCCGGCGCAGCGCCGGCAAGCCTGAGCGCAGCAATGACGTCAAACTCTCGCGCGGTGGCATCCGGGAAATCGAATTTACCGTTCAGCTCCTGCAAGTGGTGCGTGGTGGCCAGTACCCTGACCTGCGCACCCGCCCCACGCTGAGCGCGCTGCAGCGCTTGGTGACCTGCGGGTTGATGCCGCAGGCCACAGCCGACGCCATGGCCAACGCTTATACGTTTTTGCGCCAGGTTGAGCACCGCGTGCAGTACCTGGACGACCAGCAAACCCACGTCTTGCCAACAAACGACACCGACCTGCTTTGGGTGGCAACAACCCTGGGTTTCGCAGAAAGCGCGGCGTTTTTAAGCGCACTGGATACCCACCGCGAAACGGTAGCGCAAGAGTTTGACGCGCTCTTGGGCGGCGCACAGCCTAACTGCAAAGGCTGCACCGGCCAGTCAGCCACTGCGGGTATCGGCGACTTTGACGAGGTGCTAGAGCCACTCAATGGCCTCTTGCGCGAACGCCTCAACAATTGGCGCGACCATCCCCGCATAGTGACCCTGCGTGACAGCGCCCGCAACCGCTTGTATCGCTTACTGCTGCGCACGGGCCAATGGGTTGCCCAAGGCAAGACCAGCGACGAGGCCGCCGTGCGCCTGGTGGACTGGATGGAGCCCCTGCTGCGCCGGGAAAACTACCTCGCCTTGCTGCTGGAGCGCCCGAATGTGCACGAACGGCTGCTGCGCCTGCTGGGCCTGGCCCGCTGGCCAGCACGTTATTTACTGACCCACCCGGGCGTGATTGACGAATTGGCCGGGGACGCCATTTATGACGAGCGCTTCAATGTGCAAAATTTTGAACAAGACTTGGAGCGCCGACGCGAAGCGCTGGAAGGCGGCGGAGCCGACGACGAAGAGGCACTGCTCAACCTGCTGCGCCGCGCCCACCACGCCGAAGTGTTTGGCACACTGGCCCGCGACGTAGAAGGACGCCTCACGGTAGAACAAGTGGCCGACGACCTCAGTTGCTTGGCCGAGGCCGTGCTGCGCATCACCCTGCGTTGGTGCTGGAGCCGCCTTAAGAGCCGCCACCGCGACCAACACCAACTGGGCATCATTGCCTACGGCAAACTCGGCGGCATCGAGTTGGGCTATGGCAGCGACCTGGACTTGGTTTTTGTGTACCAGGACGACGACGAGCGCGCCTCCGAAGTCTATGCCGGTCTGGTGCGCAAAATGATCAATTGGCTAACCGTCAAAACAGCTGAGGGCGACCTCTACGAAATCGACACCGCCTTGCGCCCCAACGGCAACTCGGGCCTGCTGGTCACCAGTTTTGACGCCTACGCCAACTACCAACAGCAACGTGGCAGCAACACTGCGTGGACTTGGGAACACCAGGCCATGACACGCGCACGGTTTGTATTGGGTGACGCAGCGCTGCGCGCGCGCTTTGACGCGGTGCGCTCGGCGGTCATCGGTGCGGTGCGCGACGCGGTCGCACTGAAAGAAGAAATCCACACCATGCGCGAGCGTATACGGGCCAGCCACCCGGTGCACGGCACTGATTTTGATGTCAAACACAGCCCTGGCGGCATGGTGGACATGGAGTTTGCTGTCCAGTACTTGGTATTGGCCCACGGTTTTGCACACCCAGAACTGCTGGCCAACGCGGGCAACATTGCCTTGTTGCAACGTGCCCAGGCCTGTGGTCTGTTGGGCGAGGGTATCGGTGACAACGCGGCCGCCGCCTACCGCAGCTTGCGCCACCTGCAGCACCGCGCACGGCTCAACGAAGAGCCCACCCAATTGGACGAGGCGCGTGTGCCCAGCGAACGCGCAGCGGGCATGGCCTTGTGGGCCGCGGTATTTGGTCCGGCCAAACCGCCAGCCCCTTAAGTGGCGCGAATGCGCTGGAGCAAGCGGGTTGTGGAGTAGCCCTGCACAAACGGCAGAGCCAGGGCATGACCGCCCCAGGTTTGCACCAGTGCGGTTTCCGGCAGCTTTTGCATGTCGTAGTCTCCGCCTTTGACCAAAATATCGGGGCGGATTTCACCAATCACGGCCACCGGTGTGTCTTCGTCAAACCAGGTCACCAAATCCACCGCCTGCTGACTGGCCATGACCACCGCCCGATCGGCCTCGTTGTTCAGGGGGCGGTCGTCCCCTTTGCCCAATCGGCGCATCGACGCATCGGTATTGAGCGCCACAATCAGGCTACCGCCCAAAGCCCGGGCTTGCGCTAGGTACATGACATGGCCGCGGTGCAACACGTCAAAAACACCGTTGGTAAAAACCCAGGGCCGGGGCAGGTGCGCCAAGCGTAGCGCAAGCGTGCTGCGGTCGGCAATTTTGGCTAGAAATGCGGGCGGTAGTTCTGTGGCGTGCATGGCGCAATGCTATCAGCCCCTAACAAGGCTCAAGCCCGCGACAAATCGGCCGATCTGACAATGCATAATCGCCAAATTCCTATGCAACTCATACCTATTGCCGTTGAATCCATCCGTATCGGCCAACTCCTGCCCTTTCCGCTCATGGACAAAGACGGCGTGCTCTTGGCCAAGCGGGGTTTCGTGGTGGAATCGCGCACGGCGCTGGAAGATATGTTACGCCGAGGAGGCGGGCTTTATATCGACGTGACCGACTCCGAGGCGCACCACCGCGCGTATGTGGAGCGCCTGCACAGTTTGGTACGCGACAACAAACCTCTGGGTGAAATTGCCGACGCCAAGATCGACCGCCCACTCAGTGACAACCAACAAGCCGATGACGACGGGCCACCCGACTGGCTGGATTTACAAGCGCAGGGCAACGCGATGCTGCGTGACACCAACCCGGCGCAGTTTAATGAACGTCTTGAGCGCCTGTACCGACAACTGGCTCGGCACTCACGCCGCAACCCGGACGGCACTCTTTTTGCCCTGATCCACCTCTCGGCCACCGAGCTACGCCTGTACAGCGCCACCCACGCCATGCTGGTCAGTGTGATGTGTGGGCTTGCTGCCCGCGAGGTGCTCAAGTGGTCCGCCGACCTGGAGTCCACCCTGTGCAAAGCGGCTTTGACGATGAACCTGGGCATGACCGCGCTGCAGGACAAATTGGCCCAGCAAAAAGAGCCCCCGACCGTCGCACAACGCGCCGAGATTGCAGCCCACATTGACACCTCGGCCGAAATGCTGATGTCCATGGGCATCACCGACCCCATTTGGCTGCAAGCCGTTCGCGAACACCACGACCAAAAGCCGGGTCCCCTGGGCAACCGATCCACGGCGCAGCAGTTGGCGCGCCTGATTCAGCGTGCCGACATGTTTGCCGCCCGGCTGGCGCCGCGTGCCTCGCGTATGCCGATAGCACCGGCTGCGGCCATGCAGGCCTGCTATTTTGATGAAAACCGGCAAATCGACGAGGCCGGTGCAGCGCTGATCAAAGCCGTTGGGATTTACCAGCCAGGATCGTTCGTGCGCCTGGCCACCGACGAGGTGGCTGTGGTGGTTAAACGCGGCCTAAACACCACCACACCCAAAGTGGCGGTGTTTATTAACCGCAGTGGCATGCCCACCGTGGAGCACGCCATGCGGGACACCAGCCAGCGCGAATTTCGGATTGTGTCGAGTGTGGCGCACCGCGAGGTCAAGGTGCAAATCAACCTAGAGCGGATGCTGCCGTTGACTGCTGCCACTGCCTCAGACCGGCCTTGGTAGGCTCTTGTAGCCCTTGGTGATTAAGGGGCTACCCAGGGCACTTTAATTTGTGAGGGAGGGGGCCCGCATCTCGGACATACGGCGCGGCTCCCACCATGCGCGAATCGTCGCAAAAATATTGCGGCAACCGGTACACCGGTACTGCCCAGTCGGTCGCAAACTGCCGTTTTCGGCGCGGTCAATCACCGCCTGGTAGCTGGTCGCACCGCACTCGCGGCATTTGTAGATGGTTTTGTACTGGGCCATGGAGGGTCCAATATACAAGCCCACACGGCTTTTGTGCTATCAAATTGTGTAAGGGCTTGTAAGTCTGGCTCGGCTTTGCGCAGGATCAGCCTTCACACAGGCTGAATAAAACCACTCTCAGGTCGGCGCAGTATCCGCAAAACTAGCGCGCTGCATCAGCTTGTCATGCAAACGGACTAGGTTGGGGTACTCGCTGCGCCAGCCAATGTCTGGGAAACGAAAGTCCAGGTAGCCCAAGGCGCAGCCCACCGCAATGTCGGCCAGGGTCATGTGGATACCGCCACAAAACGGCTTTTCGGCCAAGCCGCGGCTCATGGCTTTTAGCGCGGCGTTAACCTTGAGTAATTGGCGGTCTATCCAGGCTTGGCTGCGCTGTGCTTTGGTGCGTCCAGCCCAGGTGGCTTCCAGGCGCGCCAAAATGGCGGCATCCATCAAACCGTCGGCCAGCGCTTCCCAGGTTTTGATTTCCGAGCGCTCCCGGCCCATGGTGGGGATGAGGCGTCCCACGGGGGACAAAGTATCGAGGTACTCCACAATCACGCGGGAATCAAACAGGGCCTCAGCACCTTCCATGACCAAGCAGGGCACCTTACCCAGCGGGTTGGATTCGGCAATCAAGGTATCGGCAGCCCATACGTTTTCTGGCACAAAGGCGTATTCAAGCTTCTTTTCCGCCATGACGACGCGCACTTTGCGCACATATGGGCTGGCGGTGGATCCAAGTAATTTCATGAGAACTTCACTGTTGCAAGAAGGCCCATTCTATCCATTGGCGCCCTTGCCAAGGCCCCGATAGGGCTTGGCGGCGCACGACCTACAATTCGTGCATGACTTTTTCTCCTATTTCTGCCCTTTCGCCCTTGGACGGCCGCTACGCTACCAAGTTGTCTGCCTTGCGCCCATTCATGAGCGAACAAGGCTATATGCACCGCCGCATTCAGGTCGAAGTGGCCTGGTTTATCAGCCTGAGCGACGCCGGGTTTCCTGAATTTAAGCCCCTCACCCCTGGCGCGCGGACTTACTTACTGGGCTTGGTGAAGAATTTCTCGGTGGCCGATGGTGAAGCCATTAAGGAGATCGAAAAAACCACCAACCACGACGTCAAGGCGGTGGAATACTGGCTCAAATCCAAATTTGAGGCCCGCCCGGAGTTGGTCGCAGCCCAAGAGTTTGTGCACTTTGCCTGCACCAGCGAAGACATCAACAACACCAGCCACGCGTTACAGCTCAAGGCCGCACGTGACCAAGTGCTGCTGCCCGCGCTGGACGCGGTCATTACCAAACTGCGCAGCATGGCACACGGCTTTGCCGAAGTGCCCATGCTCAGCCGCACCCATGGTCAAACGGCCAGCCCCACCACGGTGGGCAAGGAAATCGCCAATGTGGTGGTGCGCCTGGTGGCTGCACGGGAAAAGATTGCGTCAGTCAAGATCATGGCCAAGATGAACGGCGCCGTGGGCAACTACAACGCCCACCTGTCCGCCTGGCCCGACTTTGACTGGGAAACCTTCGCTGCCAAAGTGGTGCAAACGCCCGAGCCGCTGGGCCTGGGGCTGACGTTTCAAGCCTACAGCATCCAAATCGAGCCGCACGACTACATGGCTGAAATCTTCGACGCCATTGCACGTGCCGACACCATTCTGATCGACTGGGCGCGCGATGTCTGGGGTTATGTGTCCTTGGGCTATTTCAAGCAAAAGCTGCGCGACGGCGAGGTGGGCTCGAGCACCATGCCGCACAAGGTCAACCCGATTGACTTTGAGAATGCCGAGGGCAACCTGGGTTTGGCCAATGCCCTGCTCAAGCACTTGAGCGAGAAACTGCCCATCAGCCGCTGGCAGCGTGACCTGACCGACTCGACCGTGCTGCTCAACATGGGCGTGGCCATTGGCTACGCGGTGCTGGCCTACCAGTCACTGCTGACCGGTCTGAACAAGCTGGAGATCAACCAAGCGGCCATTGCTGCCGACCTGGACGCGTCGTGGGAAGTATTGGCCGAACCCATTCAGACCGTGATGCGCCGCTTTGGCCTGCCGCAGCCGTATGAACAGCTCAAAAAGTTCACCCGGGGCGAGGCCATGACCCGTGCATTGATGCAAGGGTTTATTGAAGGGTTGGCCATTCCAGAGGCCGAGAAGCAGCGCCTGTTGGCCATGACGCCGGGCAGCTACACCGGCATGGCCGCCGAGCTGGCCAAAAGAGTTTAATGGCACTCAAATCCACCATCTTCAAGGTCAATCTGCAAATTGCGGACATTGACCACAGCTACTACGCTGACCACGCCCTCACCTTGGCACGTCACCCCAGCGAGACGGACGAGCGCATGATGATTCGGCTGGCGGCACTGGCCTTCAATGCCTACAAACTGCAAAGCGAATGCAATGGCGACGGCGTTCTGGCCTTTGGCGCGGGCCTGTCGGACGTGGAAGACCCCGATGTGTCACTCACCGACTTCACCGGCCACAAGCGCCTGTGGATTGAGGTGGGGCAGCCCGAGGACAAACCCATCAGCAAAGCCTGCAACAAGGCCGATGCAGTGCTGCTCTACTGCTTTGCGCATTCGGCCGAAATCTGGTGGAAGGGCATCGTCAACAAACTCACCCGCCTGGACCGCCTTGAGGTCTGGCGCGTGCCCACTGAGGCCTCACAGGCATTGAGCAAGCTGGCCCAGCGCACGATGCAGCTGCAGGCCACGATACAAGAAGGCGTACTTACCCTGGGCGACGACAAGCAAACGGTGGATTTGGAACCTGTTCGCTGGAAATAGACATCAGGCACCGACCGGGGCTGCCACACTCTGGTTGCGCCCATTTTGCTTGGCGCGGTAGAGCGCCGCGTCGGCTTGCTGCAAAGTCGCAGCAGCCGGATTTAGGCGCGCATGCTCGGCCACCCCCACCGAAATTCTCACTTTTAAATCCACACTGACCTCTGGGAAGCGCAGGTCATGAATCTGGGTACGAACCCGCTCTGCCGTGACCATGGCGCCTTCTAGGGTGGTGTTGATCAGCAGCATGACGAATTCCTCACCACCGTAGCGTCCAAAAATGTCCCCCTCACGCAGGGCGGAGGACGCAGTGCGTGCAACGCGGCGCAACACCTCATCACCACCCAAGTGGCCATAACTGTCATTGATCTTCTTGAAAAAATCGATGTCCACCATGCACAGGCAAAAAGTGGCCCCGCTGCGCAGGCAACGCGACGTTTCTTCGGCAATGCGCTCCATCAGATAACGCCGGTTGAAAACGCCGGTCAGCTCATCCCGAATGGCCATGTCGTTGATGCGCTGCAAAGCGACCTCTAACTCCGCGTTTTGCTTGCCCAAGGTGCGATTTTTGTCGCTGACCTTGCGCCGCAAATCAGTCACCATGCCAGCCAACAGGCTGAACTGTGCAAGGGTCATGGCAAACGTCACCCACAGCAAGACCTCAGTAAGTGCTCCACAAACCCCAGTAAGTCAATCGGCCGTTTCGCCCGATAAATCTGCTATGCGCACATTCCAAGGCAGCAACGCCTCAACATCCTCGACCGTCTTGGCCGCAGGCAAATCGCGCAGCACCCGGCGCAGCC
>JBBRNS010000008.1:0-31336 GCA_038230175.1 Burkholderiales bacterium
CAGTGGGTTGCCTCGAAGGCTTGCGGATCGCCAATCCCGGTGAATTTACCGAACGCGCATTTTTAAACGACAAAATTGACTTGACGCAGGCTGAAGCCATCGCTGATCTCATTGACGCCAGTACAGAGGCTGCCGCCCGTAGCGCAACCCAATCTTTGTCAGGTGCATTTTCTCGAGAAATCCATGCACTGCGTGATGCCCTCATCCATTTGCGGATGCTGGTCGAGGCAACCTTGGATTTCCCGGAGGAAGAGATCGACTTCTTGCAAAAGGCAGATGCCCATGGGCAATTGGAGCGCTTGAAAACAGCACTCGATGGGGTGATGGCGCGGGCCTCTCAAGGTGCTTTATTGCGAGATGGCATAACCGTGGTGATCGCCGGGCAGCCCAATGCGGGTAAATCGTCCTTGCTAAATGCCTTGGCGGGGGTCGAGCTGGCCATCGTCACGGCGATTCCCGGCACGACCCGGGACAAGGTGCAACAAACGATTCAGATTGAAGGTGTCCCGATCCACGTTGTCGACACGGCTGGCCTTCGGTTTAGCAACGACGACGTAGAGAAGATTGGCATCGCAAGAGCGTGGGAGGCCATCGCAGCCAGTGATGTCGTGGTTTTTTTGCACGACATCGCCCGCAAAAATGATGTCGAATACGCTTTAGCGGACGCAGCCATAGCAAACGAAATTGGCGAAACAGTTGCTAAAAGTGTGCCCATTCTGGACGTTTGGAACAAGGTCGATACGGATCTTGGTGTCGTGCTCGCCCAGGGCATTGCGCTCTCGGCCAAGACTGGGGCGGGTTTGGCCGTCTTGCGGCAACGATTGCTGGAGGCCGCTGGGTGGCGGGCGGCCGCCGGTGGTACGTTCATCGCGAGGGAGAGGCATGTACAAGCCCTGCGCCGCACTGCAGAACACCTTCAGGCCGCAACGACACATTTGGCTGCCCAATCGCAATTTCTGGATTTGCTCGCCGAAGAGCTTCGTTTGGCCCAAAACGCATTGGCTGAAATTACCGGTGAGTTCACCTCTGACGATCTTTTGGGCGTCATCTTTTCAAAATTTTGCATTGGAAAGTAGCCTGGCTTACACTGTTGTCGTTGCCGATTACGAAAGTTGCTGATGTCATTTCTAAGCTGGTTTTCAAAAAAGAATGGGGTGAGTGACAAATCCTTGGGCATTGCAGACAGCTCTGGACTTGGCCATGTGGATGCCACAGTGCCTTTTAATCCGTCGGCCAAGGGGGGCGATCGGTTCGCGGCACCGGCTCAGAATCATGCGGCCAACCGGAAAAACGAACGACTGGAGCGCCGAGAGCAACTGTATGCCGTGGTGCGCGAGTCGCTGACGAGTGCGGGCATCCTTTCAGCCAGCTACAAATTTAAGGTCTTGTCCTTGGACTCCCGGGGACGCCAATACCTCATCATGATGGACATTGACCGGCGTTATGTGTCCGAGACCGGCCGATTGGCAGAAATTGAACGCCTCATCGCGCACAACGCGAAGTCGCGTTACGACATATTGGTTACCTCGGTTTATTGGCGTGTAAATGAGACCGTTACTGCTGGACTGAGCCGGCCATCGGCTCCCGCGCCGCTGAGCGCAAGCCCCTCCGCTGCGCCCCCACAGAGAGCGCCGGCCGCTCCTGGGGCGGGTAAGCCGCGTTACGAACCTCTGCATGCTGACGAAGTGGCCGCCTTCAAGCAGGCTCTGGCGACCGCGGCACCACCAACGGCACCAGCGCAAAAAGGCGAGCTGGTGCGTTCTGGTCGACGCAATCCAGCGCCCTTGCCAACGTTTGAAGACACGCAGATTGACGATTCAGGGTCGCCACTCAGCGGCACCCAATACGGCGATCTGAATTAGCGCTTGTGGCTAGTGGCCGCTGAAATCTACGAGCGTGAATAGCGGAAGGCCCGCATTGCACAGTTTGGATGACCCACCCAACCCTGCCACGACGTCAGGGCGCATCCAACTAGCGGTGTGCAAGCGCATCAATCAAGGTGCGAAATACCTTGGCGTCCTGCAGCAAAGGCGTAATGGCACTAACTTGGACGCCGGGCGCTGGCCAGTTGGGCACCATGGAAATATGTTCGTGCAATTCACGACGCGCCACTTTCAAAAACGTGCCACTAGTCCTTGACTAACCGTTGTTCAGCCAAAGACAGGGCCTCCGCTTTTCCCGATAACACCAGGGTGTCGCCCACGTCGACCACCGCATCATCGGTCAAGTCAGCGACGCTGCCGTCGGCACGCCGCAGGCTCAACACCCGTACGCCCAGCGCGGGTAACGCAAACGACGACAACGGCCAAGACCGTGACTTGCCGGAAGCTGTCAGGGTAAAACTTGCCAACCGTTCGTGCTGGAGCTCGTCGACGGTGTTGTCGTCCGCCCCATGAAAGTAGCCACGTAGCAGGCTGTAACGCTTGTCGCGCTGGTCTTGAACGATCCGAAGCACCCGGCGCATCGGCACACCCACCAAGGCCAAGGCATGGCTGGCGAGCATCAGGGAGCCTTCAATGGTTTCGGGCACAACCTCTGTAGCGCCTGCTTGCCGCAATGCATCAAGGTTGAGGTCATCTTGGGTACGTACGATTACCGGGACCTGGGCGGCGTGGGCCCGAATGCGCCCCAGAACCTTGAGCGCGCTGGGTTCGTCTAGGTAGGTAATGACGACCGCGCTAGCGCGCGCCAAACCGGCCGCCATAAGCGATTGCAACCTGCAGGCGTCGCCAAATACCACCGAATCCCCGGCGGCGGCGGCCTGCCGGACCCGATCAGGGTCTAGGTCAAGTGCCATGTACGGAATTTTTTCCCGCTCTAATATGCGGGCCAAGTTTTGGCCACAGCGTCCGTATCCGCAAATGATGACGTGGTGACTAGTATTGATGGCCTTGCGAGCAATGCTGGTCATTTGCAGGGACTGCTGCAGCCAGTCGCTTGCTACCAGTTTCATGACGACTTTATTGCTGTACATCACGATAAAGGGTGTCGCCAGCATCGATAAAACCATTCCAGCCAAAATCGGATTGAGCAGTTCAGGCGCCACCAGTTTGTTGTCGTGTGCCAAGGCTAAAAGCACAAAGCCAAACTCACCCGCTTGCGCGAGGTAAAGGCCCGTGCGCAGCGAAATCCCCGCCGTAGCGCCCAATACCTTCGCCAACATCGTGACGACGACAGCCTTAAAAAAGGTTGGCGCCACAAGGAGCAACAGGATTAGTGCCCAGCGCTCCATGATGAGGCGCCAGTCCAACTGCATGCCGATACTAATGAAAAAAAGCCCCAAAAGCACATCGTGAAAAGGGCGTATGTCGGTTTCCACCTGGTGCTTGAACTCGGTCTCGGAAATCAGCATACCTGCAATAAATGCGCCCAATGCCAGGCTCAGCCCCGCCATTTCTGTGAGCCATGCAAGCCCCAGAGTGACCAACAAGAGGTTGAGTACAAACAGCTCTTCACTTTTGCGCCGAGCGACCAAGGTCAGCCAACGCCGCATCACATGCTGGCCACCGACCAAGAGCAGGGCAATCAAAACGGTGGCCTTCACCGCGGCGAGCGCAAGGGCCATCATGAGTTGCTCGCCAGGGGCGGCCAAGGCAGGGATTAATACCAGCAGGGGAACCACTGCAAGGTCTTGGAATAGCAAAACGCCCATCACGCGCTTACCATGCTCTGACTCCATTTCCATCCGCTCTGCCATCAGCTTTACCAAAATAGCTGTGCTGCTCATGGCCAATGCGCACGATAGCGCTACTGCGGCTTGCCACGACAGATTCCATACGTCTGGCGCAAGCTTTGCAAGGCTAATAGTAAACAGGGATGCGAGCACAATCGTGACCACCACCTGCAGCAAACCCAGACCAAAAACGTGCCGGCGCATGGCTCGCAATTTGGGCAGATTAAATTCCAGGCCAATCACAAACATTAGAAACACCACGCCGAATTCACCCAGTCGGCCGACACCCTCTTCGTCTGTGGAAACCGCTAACGCGTGGGGGCCGATTGCGACGCCGACGGCCAGATATCCCAGCATGGGTGGTAGTTTGAAAGAGCGGCACAACACAACACCCAACACAGCGGCTAGCAAATAAAGAAGGGTTATTTCAAGTGCGGACATGGGGTGATACTAGCAAGACTCCCTTCGCTCTATAAAATGGATCGCATGACCGCTACCGCACTGCCGCTGCCACCGCTTTTTTCGCAACGCGCCATTGCCTTGGCCCACGAAACGTTTGATATTGAGGCTGCCGCGATCTTGGGTTTAAAGAGCCGGGTTGGCCCCACATTTGCGCAAGCGGTCGCCATGGTATTGGCCATTCAAGGCAGGGTCGTGGTCATGGGTATGGGTAAAAGTGGGCACATTGGACGAAAAATCGCCGCCACCTTGGCTTCAACTGGTACCCCTGCGATGTTTGTCCACCCAGCAGAGGCCAGCCACGGGGACCTGGGCATGATCACCGAAGCAGACCTTGTTTTGGCGATTTCAAATAGCGGCGAGTCGCAAGAATTAGCGGTAATTTTGCCAGTGCTCAAGCGCTTGGGCACCAAAGTGGTGGCAATGACGGCCAGCGCCACCTCTACCCTTGCAAAGCATGCCGACCTGTGGCTTGACAGCACGGTTGACAAAGAAGCATGCCCGCTCAACCTTGCACCCACGGCCAGCACGACGGCCCAATTGGCGCTGGGTGACGCATTGGCGGTCGCACTGCTGGATGCGCGCGGGTTTCGCGCTGAAGATTTTGCGCGCTCCCACCCTGGTGGCGCGCTGGGACGCAAGCTCTTAACGCTTGTGAGTGACGTCATGCGCTCTGGGGATACCGTTCCGAAAGTTTTGCCTGATGCGACCTTTTCCGCCTTGATGCGGGAAATGAGCGACAAAGGGTTAGGCGCCACGGCTGTGGTGGATGCGCACGATGTTGTCGTTGGTATCTTTACCGATGGAGATTTACGCCGACTTGTTGAGCAGGGCGTGGACTTGAGGGCCAAAACGGCGGGTGAAGTAATGCACCGCGCCCCCTGCACCATTGATACCCATGCATTGGCCGTCGACGCAGCGGAATTGATGGAGCGATTGCGCATAACCAGTGTGTTGGTGGTTGATGCAGACGGTCGCCTGTGCGGCGCGCTCAACAGCAACGACCTGATGCGGGCGAAGGTGATATGAAAAATCGGATTCTGCCCCTGTTGGTGCCAAGCATCGAGATTGCGCCGGAGCTACTGCTCAAGGCGCAGGACGTCAAGGTGGTCTTTTTTGATGTGGATGGCGTGTTGACCGATGGCGGACTCTTGTTTTCTGAAGCGGGCGAGACCTTGAAGCGGTTCAATACCCTGGACGGGCATGGGCTCAAAATGCTGCAAGGGGCGGGTATTACACCGGTGATCATCACCGGGCGCGATTCCCAGCCACTGCGGGTGCGCCTGCAAGCTTTGGGCATTGTGCACGCGCACTTTGGCACCGAAGACAAGTTCCCTGCGGCGGAGCAAACGTTGTCGGAACTGGGCTATGACTGGTCGCATGCCGCAGCCATGGGCGACGACTGGCCGGATCTGCCCGTGATGCGGCGCTGCGCCTTCAGCGCTGCACCGTCCAATGCCCATTGGGAAGTGAAAGCCATTGCGAACTGGGTGACCCAAGCACGTGGTGGTGACGGCGCGGTCCGAGAATTGTGCGACATCCTTTTGGTTGCAGCGGGCCGTTACCGTGGGCTGCTGGAAAAGTACAGCCGGTGATGGGCTTCCTGAAAGACGCCTGGGATCGGTTTTTGCTATACGTGCCACTGGTATTTATGGTTGTGCTGGCCTTGGGGTCCTATTGGTTGGTGCGTATTGCACCGCCCTCCACTGGCCCTGCACTTAAGCGGGTTGAGAGCCACGCACCGGACTATTTCATGAACGATTTTTCGGTCCGCTCCTACGACGCAGCAGGGCGCGTTCGCACCGAAGTATTGGGCGACAAAGCGCGCCACTATCCGGACACCCAGTTTTTAGAAATTGACGCCATTCGTATTCGTTCGGTGGACGCCCAGGGCCGATTGACCACGGCCACTGCATTGCACGGGTTGACCAACGAAGACAACTCAGAGGTGCAGTTAATTGGCAACGCGGTGGTGGTGCGGGAAGCGCAGACCGATTTATCGGGCAAGCTGACGCCCCGCATGGAATACCGTGGAGAGTTTTTGCATGCGTTCATGAATTCGGAGCAGGTCAAGTCGCACAAGCCGGTTGAACTGATACGGGGGCGTGACCGGTTTAGCGCCGATACGCTCGACTTTGATAACGTGGAGCAAGTCCTTGAACTGCAAGGGCGCGTGCGCGGGTTTTTGGCGGCCCCCCAGTCTCCGTGACGGAGTAACGAAAGTTTATATGTCGAAATTGATTTTTATCACCGGAGCATCCAGCGGAATTGGACAAGCCTTGGCCTGGCGTTTCTACCAAGCGGGCTACTCGCTGGCACTGGTGGCTCGCCGCACCGATGACATTCAGGCGTGGGCCCAGTCGCAAGGCTTGGCCACTGCACGCTACAAAGTTTATGGTGCCGATGTATCCAACATTGACAGCATCGTCACTGCCTCGCAGCGGTGCTTGCAGCAGCAGGGCGTGCCCGATGTGGTGGTGGCCAACGCGGGTATTAGCATTGGTATGGATACCGCTATACGGGACGACTTAGAGGTGATGGCTCGCACCTTTGCCACCAACAACACCGGCATGGCGGCCACATTCCACGCTTTTATTACCCCGATGGTTCAGCGCGGATCAGGACAACTGGTTGGCGTGGCCAGCGCGGCCGGTATTCGGGGTCTGCCTGGGCATGGCGCCTATTGCGCAAGCAAGGCCGCGGTCATTGGGTATTGCGAAAGCTTGCGTGGCGAGTTGCGCCCCAGCGGCGTCAAAGTGGTCACCATTTGCCCTGGCTACATTGACACACCGCTCACTCAGAAAAACCGCTACGGCATGCCATTTTTGATGCCGGCAAAGGCTTTTGCTGACAAAGCATTTGATGCGATTGAGGCAGGCACCAGCTACCGGGTAATTCCGTGGCAAATGGGGTGGGTGACCAAGTTGCTGCGTGTGTTGCCGAACGCGGTGTTTGACCGCGCGCTAGCGGGCCGACCACGCAAACACCGCAGCGACGAAAAATAACAAATACCCAACAAAAAAGGACCCAAAGGTCCTTTTTTGTTGGAGATAAATCTCGATTCGTTGCTTAGTAGCTGCTACGGCCACCACCGCCGCCGCCGCCGCCGTAACCACCGCCGCCACCGCTACGGCCGCCACCAGCACCGCCACCGTAACCGCCGCCACCGCCAGCACCGCCGCCGTAACCGCCACCGCCGCCACTACGTCCGCCGCCAGCGCCACCGCCGTAACCGCCACCACCACCGCCGCCACCGAAGCCACCGCCAGTGCGTGGAGGACGTGCTTCCATAGGACGTGCCTCGTTGACGACCAAACCGCGGCCACCAAATTGTTGACCGTTCATGCCGTTGATAGCAGCTTGTGCCTCAGCGTCGCTGCCCATTTCCACAAAGCCAAAACCTTTGGAGCGGCCAGTGTCGCGTTCCATCATGACTTTGGCGCTAGAAACGGAACCGTGTGCTGCGAAAGCTTGTTGCAGGTCTTCGTCACGGAAAGAATAAGGCAGGTTGCCTACGTAAAGTTTGTTGCCCATGAAGGACTCCTCAAAATAACTCAAAACGCGATGGAGTCCAAACCCGCAATCAACAAACCATTGAAGACTTAAAGCAGACGCGAAACTGGCAATTCACCGCAAACCTGTACGCCGATATTTTGGCAATACTGGACTATTATCCGACATTTTTTAATATCGAAAAATATTTATTTTGCGGGGTGCTCGGCTTTATTTGCGTCATCCGGGCCGGTGTAGTTGCGCCACTGTCGCAAACCATTGCGCATGCTCAGCATTTGTTTCTCAAAGCGTGGGCAGGTGTCGCACATCAACAAATGCAAGCGCAGTGCGATGCGGTCTGCCCGGCTCAGGGCGCGGTCTTCCCGGGCCACCAGCATGGCAGCCACTTCGCGGCAGGATCTCATCAGGGGGAGCGTCATGCGTTTGCTTTCATAAACCAATTCAGTTCAAGGCACTCGCGCAGGCGCAGGCGGGCGCGGTGGAGTTGTACATAGAGGTTCGTCGGGGTGATCTGCAGATCCTTACAGATTTCTTCGCTGCTCAGCTCCAGCCACTCCCGCATCAAAAACAAGCGCCCTTGGTTAGCTGGTAAGAGGTCGGTGCAGGCTTCCAACACTTGGAAGAATTGTTGACTGTTGAGTTGGTCCTCCGGGTTGCCCCAGTCGGCGGGGGCTTCAGAGAAATGGCCGTCTGCTTTGAAAGCGATGAAGTCGAGTGGGTCGGAGTCGCCGTCCGCACTGGTCTCCAAGCCACTGATTTGGCGGCCATGGTGGCGCAGGGCATCAACCACTTTGTGCTTCAGAATGCCGACCAGCCAGGTCTTAAGTTGTGAGCGGCTGCCAAAGGCCTGGGGTTTCGCCAGTGCCGCCAAAATGGTCTCCGAGACCGCGTCTTCGGCCCAGGCGTCGTTGCGTAATTGCAGCCGTGCAAATTTGAAGAGGTAGTCCCGTAGAACCACGATTTGTTGTTCAAAGTCCGTCATGGCGCGTTGTGGTTCTTGGTTGCATTGGATGGATTTGGAGTGTACGGGTTGCCATTGGATGGCAGGTTGGCGCCGTAGTGCGCCGAAAAAATGCAGTTTTTGTCGGTTTACTGTAAGAATGCCCGCCACCGGCAGACTAAACAGTAACCAGCCAACGGGAGCGTGTTGAGCGAGGACCGGTCTGGTTGATCTTATTTACCAATCTTGAAGGAGTTTCCCAATGAACCAACGTGCAATGATCGCCGCAACAGCTGCCGCTGTAATGTCCCTGTCAATGCTGGCAGTGCCTGCCGCCGCGCAGGAAAAAGAGAAATGTTTTGGTATTGCCAAAGCGGGTCAAAACGATTGCGCCAGCATTTCCGGCGCCCATTCGTGCGCAGGCCAGTCCAAAGTGGATATGGACAAGCTGGAATGGAAATATGTGGCCAAAGGTACCTGCAAAGACATGAAGGGCCTGAGCATGGACGAAGCCAAGGCCATGAAAAAAGGCTAATTGCGGTTGACCTGCCCGAGCGCCACCATGTCTAGTCGTGTAGCCAACCAGCCGCATCTGCCAGCGCCACCGGTGGGCTTGGGCTGGCGCCATGCCCACTATGCCGAGATGCTGGAGCGCAAACCCAGCTTGGATTTTCTAGAGGTCCACTCGGAAAACTACTTTGGCAGTGGGGGTGCTGCTTTGGCGGTGTTGGAGCAGGGCCGAGCCAGTTATCCCATTAGCCTGCATGGCGTGGGCCTGTCTTTGGGCTCTGCAGTGGGGCTGGACCCGTGGCATTTGGAGCAGCTCGCTATTCTGGTGCAGCGCGTCGATCCGGTTCGGGTGAGTGACCACGCCAGTTTCGCCCGCGCGCCCTTTGGCGCAAGCGTAGTGCATGCCTCAGACCTGCTGCCTTTGCCGTTTAGTGACGCGGCGTTGGACGTTTTGTGTGCCAATGTCCAGCAGGTGCAAGACCGGCTCAAGCGGCCGATTTTGGTAGAAAACCTGTCGGCCTATGTGGCGTTTCAGATGCTTGACGGCGAACAGCCCTGGGACGAAGCCGCATTTTTGTCAGAGATGGCGCGGCGCACCGGCTGCCAGCTCCTGGTCGACGTGAACAATATTTATGTCAATGCGCTCAATGCCCAAAAAGCGGGTAGCAAGGACGATCCGGTGCAGGCGTGCCGCAATTGGCTGCAGGCTATTGCCCCGGCCGCCGTTGGCGAGATCCACCTGGCAGGCCACGCCCATGTGAATGACGAGCACGGCGACATCGTGATTGATGACCATGGCAGTCGGGTATGCGACGCCGTTTGGTCTTTGTACCGCCACGCTCTGTATTGTTTTGGCCCAGTACCCACCCTGATTGAGTGGGACACGGCCATTCCCGCGCTGGACGTGTTGCTGGACGAGGCGCAGCGCGCTCGGACGATGGCGGTTGAAAGCCGTAGTTCACTGGCGCCCTCTCACCACCCGCAGCAGGTGGCCGCATGACCCCTCTGGCTGTACAGCAACAGGCTTTGGTTGACGCGCTGTTCGCGTGGCCGGCATCAAGTGCTATCGAAAATATAGCTGCTTGCGCAATAGATCCGTGGGCTAGAGGCCTAAAAGCCTACCAATCCAACGGCCACGCGCTGGCCGAACGGGCCTTGCAGGCTGCTTACCCGGTGGTGGCGCAGTTGTTGGGCGGCGAGAGTTTTGCCGACCTGGCCCGCGCGCTGTGGCATGCACACCCCCCGGTGCACGGTGATGTGGCATTGTGGGGCGGGAAACTGTCCGGTTTTTTAGCCGCCAGCGCTGACTTGCAAGACGAGCCCTATTTAGAAGACGTGGCGGCGCTGGAGTGGGCCCTGCACTGCAGCGCCACAGCAGCCGACGCGGTGGCCGACTTGCCGTCGCTAGCCTTGCTGACCACCGAAGACCCGGCTGAACTGGCGCTGTGCTTGGCGCCCGGCAGCGCTGCGCTGCCCAGTGTATGGCCCGTTGTCAGCATCGTGGAGGCGCACCGCACACATGCCATGGAGATGGTCGAAGTCGGCGCTTTGGTGCGCCAGCGGGTCGGACAGTCGGCCGTGGTGTGGCGCGCGGGCTTTAAGCCGTCGGTACGACAAGCGCTGGTGGGTGAGGCACCCCTGCTCATGGCCCTGCTGGCCAATCAAACGTTGGGCGACGCGCTGGATGGTGCTGCTGACTTGGACTTTGCGGCTTGGTTACACCAGGCCGTCCAAACCGGGCTGGTCTTGGGTGTGCGTCTTCGAGACGGTGCATGAGCGGCAAGCCGCGATTTTGACGTATTAACCACCTAACTGCGAGTCCATCCTATGAACACTGTACTGAGTGCCTCGACGCTTCCAAAAACCGACGCCAAAGCCCGTGTGCTTGCACTTTGGGACTTACAAGACCGCGTCATGAATGCGTTCCAACCCCTGGCTGCCTTGCTGGCGCGGTTGTACGTCGCCCAGGTGTTTTTTGCCTCGGGCCTGACCAAATTGCGCGACTGGGAAACCACGGTGCAGTTATTCACCTATGAATACCATGTGCCGGTGCTGCCCCCTGCGGTTGCCGCAGTTATGGGCGCTGGTGGCGAATTGGTTTTACCGGTCTTGCTGGTGCTGGGGTTGGGCGGTCGGTTTGCTCCCATCGGCCTGTCCATCATGAACGTGGTAGCCGTGATCTCGCTCAGCGAGATTGCCCCTGAGGCCTTGCAGTTACACATTACCTGGGGGGTGTTGCTGGCCGCCTTGAGCGTTTATGGCGTGGGCAACTGGAGCGCTGACTTTTTTGTGCGACGCTGGCTAGGCCGGCGCTAAGCCCAAATCAGCAGGGCGCGGCCAATGTACCGTTTCTAAAAGTCGGTTGCTGTTCACGGGCAATATAGTCTGAGACAACGAGGCTAGGCCTGCCTCCATTGACGTTTCAATGAACGTCATGGCCACTTCAATGTTGGCCACCTCTCGCAGTTGGTCGCCTTTGGCGGCGCTGCCTTCCAGCGAGCTTTCTAGGTAGTCAACCAACGTAGTGTGGTTGCCCTCAATGTGGGCTGAGCCCAGGCTCTCCAGCATCTGGAAAATGCGCTTGAGCTGAAAAAACACCGGTGCGACCGTGCTGCCCTTGGGCTGCAGACGCCGCAGATGCTCCAGATCGGTCAACACGTCCACCAGGGGGGGGGAGTCGAATGCCGGGTTGAGCAGGGCAAGGTCAAAGTGATTAAATGCAGCCACAGTGTCCCGTTATCTGGAATTTGCGGTTAGCGCTAACTGCATTTAGCACCTAAAACACATTTAAAAACAATGCGTTAAGTCCTGTCGATGAAACTAACTTCTGCAAATATCCGCATGGGACTTCTGTAATGAAGCGTCATGGCATCTGCACACGCCACCTGCACGGTACAAAAGCCGCCGCTCTACAAATCTATATGGCAAAAAGTGCCTCTAGCCCTCGTGGAGCGTGCGCAAGAAGCTATGAAAATCATAGTAAACAAATCCTGCCAGTCAGCAGCTCATTGGGTTCGGGTTTACCGATGCCACTCACTGGTCAGCTGCATCCAGCCGATCCAGAATGCTCAAGGCTTTGCGGACATCACCGGTGGCGGCCATGGCGCGGAAGTGGTTCTCGGTGTCCCACGCAGACAGGGCATGGGCGCTGAGTTGCTCCACCAGCTTGTTCATGCTCAGGCCACGGCTTTGTGCCAATGACTTGAGCCGCTCTGCGGTGTCATCGGGTAAACGAATCGTCAGGGTACTCATTTCCATTCCTCCAAAAAATGCGCGGGCGTCAGCACCCGCAGGTTACCGAGGCTCAATTCGCCCCCTTTGATGTCACGTAAATTGTGCGTAACGATGGCAGTTGCCCCGCCTGCCAGCGCTAGCTCTATCAGGTGGTTGTCGGCCTCGTCCGGCAAATTGGGTCTCCAGCCGTAGTAGACCGTGACCCACCGCCCTTGCTTTGCCAACGCCGCCAGTACGGCAAGGCGTTCATCAGGCGTAGTGGCATCTCCCCACACTGGGCGACCCAGCAAATCTTGGTATTCCATCCATAGCGCATTGCCAAAGACGGGCTGAAACTTGCCTTCCAGCGCCCGCCGTAATACGGTACGCGACGCCCCACCGGCGGAGCGCAGACCGGCGACGAATACGTTGGTGTCGATGACAATGGAAATCATAGTGACAGCATATATGCTGTCACTAAATATTGCAATACCCAGCCTAGTACAGGTCAATGCTCTGGGTTATTAATGGTCAAAACTGGCTGCAGCCTCCGTGGAAAGTGCGCAAGCAGCTATGAAAATAGTAGTAAACGAACTCTGCCGGCAGTAGCTCGTGCATCATGTCTTGCTTGATTTTTCGGGCTTTGGCGAGCCGGGTCTCCAGCTCGACCAGCTCGGTGTCCATGTCGCTGAGGATTGTGGCGATGGCGGTTTGTTCGGAATAATCTGGCAAATCAACTTCTACTTTTTCGACGTGTGATGGTCCAAAATTTAGCTGCGCCGATCCTGTTGCATGACCGCCAATTGCCTGCTTGAACCGATCTCCTGTCAATACGTGAAATAGGAAAGAGGGCGCCAACTTTCCTTCGCGTGGCTTAAACCTAATAGTGCCGGTATTCATGCAAAACGGCAAGTCGGCAAAGGTGGCGGCCTCATGGATGCCGATGATGCGGGCCATGATGGTGCTGACCTCGGACGGGGTGTAGAACTGGCCCTTGCTTTTGCCGCTCTCGGTGGCAAAGTGGCGCATGAAGTATTCATACGCATCGCCCAAGATGTCGACGCCATCGGCGCGGTTCTTAGAAAAGTCCAGCGCCTTATTCTCAAAGATGGCGATGAGGTTGCTAAGGCGCTCTACCTTTTCATCAGCAGAGCCGAGCTTGTTGGGGTCGTCAAAGTCGGGCTTGCCCTTGAGGGCCACCATGTCGGCAAAGCTGGCACCGGGTGGGATGGTGATGGGCGCAAAGGGCTGGCCAGCGTATTTGTCGGACACGTATTTGACGAACAGCAAAAACAGCACGTAGTCTTTGTACTGGCTGGCGTCCATGCCGCCGCGCAGCTCGTCGCAGCTTTACCAAAGGGAGGAATAGAGTTCGGATTTTTTGAGGACCATGGGTGCGCGTGTGGGGGAAACAGTGACAGCGAATGCACTCGGTCGCGGTAACCCAGCCCACTCTGCGCTACGAGGCGCTAACCAGACACCGCCATGGGACCATGTCTCAAACAATATTGTCCGTGAACAGTTGCGCCTACCAGTTCACCTCGCGCTCGGGCGTGGCAGTGATTTTATGGATGGACAGGTCGGCGCCGTCGTACTCTTCTTCTTGGCTCAGACGCAAACCGATTGTCGCTTTGAGAATGCCATAAACCACAAAGCCACCCGCCAGCGCCCAAACTACTCCCATGGCAGTGCCCAGCAGTTGGGCCGTGAAACTGACGCCGCCCAAGCCACCCAGTGCTTTGCTGCCAAAAATGCCAGTAGCCACACCGCCCAGCGTACCGCACAGGCCATGCAGCGGCCATACACCCAGCACGTCGTCAATCTTCCATTTGTTTTGGGTCAAGGTGAACATCACCACAAAGGTAGTGCCTGCCAAGGCGCCGACCACCAATGCACCCAATGGGTGCATCAGGTCCGACCCGGCACACACGGCCACTAAACCCGCCAAAGGGCCGTTGTGCACAAAACCGGGGTCGTTTTTTCCCGCCACCAGTGCGGCCAAGGTGCCGCCCACCATCGCCATGAGCGAATTCACCGCTACCAAACCAGAGATTTTGTCCAATGTCTGGGCGCTCATGACGTTGAAGCCAAACCAGCCTACGGTCAAAATCCAGGCACCTAACGCCAGAAACGGGATACTTGACGGTGGATGCGCGGAGATAGCACCATCTTTGCGATAACGGTTGCTGCGTGCTCCTAGCAAAATGACGGCGGGCAGTGCGATCCAGCCGCCCACGGCGTGCACCACCACACTGCCTGCAAAGTCGTGAAACTCTTGACCGGTTAGGCCCTTGACCCAGGCCTGCACACCGAAGTGATGGTTCCAGACAATGCCTTCAAAGAAGGGGTAAAAAAAGCCCACGATGACAGCCGTTGCGATCAATTGAGGCCAAAATCGCGCGCGTTCGGCAATTCCGCCGGAAATAATCGCCGGAATCGCCGCAGCGAAGGTGAGCAAGAAGAAGAACTTAACCAGCTCATAGCCATTCTTGGCTGCCAGTACCTCCGCGCCCACAAAAAAGCTGGTGCCATAGGCTACGCCATACCCCACCACAAAATACACCACGGTCGAGACGGAGAAATCTACCAAAATCTTGACCAGGGCATTGACCTGGTTCTTGCGCCGTACCGTGCCCAGCTCTAAAAAGGCAAATCCGGCGTGCATGGCCAATACCATGATGCCGCCCAAAAGAATGAACAAGGCATCTGCGCCCTGTTTTAGTGCTTCCATGACCCAATTCCTTAATAAATGCTTGTTACTGGTGCAATAAATGGAGATATTTCCATTTGCACCAAAATAAAGCAAAAATTGGGCCAGGGTTCCTATATCGGTGCATGACGCACAGTCTCTACGCACCACAATGATCACCGCAGTACATTCCAATTGGCCTTGGGCCACATTTGTGCGCTCCAATCGATCAGGTCGGACATCACCGCCTGATCAACTTGCACAACTTGGCGCAATTTGGGAATCGCCCGGTAGGTGTTTCGACCCTGAAGTGGGCCTAGGTCAAAAATGGGGCCAGCGCCGTCGTACCCCTGAAAATCATTGCTGGTGCGGGGCTGTACCTCGCTGTTTTGCGTGGCGTTGGCCCAGTCTTGCGGCGTTGCATTGCGCGCGTCCGCCAAAAAATCGCGCAGGTGCGCTTCAGCCAACTTTCTCCACAACTCAGGCCCAACCCCGCTCATTGATTGGGTGTCCTCCCTGCGATCGCTGTACAGGTAATACGGTTGGGCGGTGCGGAGGTCCAGGCCGTTTTCTACGCCGTACGCGCCGTTGGTTTGCGTTTGCCGCATCTT
The DNA here is from genome assembly GCA_038230175.1 of Burkholderiales bacterium. Classification (GTDB taxonomy): domain Bacteria; phylum Pseudomonadota; class Gammaproteobacteria; order Burkholderiales; family Burkholderiaceae_C; genus Allorhodoferax. The sequence continues at coordinate 15,609 of JBBRNS010000008.1, forward strand.
GGTGAAAGTGGCCCAATACCGAAAGGACTGCGACTGGGGACTCGCCGCACTCAGCTCATTGATCCAGTTGAGGGTGTAGGGAAAATGGGATGGCTGAGCCATGCGGTAACCGCTGTTCATCACCATCTGCAGGTGGTACCACGCTGTATTGCCGTAGGTGCTGATCAGCGGATCTTGATCCAAGAAACGTTTTCCGTCGTACCCAGTGAAGTGTGCAGCACGGTAAAAAACATTGGGGCCGGTCAGTCCCCAGCCACGGGCTTCGCTGGCATCGATACAGCGTTTTGTTGAACAAACCCGGTTGCCGATGCGCTGCGCGTCCGCTTCCAGCCCATTGCCGTGAATGATCTCCCACTGTTTCACGCTCAGCCATGCAGAAAGCGACGTCTTGGCGGCCCCCACGGCCCACATGCGCGTGGTGTCGTCCCGATAGGCCTCGCACGCTAAGCCAGTCAACCTCGGTGCATTGGCGAATGCCAATCCGGCGCGCAACACCGTCCCGTTGTTGGCTCGCCAATTGGGTCCGGACTCGAGTTGCTGCGAATAACAATTGGCACCGCGCGCAAACCAGGTAGAAACGCGATCACGCAGAGTGTCGGCGGCCGCAGCCGACGGCGAACGCGCTGCGGCGCTGTACGCTACTTCAAAAAATGGCCTGTCATACAGTACCTTGCCGGTCTCGTCACGCCGAACCGTTTCGTCTTGGCGGTTGAATGCGTCCAGGGGGTGCAGGCGTGGGAGCCAACTATTCCAATCGGGCAGTTGCAACGCAATCGGCAGCTCGCGCATGTTCAGCGTACTAAAGCGGTCCACCACATTCCTGACTGCTGGCAGGGTTGTGCCCGCCGGAAACAGATACGGCCCCATTTCGCTGTCGCTATTGAGCACGGCATTCACACCCGCACCGGCTGCCCACGCATTCACCGGCTTGGCATCCAAACCAGGGCCTGGCTGGTAAGGCGGGTTCCAGGGCCACGCATCGGCTGGCGCGGGGGTGTTCAGGCGGCGAATGTACGAGGCGATTTGTTCGCCTTGGGTTTGCGATAAGCCGTGGAAACGCGCACGCTGAACAATGGCGTTGTTTGAGAATCGGAAGTAGCGCAAATCGCTGCCATCGGAGGTGTGGCAATCGCTGCACGCGGCGTGGATTCGCCCTGGCCCTGCATTCGTTAACAGTGTGCCGTAATTGGCAGCCACCGCTGGGTCATACAAGGCGTCACGGCGCGTCCACAATGCTTGGCCCGCATTAGCGTCGGCCGTAGACGCAAGGGGTGGTGTCCATGCTGCAGGATCAACGAATGTCAATGTATTGGCAGGCAAAGTAGGCGTTGTGCCGCGCAGCAAATCCAGCGCGATGATGCGAAAGCCGAGGCTGCGGGTGTCGGGGTTGGTGTGCTCGAAGGTGAAGATGTTGCTGCCTGTGCGCAGGCCGGTTACCGGCACGGTAAAGCGAACCGTATGAAAGCCGCCGCCAATCCCGCCGTAGGAATTCTCGGGCTCCATAACCGAAATGGCGGTGTTGCCATGCACGGCGCCGTCGCCGCTGTAGTGCTTGAGTGCAATTGCGGCGCCGCCGTTGATGCGAACCGACGCCTTGGTCAGGCCAGCATTGCTGTCGAGCGCCTTGTCTGCATACCCACAGGCATGGCATTGCAGATAGAGCTTGGTAACACCAGCGATATTTGACAAGTTGAGCGTGATGGTGGCAGTTGTGCCCTTGGGGCCCAACACTTCCAGCGGAAGTTGTGCCGGCGATTGGGTCGACGCCACCCCCGATGCGGCCGCACGAGATGCATCGGCATTGCCAGACGAGCCCGCGGCCAGATCGTCACCGCCGCCGCCACAGGCCGACAACACACACACCGCCACGGTGAACGGAACCCGCCACATGAGCTGCGCCCAAACATGTGAAGCCGTTGAAGCGGCGCGAGGCAAATTTTTCTGATCCATCAAAGTCTCCTGCGCCATGCAATGGCCAATGCGAATAGGCATCTTTGGCTGGGTGCTTGTACGCAGTGCGTTCAGATGGGCCTGACCATTCTGGCTAGCCCAAAAAAGTCGCTCGGCGTAAAGCTGAGGGCATGAAGCGCACGTATCAGCAGCAGCGCCAAAGATGGGATGGAGTGTCTGTGAAGTGCGCGCTTTTGACATTGCCCGTGCACGCCAAAGTGTTGACTGGTCGCGCCAATGCATTTTTTGTCGAGACAGTCGGTCGCCCCGCCGACAAGGCTAAGCCCAATGGGGAGACGTCTAACGCCAATTGGGCCGTATGAAAACTGGAGACGGTGTCGCTCTGTCGATGCCCCTAAGCGAGGCCGAGTGCTAAGCCGGGCGGGCGCTCAGACCGTCAAAGCAGGTGCTAAGCACCAGTTGGATGATCTCGTCGTCGGTGTGCTGGCCGCCCATTTTGAGGAACTCCAACACGGGGTCGCAGGCGCGGGCAAACAGGGTGTACAGCACTGCAATGCCAGGCAACTCGGTGTTGAGCGTGCCATCGGCTTGTGCCGCTTCGATCCATTCGCCCAAGCGGTCACTCACTTCAATCAGACCATTCATATAGTCTTTGTTGCCCATTAGGACGGTACGCAGGCTGGAATTTTGGCTGGGGAGCGACGGCATTTCACCGGCCAGTTTCAAGCCCATGGTCCACGCGACTACCGAGCGCAACTGCGCGATGGGCGGCGCGTCGGCCGGCAAAGTCTCCAAAAACGCCTGGGCCCGGCGCATGACGTACACCATCGCGGCGGCGGCCAGGTCTTCTTTGCTCGCAAAGTGTTTGTACAGGCTGGCCTTGGCGATGCCGACGTCTGCAGCAACTTCGTCCACGGTCATCGCCTCAAACCCTTTTTCCGCCAGGAGGCGGTTCACGGTCTGAATGATGGCGTCGTGCCGCGCTTGCAGCATCTGTTCTTTGAAGGAGATTTTTGGGGTATTGCGGGTAACCATGGTGGAATTGTAGTCCATTTGGTAGAAATTTGGTTGCTATGTTTTTATAAATACTGTACAGTCGCGTTAATACCAACAAGTAATGCACGCCACCATGTCACCCAAAGTCGCCATCATTGGTTCAGGAATCTCCGGTCTTTCCGCAGCGCATGCACTGCATGGCTCCGCGCGGATTACCTTGCTTGAAGCAGGCAACTATTACGGTGGCCACACCCACACTGTCGATGTCAGCCTGCCCACGCCACAGGGCATGGTGACGCACGGCGTGGATACCGGCTTTTTGGTGCTCAACGAGCGGACCTACCCGCAACTGATCCGATTGCTGGGCGAGCTGGGCGTGCCTACCGCCAAGTCGGAAATGTCTTTTTCCGTGCAATCGACCCACCACGACGGCGGCGCGCCACTGGAGTGGAGTGGCACCAGCCTTAACGCCTTGTTTGCCCAGCGGGGCAACCTGGTGAAGCCCCAGTTTTGGGGGATGTTGCGCGACCTGCTGCGTTTCAACGCCCTGACGACCCGTATTGCAAAAAGCGGCACTGAGGCTGAGCTGCAACAACCACTGGGTGAATTTCTCAAAGAACACCGCTTTGGCCCTGCCTTTTGCGACTGGTACTTTTTGCCCATGATGGCCTGCATTTGGAGCTGCCCCACCGTTCAGATGCTGGAGTTTCCCGTGGCCACCATGGTGCGGTTTTGCCACAACCACGGCCTACTACAAATTACCAACCGCCCCCAGTGGTGGACGGTGCAGGGCGGCGCCAAACACTATGTCGAAAAAATCATTGCCCGCATCGCGGATAAACGCCTGAACACGCCGGTGCGATGCATCACCCAGGTGCCAGCGCGCGACGGCGAACAGGCCGGTGTCGACATCACCCTGGACACCGGCGTGGAGCGGTTTGACAAAGTCATCATCGCCACCCATTCCGACCAAGCACTCGCTATGCTGGCCGAACCCAGCGCATTGGCCCAAGCCACGCTGGGCGCCATTCGCTACCAGGCCAACACCGCCGTGCTGCACACCGACACCTCCGTTTTGCCCCAGCGCAAAGCGGCCTGGGCGGCCTGGAACTACGAGCGCGCTGCAGGCCAAGACACCGAGCGCAGCCAAGTCTGCCTGCACTACCTCATTAACCGCCTGCAACCGCTGCCTTGGCGTCAGCCCGTGGTGGTGTCGCTTAACCCGGTGCGCCCGATTGACCCGGCCCATGTTTTGGGCTCCTACGAATACGCCCACCCGGTTTTTGACATGCCCGCCGTCGCTGCGCAGGCTGACATGCACCGCCTGCAGGGCCAGGGTCAGTGCTACTTTGCGGGCGCTTGGATGGGCTATGGCTTCCATGAAGACGGCCTCAAAGCGGGATTGGCAGCTGCATCGCGCCTCTTGGCCGATGCCGGTCGCAAAGTGAATATCCCCACACCCGCGAATGAACCCCAGCGCGCCGCACACTGGCACCCACAGGAGGTAGGCGCATGAACCATTCAGCCCTTAAGGCTAACGTCGCAACCAACACAAAGCCAGTGGCCATGCTGGGCTTTGGCCAGGTTCGCCACCAGCGCCTGCGCCCGGTGGCCAACGCATTTGCCTACCCCACCTATTTTTTAATGTTGCCCATGCGGACCCTCACGCAGCAGGGCGGCGCGTCTACCCCTAAGGCGCCGTGGCACATCAACCAATCCGGTGCCCTGAGTTTTTTTGAAACCGACCATGGTGATGGCCGCACGCCCGCGCAGGGCGGCGCCGTGGCCTGGCTGGACGATTTGCTACACAGCGAGGGCATTCTTGATGCCGCCGGCGAAGCCTGGCTGCACTGCTACCCACGGGTGCTGGGCTTTACCTTTAAGCCGGTGAGCTTTTGGTACTGTCACCGTGCGCCAGACGACCAAGGCGGCGCACTGCGTGCCATCGTGGTCGAGGTGAATAACACCTTTGGCGAGCGCCATTGCTATTTACTCGACGCGCCACACTACGGCCAAGAGCTGCGGGCCAGCAAAGTTTTTCACGTATCGCCCTTTTGCAAGGTCGAAGGGCACTACCGCTTTCGCTTCATGCGCACCACCCAGGCTGGGGTCGAAAAAACCGTAGCCCGCATCGACTTTTGTGATGGTGATGGTGATGGTGACATGGACAGCAGCGGCCAAGACGCCGTCCTGCTGCAAACTAGCGTCAGTGGCACCTTGGAGCCCATCACCGCTAGCAGCCTGCGCCGCGCCCTGTGGGGTAACCCCGCCATGACGCTGGGTGTGGTGCTGCACATCCACATGCAGGCCCTGCGCCTGTGGCTGAAAAAGGTACCTTTTTTCCGCAAGCCTACGCCGCCCACCACCTTTGTAACCCGTTGAGCCCACGAGGACCTGACCATGAATACTGCCATCGCTACTGCCCCCACCCCATCCACGACCACACTGCCGTTTGACGCGCCCGCCACCGCCCGCAGCGGCCTGCGCCTTTTGCAAAAACTGGCTCACGGAGAGCTGACCGTGCAACTGCCCGATGGCTCGCTGCGCCGTTTTGGCGAACACCCGCAGCAAAACGCCAAGCCCAGCCACAACTACCCCCGCGCCCACCTGACCCTGCACAACTGGAAAGTGTTTGCCGCCGCGCTCAAGTCGGGCGACATTGGTTTTGCCGAGTCGTACATTGCCGGGGACTGGAGCACACCCAACCTGACCGCGCTGCTCAAGCTCTTCAGCGTCAACCGCCAGGCGGTCGATGCGGTCATCTTTGGCACCTGGAGCGGGCGCTTGCTGTACCGCATCAAACACCTGCTGCAGCACAACAGCAAAGCCAACAGCCGCAAAAACATCCACGCCCATTACGACCTGGGCAACGCGTTTTATCGCCTGTGGCTAGACGACACCATGAACTACTCCAGCGCCTGGTTTGAGGGTGACCTCTCTGCCCCTCTGCCGGCGGCGCAAACCGCCAAGGTGCAGCGCGCACTGCGCGAGGCCGGTGTCAAAGCCGGGGACCGGGTTTTGGAAATTGGCTGTGGCTGGGGCGCACTGGCCGAGGAAGCCACGGTGGGCTTTGGCGCATCGGTCGTGGGGGTGACCCTGAGCACGGAGCAGCTGGCCTATGCCAATGCGCGCATGCAGCGCCTGGGTGTGTCCACAGGAAGCGGCGCCCAAGCTGACCTGCGCTTGCAAGACTACCGCGACATTGCCGACGCCCCGTTTGACGCCATTTGCTCCATTGAGATGGTCGAAGCCGTGGGCCGTGCCTATTGGCCCACCTACTTCAAGGCGGTAAGCCGCCTGCTCAAGCCCGGTGGGCGCGCCTGTATCCAAAGCATCGTGATTGACGACGCGCTGTTTGAACGCTACATCCAGTCCACCGACTTCATCCAGCAGTACATCTTCCCTGGTGGCTGCTTGCCCTGCCCGGCCGAGTTTCGCCGCGAGGCCGAGGCCGCGGGTCTGGAGGTGGTGCAAGAGTTTGCCTTTGGCCCTGACTATGCAGAAACCCTGCGCCGCTGGCGCGATGCCTTCCACGCACGCAAAGAGCAAGTTGCTGCGCTCAAATTTGACGAGCGGTTTATGCGTATCTGGGATTTTTACCTGGCCTATTGCGAAGCCGCGTTTGACACCGGCGACATCAACCTCATGCAGTACACGCTGCGCAAACCCCTGACAGGGCAGTAATCGCTATGAAAAACGTAGCTGCTTGCGCACTGTTGACGGGGGCTCTAGGGCTATTTGGCACGCAATTGTGGGCGGCTGAGCGCCCTGCGGAGCTAGCCCGCGTGTTGCCCGCCGCCAGCTTGGCCGGGCAAGCCACCCTGCGCTTTTGGGGGTTTGACGTGTACCAAGCCAGCCTGTGGGTCGAGCCGGGCTTTAGTGCCGCGCAATATCCACAAAGCGCCTTTGCGCTAGAGCTGCGCTATCTGCGCGACTTTGCCGGTGCCGACATCGCCAAGCGCTCCCTTGCCGAGATGCGCCGCCAGGGCCCCTTGGACGCCCAGCAAGCCGCCCGGTGGGAGGCGCAAATGCGCGCTGTCTTCCCCGATGTGAAGGCGCGTGAGCGCATCACGGGTATCAACCAGCCCGGTGTGGGTGCGGTATTCCTGCGCGATGGGTGGCCTCTGGGCACCATCGCCGACCCGGCGTTTGCCAAGGTCTTTTTTGGTATTTGGCTGTCGGAGAAGACCTCTGAGCCTGCCATGCGCAGTGCCCTGATTAGTCGGGCCCAAACCGTGGCGCTGACTACGCAGCCCGAGGCAGCCAGCCCGTGAAAACGTCGCCATCGCACCCTGCAAGCAGCGTGCTGTCCATGCGTGAAGGCTTGCGGTATGGCTTGCTGGGTTTTCCGCTGGCGTTTTGTGCCTTGCCGTTGTATGTGTTGATGCCCAATCTATACGCCACGCAGTGGGGCGTACCACTGGCCGCACTGGGCGCCGTTTTGCTGGTGGCGCGCTTATTGGACGCGGTGGTGGACCCCTGGCTGGGCCGCGTGGTTGACCGCCTGTTTGGTCGATCGCTTTCGGCGGTGTGGGCCTTTGGGGCTGCGGCTTGCGCGGCATTGGCACTGGGCTTTTGTCTGCTCTTTGTGCCGCAGGTGCAAGGGACCAACGCCTTGTTATGGTGGGCCGGGTTGAGCCTGGTGCTCACCTATGTGGGCTACAGCGCTCTGGCTGTGGCGCACCAGTCCTGGGGTGCACGGCTGGGGGGCGACGAGCGCCAGCGCAGCCACATCGTGGCTTGGCGTGAGGGCTTAGGTCTGCTGGGGGTGGTGTTGGCGGCGGTGACCTCGTCCACACTGGGCGTGCCCGCCATGCTGACCCTGCTGCTGCTCAGCCTGGTGCTGGGGTGGTGGGCCTGGACCCGCGCTCCGCGCCCTCAGGCTGGTTCGGTCGCCGGTTCGACCAGCGTACACACCGCCGCCAAGGCTACCAATATCGGCAGCGTAGGCGGCGTAGGCGGCGTAGGCGGCGTAGGCGGCGTAGCGAGTGCCTGGGGGCCGTGGCGCAACCCGGCGTTTCGCAAGCTGCTGCTGGTCTACCTGCTCAACGGCATTGCCAGCGCGATACCGGCAACCCTGGTGCTGTTTTTTGTGCAAGACCGGGTGCAAGGCAGTGGCACTTTGCAGGCCGCTAGCTTGGGCCTGTATTTTGTGTGCGGCGCGGTGTCCATGCCGCTGTGGCTGCGCCTGGTCGGCCGCGTGGGCCTGAGCTATGCCTGGCTGGTGGGCATGGTCCTGTCAATTACCGTTTTTTTAGGTGCCACGCAATTGGGTGCGGGTGATGCCGGTTTGTTCTTGCTGGTGTGTGCGCTGTCCGGCTTGGCGCTGGGCAGTGACTTGGCCTTGCCCCCCGCAATCTTGGCCGGTGTGATCGCCGACGGCGGTGACCGGGGTCGGCTGGACGGCACGTATTTTGGCTGGTGGAACTTTGCGACCAAGCTCAACCTCGCCTTGGCCGCTGGCGTGGCCTTGCCGCTGCTGGCGTGGCTGGGCTATGTGCCCGGCGCGCGCGATGAAGCCGCCCTGCAGGTGCTCACCATGGCCTATTGCCTGCTGCCCTGCGCCCTGAAGGCGCTGGCGGCTGTGGCCCTGTATCTAACGATGGACAAATCGCCGGCCGTTGGCGGGCGAACACACAAGGAAAAATTAGTATGAAACGACGCTCAATTCTCGCGCGCAGCGCCTTGGTTATCGCCTCAGCGGCTGCCTTGCTCGGCTGCAGCAGCACCCCGGTTACCGACTACGCCCAAGAGACCCCGGTGCTAGAGCTGCGTGACTATTTCAACGGCACGCTGGACGCTTATGGCATCTTCACCGACCGCTCAGGCAAGGTGGTCAAACGCTTCACCGTGGTCATGGAGTGCCGCTGGACCGGTGTCCAAGGCGTGCTGGACGAAGCCTTTACCTACTCAGACGGAACCACACAGCGCCGCATCTGGCGCCTGCAGAAGCTGGCCGATGGCCGATTCACCGGCACCGCAGACGATGTCGTGGGGCAAGCCCAGGGCCAGCAAAGCGGCAATGCGTTCAATTGGCGCTACACCCTGGCTTTGCCGGTAGACGGTCGGGTGATTGAGGTGCAGTTTGACGACTGGATGTACCTGATGACCGACCGCGTGATGCTAAACAAGGCCGCCATGAGCAAGCTGGGTGTGCATCTGGGTAAGGTCACCCTGTCCTTTTCTAAGAGGTAAATATGCCTCTAGCCCTCGTAAAACCTGCGCAAGCAGCTATGAAAGTAATAGCATGTCACTGAACCCCCGTATGCAAGACTGGACCGGACGCACCGTCTGGCTGGTGGGCGCCTCTACCGGCATTGGCGCTGCCACCGCGCAAGCCCTGCACGCGGCCGGGGCGCAGGTGGTGGTCTCAGCCCGCAACGCCCGCACGCTTGCCGCGTTTGTCAAAGCGCATCCTGGCGCCCGCGCCCTGCCGCTGGACGCTACCGACGCCCAAGCCGTACAGGCGGCTACCAAGGTCGTGCTGGGCCTGGGCCCGCTGGACTGCGTGGTGTACTGCGCCGGTTATTACCACGCCATGGACGCCAGCCACATTGACTTGGACGACATGCTGCGCCACAACCAAGTCAATTACATAGGCGCTTTGAACCTGCTCGACGCCGTGGTGCCCAAGCTGCGCGCCCAGCCGGTCAACGCGGCAACCGGCCAGCGCGGCCACATCAGCCTGGTGGGTAGCGTGGCGGGTTACCGGGGCCTGCCCAATAGCCTGGCCTACGGACCCACCAAGGCGGCGCTGATTAATTTGGCCGAAACCCTGTACCTGGACCTGCAGCGCCACGGCGTGGGGGTGTCGCTGATCAACCCCGGTTTTGTGGAAACACCGCTCACTGCGCAAAACACCTTCAAGATGCCGGCCCTGCTCAGCCCCGCGCAGGCCGCCGCCGCCATTTTGAAAGGCTGGGCGCGTGGCGCGTTTGAAATCCACTTCCCCAAACGCTTCACTCTGGGTCTGAAACTACTGCGGCTCTTGCCCTATGGCGCCTATTTTGCGTTGACCCGTCGTTTGAATCCAACCGTCTGATTTTTTTCTGGCAGCTTGCCGATAGTCCGGTTAAATTGCAAACCAGATCCTTCGTGCAAGGCGCGTGGGGTATTTTTTCGCTGCCAAAGAGGATATTGAACGATGCCGGTGCCCCCTGTTGATTCGCCCACAAACCATGGAGGCCTGCCTAACCTGCAGGCCCATCGTTTACAGCAAATCGTCTGGGCGGCTGCCGCAGGAATCGGCGTAGCCCTGGTTACCAGCACCCTCCATGCAAGCTATTTGCGGATGACTCTGCTGGTCTTGGCGCTGGCTGCCTTGGGCTGCGTCTACCAACTCAACCGGCGCGGGCAACTGGCGCTGGCCACCCGCGTCATGCTGGTAACAATGATGGTGCTCCTGAGTAGCTTGGTGTTTGTGGGTCGTGGCCTGTTTGACGGTGCGGTGTATGCGTTTCCCGCTCTACTGGTGTTTGCCAGCATGTTTGGCTCGCGGCGGCTGTTTGTTGGCCTGCTGGCCATGATGTTGGCGGTGCTGGGTATTGTCTTTGCGTTAGAAAATAACCAAATTTTGGTCCACATCGTGCCAACTAATTTGGGCGTCCACGCGGTTAATTTGGTGGCTGTTTTGAGCGTGACGGCCTTCCTGATTTGGCTTTTGGCCAGTGACCTGCGCGACGCCCTACGGCGGCTTGAGGCGGACAAACAAAGTATTTTGGAGTCGCATGCCCGCATTGAAGTCTTGGCCCACCGCGACACACTGACCAACCTGCCTAATCGGGCCTTGGCCCGCGACCGCCTCAAGCTGATGATTTCATTGGCCAAGCGCAACAATTCCATGGCAGCGGTCTTGTTTTTGGACCTTGACAATTTCAAGACGGTGAACGATTCGCTGGGCCACATGGCTGGTGACCAGTTGCTGTGCCAGGTGGCTGACCGCCTGTATGCCGTGCTGCGTGACAGTGACACGGTGAGCCGTCAAGGCGGTGACGAATTTTTGCTGGTGATTGGTGATGTGGTGGACGAGTCGTCCATCGCGGCAGCGGCCAACAAAGTCATTCAGCAGTTGGCCCAGCCATTCATTCTCAGCGGCATTGAGATCATGGTCACTGCCTCGGTCGGCGTGGCGGTTTACCCCCGCGACGGCGCCGACAGCGACACGCTGCTCAAGTGCGCGGACTTGGCCATGTACCGGGCCAAAGACGCTGGGCGCAACGCCTTCCGGTTTTTTGACCCGGAGATGAACCAAAACGTGGTCGAGCACTTGCATCTGGCATCAGGCCTGCGCGCTGCCATGGGCAATGGTGAACTGCAGGTTTACTACCAGCCGCAAATTGAGCTGACCTCCGGCAAAGTGGTGGGCGCCGAAGCCTTGCTGCGCTGGAAGCACCCCGAGTTGGGATTCATTCCCCCGAACAAATTTATTCCGGTGGCAGAGCGCAGTGGCTTGATCAACGATGTGGGTAGCTGGGTGATGGACGCCGCTTGCCGTCAAGCGCAACAATGGCGCCAACGGGGGCTGGGGGATTTGGTGGTGGCCATCAATGTTTCGCCCCTGCAGTTCCGCCGCGACGACGTGGAGCGCGGGGTGGCGAACGCCTTGGAAAAATACGGGCTGCCCCCGTCGGCCATTGAGCTGGAACTGACCGAATCCCTCTTGGTGGAGGACGCCCACCATGTGAGCGATGTTTTGCAGCGCCTGGGTGCGCAGGGCATCAAGTTTGCCATTGACGATTTTGGCACCGGTTACTCCAACTTGGGTTACCTGCAGCGCTTTGCGGTGCACCGTTTAAAAATCGACCAGTCCTTTGTGCGCAAGTTGTCTGACAGCCCTCTAGAAGACGGCATCGTGCGTGCAGTGATCGAAATGGCCCACTGTCTCAAGCTCGAGGTGGTGGCCGAAGGTGTTGAGGACGCGGCCACCTTGCAAAGCCTTAAAGGTTTTGGCTGTGAGTTTGCGCAGGGCTACCACTGGGCGCCGGCCTTGCCGGAAGCCGCGTTCGAGAGTTTTGTGCGCACCCGCAACGAACTGCCCTTGGCATGAGCAGTTTTGACCAGCCCGCAGCACGCGCTGCGGTAGACGTGATCGTGCACAGCTTTGAAAACCTGTCGCCCCAGCGGGTGGCGCAACTGGGCGCCATTTATGCGCCCGACGCCACGTTCAAAGACCCCTTCAATGCCGTGCGCGGGCTGCCTGAGATCCAGGCCATCTTTGCCCACATGTATGTCAGCTTGGAGTCGCCCCACTTTGTGGTCACCCACCGCGTCGTTGATGGCGCGCAGTGCTTTTTGACCTGGGAATTTCGCTTTCGGTTTAAGCGTTTTCATACCGATGTAGACCAATGCATCGTCGGCGGCTCGCACCTGCAATTAGACGCGAATGGGCGCATTACCTTGCACCGCGACTACTGGGACGCGGCCGAAGAGCTGTACGAAAAAATTCCGCTGCTCGGCGGGCTGATGCGTTGGCTCAAACGCAAGGCTAACCAATGAACTGCACCGTTCAAACAAGTGCCATCGCCCTGTCCAAGCCGTCTGGCTCTATGGTTCCGTAGCGGGCCTCAACTGCATATGGATTGAGTTCGTCCAGCCATTCCGCATTGGGCGGGGAAGGCAACCCCTTTTCGGCTAGTAGTTCAACTAACCACAGCAAGTCATGTGTGCGACGGAACTCAATGCCACGCGCACTCAGTACTGCCTTGAGTGCCTTTTCAATAGCTTGCTGCCGATGAAACCCAACAGTGGCGTCGCCAATGCCAGCCGCATTCGCAAGTACCGTTGCGGCAGCCAGATCCTGCTGTGCAGCGCTCAGCAATATCGTGGATATTGAGGGCTCAAGAGGCGCGTGTGTCATGGACCACGATTCCCTCCTTTAATGCCCAGTACAAAGCACTTCCAGATTCATTGCGCCAGCGCTCTACCTCGGCACGGGAATACACCAACACATCGACTGGTACGGGGAGTGAGCGCAATGCGCGGCGCAGCCGAACCATCTCGCGCGCACGGTTGGCTACTTGACTTTCGATGACCAGAAAGTCGAGGTCAGACCCTTCGTCGGCCGTTCCAAGAGCTTGTGAGCCAAATAGCAATATCTGTTCTGCTTGCGGCGCAGCTTGTGCAAGCAGTTGCACGGCGGTGGCGATGTTGCGATCAGTAGAAGTGGTCATGGAGTGCAACTGTAGTGCGCAAATACCATTTCTTCTATGCATTGACTAATGTTCGAAGCGAACCATCAAATGCATTGCAGACCAGCGTTGCTACAATGCACCAGCGCCAATTTGCTCCAGCTTGCGGGCGCTTAATAAATACAGCTAAAGACGGACCGAACCCACCACCCGGCCTCGTTTTTTGCGACGCTGGGTTTTTTATGGAAATTTGGGTTGGTTCATGACACTGATTGCCACGCCACAGTCACAGCATTTCGCGCAGGCTTTGCCGCTGCAAAGCGGCGCATCCTTGCGGGACTATTCCCTCAGTTTTGAGACCTACGGCACGCTCAACGCCGACAAATCCAACGCAGTGTTGATCTGCCACGCGCTCAACGCATCGCACCATGTCGCGGGTGTTTATGCCGGTCAAGACAAGAGCGAGGGCTGGTGGGACAACATGATTGGCCCCGGCAAGCCCTTGGATACCAACCGCTTTTTTGTCATTGGTGTCAACAACCTGGGCTCTTGCTTTGGCTCTACCGGGCCGATGCATACCAACCCTGATTCCCCCACGGGGCAGGTGTACGGCGCCGATTTTCCAGTGGTCACGGTCGAAGATTGGGTTAACGCCCAGGCCCGCTTGCTCGATGTGCTGGGCATTGCCAAACTGGCTGCGGTGATGGGTGGCAGCTTGGGCGGCATGCAGGCCCTGGGCTGGACGCTGCAGTACCCCGACCGCGTAGCCCATGCGGTGGTGGTGGCCAGCGCGCCCAACCTCACCGCCGAAAACATTGCCTTCAACGAGGTGGCGCGTCGCGCCATCGTGACCGACCCCGACTTCCATGGCGGCCACTTTTATGCCCACCACACGGTGCCCAAACGCGGTCTACGCATCGCCCGCATGATTGGTCACATCACTTATCTCAGCGATGACGTGATGAACGACAAGTTTGGCCGCCAACTAAGGGATGCGGTGCAGGCCGAGGCAGCCGTTGAACCTGGTTCCAAGGTGGGTCCGTTCAAATACAGCACCCAGGATGTGGAGTTTCAGATCGAGAGCTACCTGCGTTACCAGGGCGACAAGTTTGCCGAGTACTTTGACGCCAACACCTACCTCTTGATCACCCGTGCGCTGGACTACTTTGACCCAGCCCAGCCGTATGGCGGTGACCTGAGCAAAGCGCTGGCGCGCACGGCCTGCAAGTTTTTGGTGGTGAGCTTCACGACCGACTGGCGTTTTGCTCCCAAGCGCAGCCGTGAAATCGTTAAGGCACTGATGGACAACCAGCGTGACGTGAGTTATGCCGAGATTGATGCCCCCCACGGGCACGATGCCTTTTTGCTGGACGATCCCCGCTACATGGGTGTGGTGCGCTCTTATTTTGACCGTGTGGCCCAGGGACTGGAGGTGTCCGTATGAGCAGCGCATCCACCATGCACGCCATTGCTGAGTTAGTGCCGCCGGGCTCCCGGGTTTTGGACTTGGGCTGTGGCGACGGCGCCCTGCTGGCCCACCTGCAGCGCACCCGGGGTTGCACCGGGTACGGCGTGGAGATTGCCGACGCCAACGTGCTGGCCTGTGTGCAGCGCGGCGTCAATGTGATCCAGCTCAACCTAGACGAAGGCTTGGCCCTTTTTGGTGACGGCAGTTTTGACGTGGTGCTGCAAATCGACACCCTGCAGCACCTGCGCAATGCTGAGGTGATGTTGCGCGAGACCGCCCGGGTGGGGCGGGTGGGCATTGTGGCTTTCCCCAACTTTGCGCATTGGCCCAATCGCTTGAGCGTGCTCACGGGCCGTATGCCGGTGACCCGGCGTCTGCCCTACCAGTGGTACGACACGCCCAACATCCGCGTAGGCACCCATGCCGACTTGGCCGACTTGGCCCAACGCAGCGGGCTCAAGGTGCTCGACAGCTTTGGCCTGCAAGAGGGGCACGAGGTGCGCTTCCTGCCCAACTTGCTTGCGGGTACCTCGGTGTACAAGTTGGCATTGGCGCAGCGCAGTTAAGCGCGTGACACGCTTAAGGGTGCAAAAGGTGGGCGACGCCACACCGCTGCGTTGTCTACTTTGACGGAGGTCGCGTTCAATGGCCCAATTTGAGAAAAATCTGCCCAATCCCGCAATGTCGGTTCCGTTTTGGGAGGCGCTGCGCTTCTGGCTCAAACTGGGTTTCATCAGTTTTGGCGGCCCCGCTGGGCAAATTGCGATCATGCACCGCGAGCTGGTCGAGCAAAAGCGCTGGATCTCTGAGCGGCGGTTTTTGCACGCGCTGAACTACTGCATGCTACTGCCCGGCCCTGAGGCGCAGCAACTGGCCACCTACATCGGCTGGCTGATGCACCGCACCTGGGGCGGCGTGGTGGCCGGGGTACTGTTTGTGCTGCCGTCGTTGTTTATTTTGATCGCGTTTAGCTGGGTGTACCTGGCCTATGGCGACGTGGCCTGGGTGGCGGGGCTGCTGTACGGCATCAAGCCCGCGGTGGCGGCCATTGTGCTGCAGGCGGTCCACCGCATTGGTTCAAAGTCTTGTAACTACTCAGCTCCCAATGAGTCAGGCCATCGTCCGCTATGAAATAGTGAGCGACAATGCGTTGTAATGCCAAACCTGCCCGATCTCAGCCAACTTAGTCATGCGCAAAAGGACGAGTTGATCAGGATGCTATGGCC
>JBBRNS010000009.1:0-30823 GCA_038230175.1 Burkholderiales bacterium
CTAAAAGCTAATGGTTGTAAAGTTAACATGATTTTCAAGGGATGACTGCCTGCGTGCAGCACCAATGCAGAAAAGCGTTTTTTGCATTGAATTGTGTTTAAGTGGACTAAATTGGGAGCAAATTTTTTCTTTGAGCGTTGAAGGTCAAGTAAAATAACGCGGAATATTATGGCGGGTGATAAATTAATTGGTCGTGTTGGATAATTATTTGATTGAGTATCATTATGAAGGCAGTTTTGCTTGCGGGCGGTTTAGGAACTCGAATTTCTGAAGAAACTGGATTGAAGCCCAAGCCTATGATTGAGGTGGGTGGTAAGCCAATTCTTTGGCACATTATGAAAATTTACTCGGCGTTTGGAGTAAATGACTTTGTGATTTGCTGTGGCTACAAGGGCTATGTCATAAAAGAGTATTTTGCGAACTACTTTCTGCATATGTCTGATGTAACCATTGATATGAATAATAATGAAATGGAAGTCCATCAAAAGAAGGCTGAGCCTTGGCGAATTACTCTGGTTGATACTGGTGAGAATACGATGACAGGAGGGCGTCTAAAGCGAGTACAGAATTATTTGGGAGACGATGATTTTTGCTTCACTTATGGTGATGGAGTAGGTAGTATTGATATCGGTCGTTTGATTGAATTTCATCGAAATGAAGGTAGGTTAGCTACGCTCACAGCGACACAGCAGCCTGGGAGGTTTGGTGCGTTGGAAGTTGATAATCATAAAATTCTTAGTTTTCAAGAGAAACCAAAGGGAGATGGTGCTTGGATAAATGGCGGTTTTTTTGTGCTGTCGCCCAAAGTAATTGACTACATTGATGGAGATTCGACTAGCTGGGAGAAAGAGCCGCTTGAGCGGCTCGCCAAAGAGGGGCAGCTTAGCGCATTTCATCACAATGGATTTTGGCAGCCAATGGATACCTTGCGGGATAAGGTACTGTTGGAGGATCTGTGGCAGTCCGGAGCCGCTCCTTGGAAGGCGTGGTAATGTCTGCTGATTTCTGGTTAGGTAAGAAGGTATTTTTAACTGGCCACACTGGTTTTAAGGGGGCTTGGTTTTCGTTGTGGTTGAAAAGTTTGGGGGCTGAAGTAACTGGTTTCGCGCTACCGCCAAACACGACGCCAAGTCTTTTTGAAATCGCATCTGTTGGCGACGGAATAACGTCGATCATGGGTGACGTGCGCGATGGAAATGCATTGACCATTGCGATGAAGGCCGCTCAACCAGATATTGTTTTTCATCTTGCTGCGCAGGCTTTAGTCCGCTATTCATACGCAAACCCCGTTGAGACCTATGCGACTAATGTCATGGGAACGGTCAATTTTCTGGAGGCGGTGCGGGCGGTCCCTAGTATTCGAGCAGCCGTTATCATTACCAGCGACAAGTGCTACGAAAATAAAGAATGGTTATGGGGGTATCGAGAAAGTGAGCCCATGGGGGGCTTTGATCCGTACAGCAGTAGCAAAGGGTGTGCTGAGTTGGTAACCGCTGCATATCGTTCCTCCTACTTCAATGGCTCCGATTATGACCAACATCGATTGGCGCTTGGAAGTGCGAGAGCCGGTAATGTAATTGGTGGTGGCGACTGGGCGGAAGACCGGTTAATTCCTGACATATTGCGAGCAATTGAAGCTGATGTGCCAGTTGTAATGCGAAACCCGACTTCCATCCGCCCTTGGCAGCATGTGCTGGAGCCACTCTCTGGATATCTACATTTAGCTGAGCGCTTATTTACTGGGGGAGGCTGCTATTCTGAAGGCTGGAATTTCGGGCCGCAGGATAGCGATGCACGAGCAGTGCAGTGGATTGTCGACAGAATATGCAATATTTGGGGTGATGGTGCCACTTGGGTTGTTAATAAGTCGGTGGGCCCACACGAGGCTAATTATTTAAAGCTAGATTGTTCCAAAGCCAAGAGTTCTCTTAATTGGGAATCTGTTTGGGATTTAGAGGTGGCTCTGGAAAAAATTGTACAGTGGCATCGTGCATATATTCAGGGTCAGGATATGCGAGCTATTACCATTGAGCAAATTAAAGGTTATCAGCTTGCAAGTTTTTGTTAGTATTTTTTAAGAAAGAGTGGGAACATGAATAAAACAGAAAAAGAAATGCTTGACATCCTCAAGCTTTTGAGAAATGAGTATGGGGCAGTGTCGGTTAAGGCGGAGTTTGAAGCCGAAGGAACACGTACCGATGAGTTGCTGCGACTAATAGAGCTCGCTCGACGTGCGGATCTTAAGGTGGGCCTGAAAATTGGTGGCTGCGAGGCCATTCGTGATTTGATCGAGAGTAAGCAATTTGGTGTCGAATACATTATTGCACCTATGGTTGAAACGCCTTATGCATTAAAGAAATTTATTGAAGCAAAAAACAAAGTTTATGCAAGCGATCAGTTGGAATACACTGATTTTTTGTTTAACCTTGAAACAATAACGACCTTCAATTCCCTTCACGATCTAGTGAAGACTGCAAAAACTGAGGGTGGTGTGCAGGGCATAGTGTTTGGTAGGGTTGATTTTGGAGGCTCCCTCAGTCTGAGTCGTGAATCTATCGACTCGGATGACATTACAAAATATGTGTTGACCTCCGCTGAGGCAGCCAAAGCAAATGGGCTTGATCTCGTGGTTGGTGGGGCTGTGTCGATCGACTCACTTCCTGCGCTTCGCCGTATTCGTGAAATTCATTTGACCCGATTTGAAACTCGAAAAGTGATTTTTGACGGTGCTGCGCTAGACAGTTCAAAAATGGCAAATGGACTTAAAGAAACAGTTGGATTTGAACTGCTATGGTTGAAAAATAAGCGTGATTATTACGGCCAAATTCAGCAAGAGGATGCTTCGCGGATAGAAATGCTGGAGAAGCGCTGGGAAAAATTGAAAGCTGCCTAACTTTAAGTGTGGATAGAGCCAGTAAATGACCAAACGATCAGCTGTGGTGTTCGGAGCAACTGGCTCTATCGGAGCTGCAATATGTCAACAATTCCTGTCTGCCGGATATGAGGTTACTGCGGTAAGTCGAACCGGGTTGGGTCCTTTGTTTGTGACAAATAGGATAGTCTGGGACGCTGAGTCGTTGGAGAATAAACAATATTTTTCAGATTTAACTCCATTTGATGCGATTGTTTGGGCGCAAGGATCCAATTGTTCTGATGATATCTTTAGCTTCGATCGATCAGTGCACGAGCACATGTATGCGTCGAACGTGACATATATTCTATCCAGTTTGCAGGTATTATTAGAATCGAATTTGGTTGGCGAGAAGGCGCGCTTGTGCATCATTAGTTCAATTTGGCAAAATATAGCTCGCCAAAACAAATTATCCTATTGCATTACCAAATCTGCGTTGCAGGGATTAGTGCAGTCTTTGTCAATCGATCTAGGATTTAAGGGGTATTTAGTGAACGCTGTACTCCCGGGGCCTCTGGATACCCCCATGACTCGTGCCAATTTGACGGAACAGCAAATCGAAAAGCTTGAAGGACTAATACCTTTGGGTGCACTGCCTTCGTTGACAGATGTTTGTAATCTTGTTGAATTTTTATGCGGTGAGAAAAACACTGGCATAAATGGTCAGTTTATTGCGGCCGACAAAGGCTTTTCTTATGCAAGAATCATGTGAAATCGTTTCCTCGTCTGGAGGATATAAAGTTATTTCTGATGCTGGGTTGCTTTCCTGTGTCGTCTCCACGTATCCAGACGCTGTCTATTTGGTGGACGAGAGATTATCGGGATTTTTACCCACTTCAATTGAGAAGTTGGTTTTAGTTGAAGCCACTGAGAGTAAAAAGTCTCTGGAGTGTATACCCGATGTTATCCAAGCAATGCGTAATCTCGGTGTGAACCGCAGTACCCACTTGGTAGCAATTGGAGGTGGAGTGATACAAGATATTGCAACATTTTCCGCATCAATATATATGAGGGGGATTTCTTGGAGTTATATGCCCACAACCATGTTGGGCATGGCGGACTCTTGTATCGGTGGTAAATCATCTATCAACGTAGGCGGCTACAAGAACCTAATTGGAAATATTTACCCACCAAGAGAAGTTTTCATTGACGTTGACTTTATACAAAGCCTCGACGCGGAAAAAATAGTGGGCGGCCTATTTGAGGCTGCTAAAATATGTTACGCTCGTGGTTATCAAAAATTTTTAGATTATATTTCAGAAGGACCAGTGGCAAATATGGAGCGGGATTGTGCGCAGCGCGTCATAATGCGATCGCTCCGCACTAAGAAGTGGTTCATTGAGGTAGACGAGTTTGATCAAAACGAGCGCTTGCTTTTAAATTTTGGTCACACATTCGGGCACGCAATTGAGGCTGGAACTCAATTTGAAGTAGCCCATGGCATAGCAGTAGGTGCGGGTATGTTGGTTGCGATTGAGTATGCACAAAAGCGAAATCTTCTTAACCAAACAGGTTTAGATAACGCCCAGCATTTAGCCACCCATATTTGTATGTTATTCGGTGATGGCGCAACAAGCATAGGCAGACCAAAAAGAGAAATATGTCTTGGCAAAGTAATGGAAAAATTTGCGATGGACAAGAAGCACCGCTCCGACTTTTACCGCATGGTGGTGCCAATCAGCGATGGTGGTTTGCAGCTGATTTCAGAGCCACACAGCCCGGACGTCTCTGATGCAATTGTCCGCGCTTATCAAGCGGCTCTTGGCCACATTGGTTGGAAGATTGACAATACAGCATCTGCGATCGGTGTAAGTCAGCGGTTATGAACGCAAAATTGAAGAGCGAAAGTGAGCAGCAAAGAATCTTTGAGTGGACTTTTCACCAAGACGTTCAGTTTGTAACCGAATCATGCAAGCCCGTTTGGGAGGCACTTCGCGGTGCCAGGATTTTTATTACTGGTGGCACTGGGTTCATTGGTAAATGGTTACTGGAAACACTGCGGCATGCCGATGAGCAGTTTGGTCTGAATGTAAAGGCAACAGTCCTCACCCGTGATCCAGAGAAATTTGCCGCAGAATTTCCCCATCTGGGTGGTTGCCAGACATTTCAATTTTTGCAAGGTGACATTCGAGAATTTCAAACTCCTCAGGGATCGTTTTCACACTTGATTCACGGTGCCACCGATGCCAGTGCGTATCTTAATGAGCATGATCCCCGCCGTATGTTTGACACCGTAATAGAGGGTACGCGCCGGGTTCTCGATTTGGCGGTTGAAAAATCAATAGGGCGGGTGCTCTTTATGAGTTCGGGTGCGGTATACGGACAGCAGCCTTGGGAGATGGAGCGAGTCTCAGAGGATTGGTTTGGTGCGCCGCGGTGTTTAGATCCTAGGGCCGCATACGCAGAGTCGAAGCGTGCTGCCGAAATGCTATGTGCTATCTACGGTAAGCAGTTTGGTGTTAACGTTTCCATCGCTCGTATATTTGCGTTAATTGGGCCGCACCTTAATCTCGACATCCACTTTGCCGCTGGTAATTTCATACGCGACGCAATGCAAGGTAAATGCGTGGTGGTCAACGGAAACGGACTTCCCTGTCGTTCATATCTTTACGCCTCAGATTTAACTATTTGGCTGTGGCATATGCTAATAAAGGCTGAGCCTGGCGTTGCTTACAACGTCGGCTCCGATGAATCAGTCTCAATTGCAGAACTGGCACAGCGTGTTGCGAGTGAGCTAGCTGCGGGCGAATTCAAGGTTTTGGGTTCCGTGGACACGGGATGGAACCCAGGGCGCTATGTGCCCGACACTAATCGAATTCAACAGGATTTAGGCTTGTACAGAACAGTCTCTTTAGAGCAGGCAATTCGGCAAACTGCCATTTGGAATGGATGGAAGGAAAGCTAACATGACAATGAAACTCTCGGACTATGTAGCGCAAAAAGTTGTCGAACTTGGCGTAGGTCATGTATTTATGGTGACGGGCGGCGGCGCAATGCATTTAAATCACTCGCTGGGTACACACAAGCACCTTGAGTGTGTATTTAACCACCATGAACAAGCATGTGCCATTGGAGCGGAGGCGTATTACAGGCTAACAAACCGTTTACCGGTAGTAAACGTGACATCTGGCCCAGGCGGCACCAATGCAATAACAGGTGTCTATGGTGCATTTGTCGATTCCATAGGAATGGTTGTTTTATCCGGTCAAGTTAAGTGGGAAACGACCGTTCGCAGTACTGGGTTGCCGCTGCGTCAATATGGAGATCAAGAGCTCGATATAGAAGAACTGGTGCGCCCTGTTACTAAATATGTAGCAATGGTTACGGATCCTCAAACTATTCGGTATCACTTAGAAAAAGCCTTCTACATTGCCACTTCGGGGCGCCCTGGTCCTTGTTGGTTGGACATTCCTTTGAACGTGCAGGCGGCAAAAATTGAACCCGTTACCCTAGTCGGTTTTGATCCCGCTGAGCTGGATGAACCTTGGCGTAAAACAAATTTAGTTAGTGTCAGTGCAGAAATACTAAAAAAAATTTCCGAAGCAAAACGCCCAGTGGTGTTTGTTGGTGGTGGTATTCGGTTAAGCGGTCAGCATACGACATTTATCCAGCTGATAGAGAATTTAGGCGTGCCTGTTGTCACCGGTTGGAACGCGCATGACGCTATTTGGAACGATCATCCTTTGTATGCGGGGCGGCCTGGAACCATCGGGGACCGCGCTGGTAACTTTGTCGTACAAAATGCTGATCTGTTGTTGATCCTGGGTAGCCGACTCAACATTCGCCAAGTCAGCTACAACTGGACTTCATTTGCCCGTGAGGCCTTCAAAATTTGGGTTGACGTTGACGAGACCGAACTGCGCAAACCTACCGTCACCCCCAACATGCCTGTTCATGCAAGTTTGACTGATTTGTTGCCCGTATTAGCGGCGGCAAGTTATCAAGGTCCCAACGATGATCACATCAGCTGGCTGGCGTGGTGCAAAGAACGCCAACGTCGATTCCCCATTGTCTTGCCTGAGTACTGGAATAACGACCAGGTCAACCCCTATTGCTTTGTGCAAAGACTCTTTGAGGCCCTTCCAGATGACCAGATCACTGTCACAGGTAACGGTAGTGCTTGCGTTGTCAGTTTTCAGGCGGCCGAACTAAAGAAGGGCCAGCGACTCTGGACTAATTCAGGCTGTGCCACCATGGGATACGACCTGCCGGCCGCCATTGGCGCCTGCAAAGCCTCAGGAGGCAAGCCCATCGTGTGTTTGGCCGGTGATGGCAGCATCATGATGAATCTGCAAGAGCTGCAGACCATCGTTGGAAACAATCTTCCAATCAAAATATTTATTCTGAATAATAGTGGCTATGTTTCTATATTCCAAACGCACCGTAACTTCTTTGGCGGCGTAGAAGTCGGTGGGGGGCCTACGAGCGGAGTCACCTTTCCAGACTTCGAACCGTTGTGCAAGGCGTTTGGGTTACCCTTTAGTCGTTGCAATACCCATGATGACCTTGCGGCAGGCATCCAGCAAACATTGGATGCAAGTGGGCCGGCGGTGTGCGAAATAATGATCGATAAAAATCTAGTATTTGCTCCCAAGTTGGGCGCAAAACAACTGCCCGACGGCCGAATAGTATCCCCTCCACTCGAGGACTTGTCGCCCTTCTTGTCAAGAGAAGAACTGCGCGACAACATGATCATAGATATCGTCGCCTTCGAATGACGATGAATGCAAGTCAACGGCTAACACATCTAAAGAGTATTTTAGCAAACGATCCAATAAAACTACGGTTTCTTATGGCTGGCGCGCTAAATACGGTTGTGGGATTGGCCGCTTACCCCATTCTCTTTTGGGTATTGCTGCCGTTTAAAATGCATTATCTGGTCATACTTGCTATTACGCAGGTGTTTTGTATAACTTTTTCTTTTATAACAAACAAATTATTAGTTTTCAAAACCGCAGGTAATTATCTTCGGGAATATGGAAAATTCATAATTTTTCATCTTTTTTACTTTGGATTCAACTTAATTGCGCTCCCCGCGCTGGTGGAGTTAGCTAAACTGAGCCCTGTGTGGGCGCAATCATTTCTCGCAGTCTTCATCATCATTACCAGTTACTTTTGGCATAGCCGGGTAACTTTCATAAAATCAGCTGAGAGGTAGCCAATGGAAGGCTCACAATACTTAAAACGTAGATGTCCGATTTGCCAGATCAATACATATCGCGCAAATGGAAAAGTTGCTTCTGAAATTACTGCCGAATCGTTAGGTTTTGATGAACTAATCCCGGGATGGAACGGATTCTTCAAAGAAAAGGTGTTCTTTAGCTACGAGAGATGTGAACGCTGCGCCCTGCTGTATGCCCCCACATTCTTTAACGAGTCACAACTGGAACGTCTCTACGCCCAGATGCCACCCAACATGGACGAGGTCCCTCTCGAAGCCTTGCGCCGCACGCAAAAAGGATACTTTGATTCACTTAAAAGGCACTCAGATCTAAAAGGCGGCTATATTGAGGTCGGGCCTGACATCGGGCTATTCACTGAAAACTGCGTACGAGAGGGGAGCTTTGACAAATATTGGCTATTTGAACCTAACATAGACGTCAAGCCTAACCTTGACCGCTTAATGCAAGGCAAGCCAACCCACGTCATTCACGAGATGTTTGGTTTTGACCAAGTCCCTAACGGTGCCGCTTCTGTTGCCGTTATGGTGCATGTTTTGGATCACTTGCTTGACCCAGTAGCAACGCTCAAAGAGCTTCGACAAAAGCTGGCCCCAGAATCACGGCTATTACTGGTTACCCACGACGAATCTTCACTGCTGAGGCGGTTGGTTGGATGGAGATGGCCGGCATTTTGCATGCAGCATCCCCAGCTCTACAGCCCGGCGTCAATGCAGAGCCTGCTGACCACAGCAGGTTTTAGTCTGATCGCGCAACACAAAACAATCAACCATTTCCAGATAAAGTTTTTGCTCAAACACCTATTGTGGGCATTGGGCTGGAAGGTTAAATCAGTGCCAAGTTTTTGGAATCTAACTGTCGGGCTCAAACTAGGAAACATGCTGACTGTTGCGGCTCCGCTGGAAGAGAAATCATGAGTCAAACACTGCCACTCTTGAGCATCATTGCTCCTTGCTACAACGAAGAAGCAAATATTGAAGAGCTGTATCGCCGCATCAAACTCGCAATTGCTCTTGAGACTGGCTACCAATTTGAGATTGTATTTATAGACAATCGGTCAGAAGATTCGACCCCTGAGATACTAGAAGCACTGGCACTCAAGGATAAGACGGTGAAGGTCATATTTAATACGCGCAATTTCGGTCATATACGATCACCCTACTATGGTATTTTGCAAACCAGCGGGTTGGCAACTATATATCTCGCATCCGATCTGCAGGATCCTCCAGAAATGATACCTGAATTCATCAGAGAATGGGAGCGCGGCTATAAGTTGGTCATGGCGATAAAACCTGCAAGCAAGGGGTCAGCCATAGTTCACAGTTTACGAAAGGCGTACTACCGATTTTTGGATGGCATTTCAGATATTTCCATCATCAATGACTCTACAGGCTTCGGCCTCTATGACAAGGTAGTGTTAGAGCATTTGCGTGAAATTGATGATCCATATCCATTTTTGCGCGGCTTGATATGCGAATTAGGGTATGAGGTAAAAACCATACCATTTTTGCAACCAAGGCGTTTGCGTGGCATATCAAAGAATAATTTCTTCACGCTCTACGATATTGCAATGCTCGGGATTGTCAGTCACTCCAAGATGCCCATACGTATTGCCGCATTGGCCGGTTTTGCCATTGGAGGAATCAGTGTGCTGGTTGCAATTGTATATCTACTGTTGAAGTTGATATATTGGGATTCTTTTCCATTCGGCACTGGCCCAATTGTGATTGGCATGTTCTTTTTGCTAGGCGTGCAGTTAATGTTTATTGGAATACTGGGAGAATATATTGGATCGATACACACATATATTCAAAAACGCCCAATTGTCGTTGAGAAAAAGCGAATAAATTTTTAAATTTAATGCTGACTAGATTTGTGAATTTCAATGTGGAAGAAGTGGTCTGATATGAGTGTAGATGGTAATAAAGTCGTATCGAGGTTTATCGAGCGCGTTCAATCAATGAGGTTAAATTGGGTTGGTCCGACCTTTGAGGGTGGTTCAATTTTCATCATTGCGTCTTTGGTGCTGACGGTGCTTGCGGGCGAATATGCCGAAATGTCTGGATATCAGCCAGAATATCGCGTGATATTCAGAACAACAGGATTTTTGGCCGCAGCCATGGCAATTTTTATTGCGGCGACCATAAGACAATATGAATTTTATGAAAAGATAAAGCTCAAGGGGTTGTTACCTATCAGCGGTCTTGTGTTGATCAATGTCTACTCATGTAAGACGCTGGCATACGTGCTGCTAGGGGGGGGCTTCACAACGAAATCCGTTATTTTTTGCTTTTTCGCCTACTTATTTATATATGTATGGGTATTTTGGATGGGGGGCGTGCGAGAAAAGGCTTCTGACGCGACTAGAACGCTGTTGGCAACATTGTTAGCTGTAGTGGCATTATTTTACCCAGTTGCAGCCTCCAAATATTTAAATTCAGAGTCTTATGCTAGCATTGGGGAGATTGAAAGAGTTGCAGGTGATTTTGAAAAGATACTTACCAATCAGTCAACTTTGATTGGTATCAATTTGGATAGTAGCTCGGCCAATGTATTTAAAAGCAACCTTCGCGTGGCTGAAAATACGCCCCAAATGGGGCTAATCGGTTACTACAATATGAAGGCATCCGATAATGGGGTAGAAGTTGGATTGTCATTGGATAACCAGAATCTACACCTTCTTTGTTTGTTGGGTGACTATACTCTCGTGAATGCACGTGGTTCGTATTTGAGTCTGTACGAGTGCATGACCTCAATATTCTCACAAACGGACCATACTCGATTTGCCTCGATGAGGTCGATACTTAAAATTCCAATCACATCGACTATTATTAGGGAGCAGATTTCAAGTCAAGTTGGGAAAATAAATATAGATAATTTGCGGCCGAAAAAAGGGAGTGAGTACGAAAACCAACTTCGTTATATGTTTGTGAAAGGCGCATTTTTTCACCACTACAATTCTATCGCGCTCGGAATAGGCAATGCAGGGGATGTTGAATCATATTTTTCAAATCAATATGGTTTTGGGCCACTGATCCTCATCAAGATAGTTTCTATGGTCGCCGGACTTCCCATATTTGACAGCATCTATATTGCCGTTGTATCGATAAATATTTTGGTGGGTCTTTTGGTTGTTGTTATTGCGCAATCCTATAAGGGTTGGGAAAAGAGATTGCTCTTCATGGGATTGGGTGCGTCAGTAGCTGTTACTTATTCAATATCAAATGTAATGGCACCAATGCTATTCTTTATTAGAATGCTTCCAACTATTCTAATATTTTGTTTGATTTTGTTTGCTTTAAAGAATGGCAAAGAGGTTCGACATGAGAAATGGATAAGATCTTCTTACTTTTTCCTGCTTGTGTTGGTGGCATTATATAATTTTGAATACGCAGTCCTGACCTGCCTAGGAATTGTCGCTGCAGGAATTGTGCTTAGGGATCGGTTCTATTTGTTGTCAGGCGTGTCAGCGGCAATATTGGCACTTATTATGAAATATTCCTTTGCAAAAGGCGGTAGTTCTGAGGCAAATTATGCGGCTTATATGTCTGGCGTGGGGTTGGGCGACCTGAGTGTGTTTACACTTGCATTTTCTGCGTGCGCGGGAATTGTCCTGGCAAGAATTATTAAGAGTTGGCTTGATGGCCGGGCGAGTCCTGAAATTGTAGTTCTTAGTTCTATATTTATTGCTTTATGTACAAAAGTTGCATGGATGGGATCGGCAAACCATATCGGTCCGCTTTTTCTTCTAATGGCGATACTTGCTGTCCTGGATTCTAGGCTCGAATCAAATGGCAGGTCTGTGATGTATCGGCGATCGAATGATTTCTATTCATTCGTTGTGTTTTGTACTCTCGTTTCTTCGTTAATTATCTCTTTTAGGGGGTTCCCCCATAATAGTTATATTAAATCCGGAAATTACGAAATTTCTAAATTGAGTGCAATTTTTAAGATGTCAACGGATTTGAAGTACAAGTTGGAAGAGTTCGCGGTTCTGTACAAGCCTGGAGACTTAGTTTTGAGTCCAATCGATAATGCGTTGTCTTTACGAGTGTCCGCTAGAGTTACGGCTCCATATCCTGATTTGTCGACAAACTTAAATGCGCCAGTCGACTTCGAAAAGGTGCGTCATGAATATATAAAAACTGAAAACGGAAGAAGAATTATTGTCGACAGTCTTGTTTCTAACCCGATTCTCAGGCAAAACACTTTTGATCAAGCTGCACTCATACCGAATTCTCTTAAGTATGGCCTTGCTTCTTATGAGCGACAATTTTCAACGATGGAAGTTGTGCTTAACGGAATCAAAGATGCCGGGTTTACTCAGTGTGAATCCAGATTACATTTTGTTGTTTATTGTCCGCCAAAGCACTGACGATGGTTCATGTGTTGTTCGCAACGTTAGATTATTTTTTACTGTTGATGTCGATATCCATGCGAAGTGTATTGGGTTTCATCGCGCGAAGGGTGATTTATTGTCTAGGCTTTGGCATGGATATGAATAGACGAACGATGTGATTTTTATCGGGGCAAAAACCGTTTTTTTAAATAACTTGATATTAATTCAGCGCATATGGCAGTCACTAGCGGGTGCCACAACTATGTTGTTTGTCGCCCGTTTTCTGACTGCTGACGGGCAGGGTTGGTACTACTCATTTTTGGTCATTGCCTCGCCGTATCTTTTCGATCTCGGCTTGTCATCTGTTCTAGTTCAAGTTGCGGCTCATTTTTCCATACAGACCCATGAGTCCGCAGCGCCTGCATACGGTATGTCCTCTGGGCCCCGAGTGATTTGGCTCTGTGCGGCAGTTGTGCGGTGGTATGCACTTGTCGCGATGCTTTGTGTTGTGCTACTCATCGCTGTCGGCTTCATTGTTTTTGGACCTAAGGCAGATGCTGTTGTTTGGTTGCCAACGTGGCTTGTGTTGGTTGTGCTTTCCGCGCTCGGATTATTCGTTATCCCTCAGATGTCAATTGCCGAGGGCATGGGGCGTATTCAAGAAGTCTATAAAGTCCGCTTGATTCAGGGAATAGCCGGGTCCTCGCTTTGTTGGTTGACACTGTATGTTGGTGGAGCGCTGTGGGCTGTGGTTATGCCCGCATTTGCAGCGGTTTTGGTCCCAACGTACTGGTTGTATTCCCAGAGAGCGTGGGCCTTTCCAAAGACCCCCGCTAATTTTGTTTGGGCGAAACATTGGCGCACTGAAATCTGGCCGCTTCAGTGGCGCCTCGCGCTCAATTTACTGAGCGGGTTTTTGCTAACGCAGATATATACGCCTATCCTTTTTCACTACCAGGGTGGTAGGGTCGCTGGGCAGATGGGCTTGTCTCTGGCTATTGCAAATACGGTGGGACTGATAGCGCAGTCTTGGCATGTGCGTCACGTTCCCGCAATGGGGAGTGCTGTTGCACGGCAAGATTGGGAGAGTTTGGACCGTTTATTTTATCGTGATTTTGGCATTTCTTCACTCCTATTCTTGATGGGTGCGGCATTTCTAATTGCGGTCAGAAGCCAATTGCAGGGGACTTCAATTCATGATCGCCTTCTACCATTGAATGAGTTCACCATGCTGTTCGGCGTAGTTTTTGCCAATCATGTGATGGGGGCATTAGCGATGCATTTGCGCTCTTTCCGCCGAGAGCCGCTTATGTGGGTATCCGTCATTGGTGTGGTGATCGCTGTGCCCGTTGGGCTTATTGCGGCACGCATGTATTCGTCGCTCGGTGTGGTTGTCACTATGTTGGTTGTCACTCTAATATTGGAGATGCCCGTTGCGATATGGTTGTGGCGTAGGCTTAATGTTGATTTTCGAAAGTAAGTATGCTTCCTAGTTCCAACGCATCCGATCCTGTTTTGACGATCGCGATACCTACATGGAATCGCTCACCGTATCTTCAGTTGAATCTCGTGCAACTCCGCAAGGAGATGGCGACATTACCTCATGGGTTGATTGAATTAATCATTTCAGACAACGCCAGTGAAGACGCCACGCAGTCTGTCATAGCAACCGCCGTTTCGGGGGGCTTGAGCGTTAGCAATGTACGTAATTCCGCTAACATTGGGTCTGATGCCAATATTGCTCAATGCTTTAATTTGGCTCGGGGAAGGTACGTGCTGATACTTGGTGACGATGACTTGTTGGTTGATGGTGCACTAGCGTCATTGGTTTCACTGCTGGAGCATAATGATTTTGGTGTCGTCTGCCTGCGCACGTTTGGCTATGACGAAGACTTTAGAGCAGAATACCCCCGTATTACAGATCCAGACCGGACCTTTCAAAATGCAGGTGATTTTTTGGTCGCCGCCGGACCGCTGACAGTACTTATTTCATCTTGTGTAATTAACAAGCAGGCATTGCCACATGTCGATGCAACGCAATTTTGCGGGGGGAACTTGGTACAAGTGCATTTGGTATTTGAGGCTGCGCTGAGCCGTTCGCACAATCTGATGACTGGCAAGTATTGTGTTGCATACAAACGTAATAACTGGGGCTATTACGACTTTTCCAAAGTATTTGTCGTAGAGCTAGGAAAGATCGTTGATAAATATGTTGCGCTTGGCCTTAATCGGGTTTCTGCACATAGGCTGGAATCACGCATGTTATTGGGCTTTTTCCCTTTCTATATTTTGAAGCAGAGGCTCCAAAAGTCAGGGGACCTTGCGCTGACTCAGCAGCGGTTCATGGAACGGTTTTCTGGCAAGCCATTGTTTGTGTGGTGGGTTTACCCCATACTGATGTTGCCCAGACCATTAGCAGTCGCTTGGGGGGCATTCGCCACGGTGGTTGGCCGTACACTGAATGGTGATTTCCGCAGGGGCCTATGGTTTTTGGGAAGTGCAGTGCGGCGGTTGATGCAGCGGAAATGACGCGTTCATACAACTTGGTTCCATCAGTCGCTGTATGCCTTGCGGCGTTTAATGGCCGGGATTACCTGCAGGAACAGATCGACTCGATACTTCGCCAGTCGGGTGTCACCATCACCATTTTTATCAGCGTGGACGCATCTACGGATGGTACGGAGTTGTGGGTAGACGCGTGTGCAGCAATGGAGCGCAACATCGTAGTGCTGCCCCACCGTCAACGTTTTGGGGGAGCCGCTGCAAATTTTTATCGGCTAATCCAGTTTATTGACTGCTCCAAATTTGATTACATCAGCTTGGCGGATCAAGATGATATTTGGTTATCCGATAAATTATTCAGAGCGTGCAGCGAACTTCAGCGATCTGGTGCCGATGCGTACTCTAGCAACGTGTTGGCATTTTGGCCTGACGGCAAGGAGTCGGAAATTATTAAGTCGCAGCGACAACGCAAATGGGATTACCTGTTTGAGGCGGCGGGGCCGGGTTGTACCTATGTATTGACGCAGCATTTAGCAGTGGAGATTCAAAATCTACTCATCCTTCGGAGGGAGGATGTTCAGCAAGTGGAACTACATGACTGGCTTTTCTATGCAGTTGCGCGCGCCCATGGCTACCGATGGTTAATCGATAGTTACCCTGGAATGCGCTACCGCCAGCATGGGAACAATCAGGTAGGGGTCAATGCGGGCAGTCGGGCATTCATGCGGCGAGTCAGAAAAGTCCTTTCTGGATGGGCCATGCAACAATCGTTCTTGATTGCTGATTTGGTAGGTGTTGCAACAAACCCATTCGTGCTTAGTTGGACGTCTAATGGCAGATGTGGTCTGATTTGGTTGGCGTTGCATGCAGGACAGTGTCGTCGGCGCCTGAAGGACCAGTTTCTTTTTGCATTATCTTGTATCCTTCTGAGTGTCACGAAGGGTCGCCCCCTTTGACTGAGGACAAGATTCTCGTGACTGGTATTTCTGGCTTTGTCGGGCGAGCGTTCTCTAAGCGCGCATGTGATTCTGGCTGGCAATTGCGTGGAACAAGTCGCTACAATTACGCCATGGCGAATGGTATCGAGATGGTGCTGATGCCTAGTATCGATGGCACCACCGATTGGTCGAAGGTATTACAAGGTATCCAATGCGTCGTTCATCTGGCAGCGCGTGTGCATGTGATGAATGAAAGATCCAAGAATCCGTTGGAGGAATTTCGACAAATTAACGTATATGCAACGCTCAACTTAGCCATTCAGGCAGCTAAAGCGGGTGTCAAACGTTTTGTTTTTGTCAGTTCGATCAAGGTAAATGGTGAGGAGACAAAGCCAAATCAACCATTTAAGCCGGGCGACCGTTCGACTCCCCGCGATGCGTATGGAGTGTCCAAGATGGAGGCGGAAGAAGGGCTTCGAGTGATTGCTGCCCAAACGGGTTTACAGGTGGTAATAATTCGCCCACCTTTGGTATACGGGCCCGGTGTAAAAGGTAACTTTGCTTCAATGGTGCACTGGTTGCAGATAGGCATTCCCTTGCCACTCGGTGCAATTCACAATCAGCGTAGCTTGGTGGCTGTTGAGAATTTGGTCGATTTGATCGTTACTTGCTTGACGCACCCAGGCGCAGCTAATAAAACGTTTTTAGTTAGCGATGGTCAAGACGTATCGACCACCGAACTGTTGCGCCGAATGGCTGCGGCATTGGGTAAGCGGGCATGGTTGTTACCTGTTCCTCAGAACGTACTTCAGTTCATTGCGCAAACTATTGGAAAACAGGATGTCGTGAGGCGTTTATGTGGAACCCTGCAGGTTGATATTTCTAAAAATCGTGAAATACTGGGCTGGGAACCACCTTTGACATTGCACGCCGGTTTGGCGCGCGTAGCGCTTTCTTATCGAGTAATACATGGTAATTAAACGATGTTTTGATGTGGTTCTTTCCATTGCCGCAGCATTGCTGCTTATAACTGCAATTGTGGTGCTTGTGCTACTGGTTCGTAGCACATCCAGTGGGCCTGCTTTTTATTGGTCGGACCGCGTTGGACGACGAAATAAAATATTCAAAATGCCAAAGTTCCGGACAATGCAGGTGGACACGCCTCCCGTTGCTACCCATTTAATGAGTAATCCTGAAATGCATCTCACCCCCATAGGAAGCTTCTTACGCAAAAGCAGTTTGGATGAATTGCCCCAGCTTTGGAGTATTTTGAAGGGTGACATGAGCTTTGTTGGTCCTCGGCCAGCCCTGTTCAACCAGCAGGACCTTATCAACCTGCGAACGCAGTGTGGTGTTCATGAATTGACTCCGGGTTTGACCGGTTGGGCGCAAGTTAATGGTCGTGATGAATTACCTATTCGTCAAAAAGTTGCCTTAGACGTTGAGTATCTGCAGCAGCAGTCGTTATGGTTCGATTTAAAAATATTGGCGTTGACAGCATTTAGGGTGCTAAGACGTGATAATGTTGCACACTGAGTCGTTGGATCAATTTTTGTAGGATTTTTAGTATGACGAATTTGATGGATATACAGTCACAGATTCACAAGCTTCAAAAGCAAGAAGCTGAGATCAAAGCAAAAGAGTTTGACAATACTGTTCAAGATATTCTCGCAAAAATGCAAGCTTTTGGTATATCAGTCAAAGATCTGCAGTCTGCAGTTGGCAAGCCCCGTAAGGGGCGACGGCAACCCGCCGCCGCTAAAAAGGTAAAAGCGATTGGCGTGACTAAAAAGAAATCGAGCACGACGCCCGTCGCTGCAAAATTCCGTGGGCCAAATGGGGAAACATGGAGTGGTCGTGGATTGACGCCACGTTGGCTTGCATCCCTTGTGGCGCAGGGTCAATCCAAAGAGTCGTTCGCGATCGGTTCCTGATATGTGTTTCTGACGGCGCACCACGCGTTGTGCTGTTGTGCTTGCGGGTGAGTTAATGCAAAGCAAAATGCTGGCGTGGTCGCGATTGGCGAAGATTTTGGTCGTCCTAGTGCTGGATATGGGCTTGGCCATTGTGGCAACTTGGGTGGCCTACTCGTTGCGGCTAGATGTGCTGCATTGGCCAGAGGGTGCGCAATGGTGGGTGTACGGCATAGCCCCGGTGCTTTTCATTCCTATTTTTCTGCGTTTTGGCTTGTACCGGGCCATTTTTCGCTACACCGGGCAGGCGGCTTTGCTGGCTACTGCAAAAGCCGTCGGCGTTTACGGTGCGCTTTTGCTGGGCATTTTGTTATGGAAGCAGTGGCTGGGTGTTCCGCGTAGTCTAGGTATTCTGCAGCCTCTGATTTTTCTGATGTTGGTGGGTTCCAGCCGGGCATTTGCCCGGTTTTGGTTGGCTAGCCTCGATGGAGATGGCGAGCCTGAGCCCAAACGGTTTCTCATTTTTGGAGCTGGTACGGCCGGCGCGCAAACCGCCGCTGCGTTGGCGATGTCAGGCTCTTTTACTTTGGTTGGGTTTGTTGATGACGATCCCGCCAAGGCGGGGCGAAGTATCAATGGTGTCCCCATATTTCCTCCAAATGGCATCTCCGGATTGGTAGTCAAGATGGATGTTACTGACATCCTGCTGGCGTTGCCCAGTGCTGCACGTACACGTCGCAAGACTATTATTGAGAGCTTGCGCGCGTCACCGGTGCATATTCGAACCTTGCCGGATTGGGCTGACTTGGCCAGCGGCCGTGTCACGGTGCAAGACTTCAAAGAATTGGATATTGAAGACCTCCTAGGTCGTGACCCGGTACCGTCTAATACAGAGTTGCTGTCGCGTTGTTTGACTGGCAAGGTTGTTTTGGTGTCGGGTGCGGGGGGTAGTATCGGCAGCGAGTTGTGTCGACAAATTGTGATCGAGCGGCCCCAAAAGTTGCTTTTGTTGGAGCACAGTGAATTCAATTTGTACAGCATTCACGCGGAGCTTGAGGCGTTGTGCCAGTCGCACGATCTGGCGGTAGACCTGGTTCCCCTTTTGGGCACGGTGGGCAACCCCGTACGACTGCAGGAGATTTGCCGTGAATACCGGCCCCACACGGTGTACCACGCAGCGGCCTACAAACACGTACCCCTGGTGGAAAGCAACCCTGCCGAGGGTATTGTCAACAACGTTTTTGGCACCCTAAACATGGCGCGGGCAGCGATCGACTGCGGTGCCGCGCACTTTGTTCTGATCTCTACCGATAAGGCAGTTCGGCCCACCAACATCATGGGCGCCAGCAAGCGTATGGCGGAACTCGTTTTGCAGGCACTTTCTGGGCAGTCCGCAACCTGCTTTGGCATGGTGCGTTTTGGAAATGTGCTTGGATCCAGCGGCAGCGTGGTGCCACTCTTTAGGCGCCAGCTGGCCGGTGGTGGTCCTCTCACCGTCACGCATGCCGATGTCACCCGTTATTTCATGACCATTCCCGAGGCGGCGCAACTGGTACTACAAGCCGGGGCGATGGCCCAAGGAGGCGATGTGTTTGTGCTCGACATGGGCGAGCCGGTGCGCATCGTTGACCTAGCCCGGCGTATGGTGGAGTTATCAGGCCTTCGCGTGCGCGACAGTGCCTGTCCAGATGGTGATGTCGAAATTACCATCACGGGTTTGCGACCCGGCGAGAAGCTTTACGAAGAATTGTTGATCGGTGACAACCCGTCGCCCACCGCACACCCTCGCATCATGAAGGCACACGAAGCCCACTTGCCGTGGGAGGTACTGGACCCCCTATTGCAACAAATGTCGGATGCATGCGCGCAGCAGGATGTAGCGCGCATGAAGGCGATTTTGCAGACTTGTGTGCAAGGCTATGTACCCTACAGTCCATTGGCGCACCCAACTGCAGTGGCGGCCTGATTTGTCGTCAGATATAGAGTTTGAACGAAGTCTGCGTTGCTAATCGCCCGGTGCCTTTATAGCCAATGCACATTCATAAAGCGTATTGCGCGGCTGCCCGGTAATGTCCGCTGCCAGTTTGACTGCTGTTTTCAAGGGCAATTGCGCCAGCAATAGTTTCAACACGCGGGTATCCGGTCCAGATGCGACTTCAATCGCTACAGGGTGCAGTACCAGCGAAAATTCGCCGCGCAGGCGGTTGGCATCGGCAGCCAGCCAGTCGGCGAGCTGATCTGCGTTTACGGTCGCAATCTCTTCAAATTGCTTGCTCAATTCCCGCCCAACGGTTACCGGGCGCGGCCCCAGTGCTGCCAACGCCTTGGCCAAGGCTTCGATGCGGTGGGGTGCTTCCAGCAGCACCACCGCGCGTGTTTGCGACGCCAGTTCTAAAACCGCTTTGTCGCGTTCCCCCGTTTTGCTGGGCAAGAAGCCGACAAAAACAAAACCACCGGGGTCTTCTTGGGTAACACCGGCCACCGACATGACCGTTATCACGCTGCTAGCGCCTGGCAGGGGGAGGGCGCGAAGTCCCTGCGCGCGCACGGCCGCTACCAAGCGTGCGCCCGGGTCGCTGATGCCTGGGGTGCCTGCATCACTCACATACGCCACCCGCTGGCCTTGCCGCAGGTGGTCAATCACGGTGGATGCCGCTTGCGCCTCATTGTGCTGGTGAACGGCGATCAGTTGCGAGGCATTCTTGTCAATGCCATAGGCGCGCAACAGCGATTGGGTGTGGCGTGTGTCTTCACAGGCAATAGCGTCCATCAAACCCAATACGTGCAATGCCCGCAGGCTGATGTCGGCCAGGTTGCCGATGGGTGTGGCCACCACATACAACGTACCTTGCGGATAATGCTGGCCAGAGGCCGCGTCAGCCGAGGCGGCCAAGGCAGAGGTAAAGAGAGCGCTCACATGGGTTTCCTTTCATCACGCGGGACGGCGGCCGGCGCCTTGCCGACCACAAAGCAGCTGGGCGACGCGGCCGAAGAGGTCGCTTTGCGCTACCTATTAGGGCAGGGCTTAAAGCTGATTCAGCGCAATTATCGGACGCCCGGGCGAGGTGGCGGTGAAATTGACCTCGTCATGCGTGCGGCGGATGGTACCCACGTGTTTGTTGAGGTCCGTAAACGCAGTTCCAGCCGCCACGGTGGGGCGGCAGCCAGCGTGGGCGGTGTCAAGCAGCGCCGCATTGTGTTTGCCGCGCGGCATTACCTCATGCGCCAAGCTGCGCCACCGCCATGCCGCTTTGACGTGGTCGTCGTCGAGCCCACGGGTGTGCAGTGGCTGCAGGCTGCGTTTGACGCTGGGTAATCGGTGCCACGCGGCGGCGGGCAAGCGTTAAATAGGGGTTAGGTTAGGGCTCCCCAAGCGCGGTATCATTCGCCGCATGCTGGAACAACGAATTCAACAACACTTTATTGACAGTGCCGACCTCAAATACCAGGCCGCGCAAGTCTTGAGTAAACCCATCGCCGCGGCAGTGCAGGCCATGCTGGCGTGTGTAACCAGTGGCGGCAAGGTGCTGGCCTGCGGCAATGGTGGCTCGGCGGCGGATGCGCAGCATTTTGCAGCCGAGTTTGTGGGCCGCTTTGAGCGTGAGCGCCCTGAGTTAGGCGCCATTGCGCTGACCACCGACAGCTCCATAATCACGGCCATTGCCAATGACTACGACTTCAGCGTCATCTTCTCTCGCCAAGTGCGCGCCTTGGGTTTGCCGGGTGACGTGCTCCTGGCCATCTCTACCAGCGGCAACTCGGCCAACGTGCTGGCTGCCATAGAAGCGGCGCACGCCCGTGAAATGGTCGTGGTGGGCCTTACCGGCCGGGGTGGCGGCAAGATGACGCAGCTGTTGCGCGATACCGATGTGCACATTTGTGTGCCACACGAGCGCACCGCCCGCATTCAAGAAGTCCATCTATTAGCCCTGCATTGCATCTGCGATGCGGTTGATGCCCAACTTTTGGGTGACCAGGAAACCAACTCATGAACATTTCACCCCGTCGCGCCGTAATGGCGCTGGTCTTATTGGGCAGCGGACTATTCGGTCTTAGTGCCTGCGCACCCGTTGTGTTGGGTGGTGCCTACATGGGCACCTTGGTGGCGACCGACCGCCGCACGTCGGGCGCCCAGTTGGAGGATGAAGGCATTGAGCTGCGGGCCGGCAGCCGAATCCGAGAAAACGTGGGTGACCGGGTGCATGTCAACATCGTCAGCTACAACCGCCGGGTTTTGCTGATTGGAGAAGTTCCAACCGAGCAAGACAAGCAGTTGGTTGAAAAAATCACTCTGGGCGTGGACAACGTTCGGGAAGTGACTAACGAGCTGGCAGTGATGGGTAACTCCAGCTTTACCCAGCGTTCCTCGGACGCGATTGTGACGGGCAAGGTCAAGGCCAATTTGCTCGACGCCAAAGACCTGTTTGCCAATGCCTTCAAAATTGTTACCGAACGCGGCACGACCTATGTGATGGGCCGGGTTATCGAGCGTGAAGCACGTCGCGGTACCGAGGTGATCAGTGGCACCAGTGGTGTGCAGCGCGTGGTGCGTATGCTGGAGGTCATTAGTGAGGAAGAACTGGCACGGACCCTGCCGCAAGCCCCGCCTGAGGCTGCGAAAAATTAAGTTTTTTACCGCAGCCGCTTGATCAGGCTCGAGGTATCCCAGCGCTGCCCGCCCATTTGCTGAACATCGGCATAAAACTGGTCCACTAGCGCTGTTACGGGCAGGCGTGCACCGTTGCGCTTGGCTTCGTCCAGCACCAGCCCCAAATCTTTGCGCATCCAGTCCACCGCAAAACCAAAGTCGAACTGATCGGCGACCATGGTTTTACCCCGGTTGTCGAGCTGCCAGCTCTGCGCAGCGCCCTTGCCAATGACGCCGAGCACCTGATTCATGTCCAATCCCGCCTGTTGTCCAAAAGCAATGGCTTCTGACAGGCCTTGCACCAAGCCGGCGATACAAATCTGGTTCACCATCTTCGCGAGCTGCCCGGCGCCGCTGCCACCCAGCAGGGTGCACGCTTTGGCGTAGGCCATGACCACGGGCTGTGCCGCTGAAAACGCTTCGGGTTCGCCACCACACATGACGGTTAGTTGGCCGTTTTGGGCGCCTGCCTGCCCGCCGGACACGGGGGCATCTACAAACCCTAGGCCCAAGGCCTGGGCCGCTGCCGCCAGTTCGCGGGCAACCGTTGCCGAGGCCGTCGTGTGGTCCACAAAAATGGCGCCCGGTTGCATGCCTGCAAAGGCGCCGTCAGGCCCTAGGGTGACGCTGCGCAGGTCGTCGTCGTTGCCAACGCAGCAAAATACCATCTGTGCCCCTTGGGCTGCAAGGTGCGGTGTGGGCGCGTGAGAAATGGGGTTGTTTGTGCCGCTAGCCCTCACAAAATCTGCGCACCATGCTATTGATTTAGTAGTAGTGCGGTTGTATACCGTCACACTGTGGCCTGCCAAGGCCAAGTGGCCTGCCATGGGGTAACCCATAACACCTAGGCCCAGGAAAGCGACTTTGGTTGGGGCGCAGGGGGCGTAGCTTTTGGGGTTTGTCGACGCGGGGGTTGGGTTCTCACCAAGTGTGTTCGCCATTGCTTACATGATGGCAAAGTTTTCGGTACCGGCAGACAGGTCGGTCGATTTTCCGCGCTGGCTGTTGAGTTTGATTTGCAGGCGCAGGTCGTTGACCGAGTCGGCGTTGCGCAGCGCGTCTTCGAACGTGATGTGGTTGCCCTCGTACATGTCAAATAGCGCCTGGTCAAAGGTTTGCATGCCCAGTTGGCGGCTCTTCTTCATGATCTCTTTGACCTCGGTGACGTCGCCCTTGAAGATCAGGTCCGAGATCAGTGGAGTATTGAGCAGTACTTCAACTGCGGCCACGCGGCCCTTGCCGTCTTGCTTTGGGATCAGTCGCTGCGAGACCATTGCTTTCAGGTTGAGCGACAGATCCATCAGCAGCTGGGTGCGCCGCTCTTCGGGGAAAAAGTTGATGATGCGGTCCAGCGCCTGGTTGGCGCTGTTGGCGTGCAGGGTGGCCATACACAGGTGGCCGGTTTCGGCAAAGGCGACGGCGTGCTCCATGGTTTCGCGGTCACGAATCTCGCCCATCAAAATCACGTCGGGGGCCTGGCGCAGGGTGTTCTTGAGGGCGGCCTCCCAGCTTTCGGTGTCCAAGCCCACTTCGCGCTGGGTTACCACGCAGTTTTTGTGCATGTGCACAAACTCCACCGGGTCTTCAATGGTGATGATGTGCCCAAACGATGTCTCGTTGCGCCAGTCGACCATCGCCGCCAGCGTGGTCGATTTGCCGGAGCCGGTGGCACCCACCATCACCACCAGGCCGCGCTTGGACATGGTGATTTCTTTCAGTACCTGGGGCACACCCAAGCCATCAATGGTGGGCAACACCTGCGGAATCACCCGCAGCACCATGCCCACTTTGCCCTGCTGGATAAAGGCGTTGACCCGAAAGCGCCCAATGCCCGACGGCGAGATCGCAAAATTGCTCTCTTTGGTGCGCTCAAAGTCGGCCACCTGCTTGTCGTTCATGATGGATCGCGCCAGGGCCAGCGTGTGCCCCGCGTTCAGCGGCTGGGGCGACACCTTGGTCACCTTGCCGTCTACCTTGATGGCCGGTGGGAAGTCGCCGGTGATAAAGAGGTCGCTGCCCCCGCGCCCGACCATCAGCTTAAGAAGGTCGTTAATGAACTTGGTTGCTTGGTCGCGTTCCATGAGAACACCTCCTTAATTGTGGTTAGCCAGGGAAGTTCTCAGGAATCTTCGCCTTGCTGCGCGCTTCGCTGGGGCTGATGATGTTGCGCTTGACCAGATCGGTTAAATCCTGGTCCAGCGTCTTCATGCCGACCGCATTGCCAGTCTGGATACTGGAGTACATCTGCGCCACCTTGGCCTCACGGATCAGGTTGCGAATCGCGCTGGTGCCCAGCATGATCTCGTGGGCGGCCACACGGCCTTGGCCGTCTTTTGTCTTGCACAGGGTTTGTGAAATCACTGCCTGCAAGGACTCCGACAACATGGCCCGCACCATCTCTTTTTCGTCCGCTGGGAACACGTCAATGATCCGGTCAATCGTTTTTGCCGCGCTAGAGGTGTGCAAGGTGCCAAACACCAAGTGCCCGGTCTCAGCCGCAGTCATCGCCAAGCGGATGGTTTCCAAGTCGCGCATCTCGCCCACCAAAATACAGTCCGGGTCTTCCCGCAGGGCCGAGCGCAAGGCGGCGGCAAAGCTCAGGGTGTGCGGCCCTACCTCACGCTGGTTGACCAGGCATTTTTTGGACTCGTGCACAAACTCGATCGGGTCTTCCACCGTCAGGATGTGGCCAAACTCGGTCTCGTTCAAGAAGTTCACCATGGCCGCCAGGGTGGTCGATTTACCCGAACCCGTGGGCCCGGTCACCAGCACCATGCCGCGCGGTTTGAGCGCCAGATCACCAAAAATTTTCGGTGCGTTTAGCTGTTCCAGCGACAAGATCTTGCTCGGAATCGTCCGAAAGACCGCGCCCGCACCGCGGTTTTGGTTAAACGCATTGACCCGAAATCGCGCCAAGCCGTCGATCTCGAACGAGAAGTCAATCTCTAGAAACTCTTCAAAGTGTTTGCGCTGCCCGTCGTTCATGATGTCGTACACCATGCCGTGCACCATTTTGTGGTCCAGCGCCTCCACGTTGATGCGGCGCACATCGCCGTGGACCCGGATCATCGGCGGCAAACCCGCCGACAGGTGCAAATCCGATGCTTTGTTCTTGACGCTAAAGGCCAGCAATTGGGTAATGTCCACGGAGTCCTCTTTGGTGAAAAGTGCTTGTTTGGTACGCTCGGAAGATTATGACCATGATTGCTTCTAATCTCCAACAACTTCGTGCGCGGATGATGCGTGCTTGCACACAAGCGGGCCGCGCGCCCGAGTCGGTTTCGCTCTTGGCGGTATCCAAAACCTTTGGTGCTGACGCGGTGCGCCAAGCCTACGCCGAGGGACAAACCGCGTTTGGCGAAAATTACATCCAAGAAGCGGTCGACAAAATCACCACTCTGAACGACCTGCCCCTGCAGTGGCACTGCATAGGGCCGATTCAGAGCAATAAGACGCGTCTGGTGGCGCAGCACTTTGACTGGGTGCACACGGTCGACCGCTTGAAGATCGCACAGCGCCTGAGCGAGCAACGCCCCTCAAGCTTGGCGCCCCTGCAGGTGTGTATCCAAGTGAATGTGGACGGCGGACCCACCAAGTCGGGGGTTGCGCCAGATGAAGCTTTGGCGCTGGCCCGCGCTGTGGCCGCTTTGCCACAGCTGCAACTGCGTGGCCTGATGTGTATCCCAGAACCTGCTCCTGATTTTGTAGCTGCTTGCGCAGTATTTGCGAGGGCTAGAGCCCTATTTGATGCCATAAATGCCGCAGGAGTGCCGCTAGATACGCTCTCTATGGGAATGAGCGCCGACCTAGAGGCGGCCGTGGCCAGCGGCAGCACCTTGGTGCGGGTGGGTAGCGCCATTTTTGGTGGGCGTGGGTAGCGAATCAACTCACTTGCTTGGCACCCCCATCGGCTTGATACCGCCGCAGTCTTTACCTAGCCAGCGCCCGCTGGTTCGCATGTCCATGGTTTCAGGCTTGCCGCGCACCATGCTTTTGACCACCACCCGCGAGGTATAGGCCTCGGGGCTGGTGAAGTTCACCTCACCTTCGCCGCTGCTGGGCGGCTTGGTGCAGACAAATGAAAACTTCATATTGCTGCCACTGCGCGCGCTGTTGGTGTGGGTGCAATTGCCGTCTTGGGGCGCGACCTCGTTGCGGTCAATCATCTCTTGCGTCATGCACATCTTGACTGCCATAGCACCGCCGGCCGTGCTGCCGATTTGCATGCCCTGCTTGGCCAGCATGTCTTGCATCATCTTGCGCTGCTCGGGCGGCATGGATGCCATCTCCTTTTGCATGGCGGCCATGGCGTTGGCCGCCTCACCGCCGCCGGCGCCTTGCATCTGGTTGGTCATTTCCCACAGGCCGGGCTTGATGCTTTCGGCGCTGTAGGCACTGGCGCTGCAGGCCAAGAGGGTGGTGATCAAAATAGGTTGCAGTTTCATGGTTTGGAGCTTCCAAGTTTGGTTTGCCATTGTCGGCAAAGTCGGACCAATTGCAAGGCCCTATCCGCAATAACCGAACTTCAGGCCAATCAATAGGCCCAAATGGCGTGGTGCCCACCGCCCACCGCCCACCGCTGTATTTCCGCATTTCCGCGGACAGGTTTATCATTCACAAATTCTTACGTTGGCACGCTAGCCCCCATGAAACTGACCCGGACATTGACGCGTTTTATCAGCTTCACCATGGTTGGTGTGCTGTTCTACGCCCAAATGGCCGTGGCGGCGTACGTTTGCCCGGCGCAGGCTGGGGCGTTGACGATGCAAACCACTGGCAGTCCGATGCCTGCCAGGGCGGATATGCCCGATTGCCAGAACATGGACACAGCGGCCATGGACGACGACGCACCCAGTTTGTGCCATGCTTCGTGCCACGCTGCCGAACAGCGTGATCAGCCGTCAACGGTCAAACTGCCTGTTGCCACGCACAGTAGCTTGCCGTTCGTGGTGTTGCCCGCCACGCCCATGGCGCTTCTGGGCCGTGAAGTATCGGCCCGTCCTATGCAGCTGGCTGCTGCGTCCCCGCCGCTTGCCGTTCTCTACTGCTGCTTTCGCATTTGACATTCCAGACGACGCTGTGCTGATGGGCTAACCGGCTTCATCAGCGCCGTAGTCGTGTTCGCGCGCTTTGCTGGAACAAGGGTTTTTCCAGTGCGCGTCGATGCACGACTTTCATCGTTCTTCTGGAAATCACATGCAACCATCTATTTCTAGCACAGGCAGCCGTCTTTCGCGGCCACTGCGCCGGCAAGCCTGCGCTGTCGCGCTCGCTGCCATCCTGGTAAACGGCCTCGGTATGACAGCCTATGCACAGGCGGCAGAGCCGTTGGGTTTCGCGCAAGCCTTGCGGCTTGCCGAAGCCCGTTCACGGGCACTGGCCGCGCAAGATTTTGCAGCACTTTCCGCCCAAGAGATGGCAGTCGCGGCCGGCCCATTGCCTGACCCGGTGCTCAAACTCGGCATCAACAATCTGCCGATCAATGGCGACGATCGGTTCAGCCTGACCCGCGATTTCATGACCATGCGGTCGGTCGGCGTGATGCAAGAATTCACCCGACTCGATAAGCGCCGCTCGCGCTCCAGCCGCTTTGAGCGAGAAGCAGAAGCGGCCATTGCCAGCCGCACCATGGTCTTAGCCAATTTGCAACGCGACGCCGCACAAGCGTGGCTGAATCGCTACTACCAGGAGCGCGTGCGCGCACTACTGGTCAGCCAACGTGATGAAGCCACGCTGCAAATTGAGGCCGCAGACACCGCCTACCGTACGGGACGGGGTTCGCAAGCGGACAGTTTTGCCGCCCGGTCTGCCGTGGCGCAGATTGAAGATCGCATGCTGGAAAACGACCGCCAGCTGGCAACTGCCAACACCCGCTTGGAACGGTGGGTAGGCGCTGTGACCGACACTGGCTCAAATGCACTGCCTAACATGGAGTCCGTGCCTTTGGGTGGGGGCGCACTACCTACCTTGGTCGCCCACCACCCAGAACTGTCCTTGATGGAGAAACAAGAGCAAGTGGCAGCTGCCGAAGCCGAGCTGGCCAGAGCCAACCAGCAGTCAGATTGGGCGGCTGAGCTGATGTTCAACCAGCGTGGGCCTGCTTACTCCAACATGGTATCGATCAACGTCTCGGTGCCGCTCCAGTGGGACAGTAGCAAGCGCCAAGACCGCGAACTGGCAGCCAAGCTGGCCACAGTAGAACAACTGCGCGCCCAACGCGAAGAAGCCACCCGCGAACACCTGGCCGAGGTTCACGCGATGCTTCAGGCGTGGCAGAGCAACCGGGAGCGGTTAAAGCGTTATGACACCGCGCACATTCCATTGGCCAAAGAACGCACCAAGGCGTTATTGGCCGCCTATCGGGGCGGTAGTGGCACAAGTTTGACCACCGTGCTGGAAGCCCGGCGCATGGAACTAGACACCCGCATGGAACGCATCCGCCTGGAAATGGAGACCGCCATGCTGTGGGCGCAATTGAACTACCTGACGCCCGCGAACGCTGACCGTTCACCCCGTTAAACCCGCACAAGGAAATACTATGAAAAACAAATCAACTGTGCTGGGCCTAGTGGTTGTTGGAATTCTGGCTGCAGGTGGTTACGGCCTGTATTACCTGGGCATGAGCCAAGGAATGGGTGTGAGTGGGTCTGCTGCATC
This sequence comes from Burkholderiales bacterium, assembly GCA_038230175.1. Taxonomy (GTDB): domain Bacteria; phylum Pseudomonadota; class Gammaproteobacteria; order Burkholderiales; family Burkholderiaceae_C; genus Allorhodoferax. The sequence goes on from JBBRNS010000009.1 coordinate 29,089, forward strand.
AGCTGCCCCAGCCACACCCAATACAAGCCTTGAAACCCGCGCTAAAGGCACTATTCCGCAGAGCATCCCCGAAGGCGAAGAGGCCACGCGCCGTCACCTTGTCGAAGGCATCAAGGCCGGTGATGTGGACCCTGCCAATGGCGGCAAGATTCTGTATTACCACGACCCCATGGTGCCGGGCAACAAGTTCGACAAGCCCGCCAAATCACCCTTCATGGACATGATGTTGGTGCCGGTCTACGCCGACAGCGGTACTGACCAGGGCAACGTCACCGTTAGCCCGCGCATCCAACAAAACCTGGGCGTGCGCACCGCTGCCGTGACGGAAGGCACGCTGTCGCCCCAGGTGTCCGCCGTGGGCAGCATTGCCTTCAACGAGCGCGACCAGGCCATTGTGCAAGCACGGGCCAGTGGTTATATCGAACGGCTCTTAGTTCGCGCCACGCTGGACTCCGTCAGCAAAGGTCAGGCCTTGGCCGAGATCTATGTGCCCGATTGGGTGGCTGCCCAAGAAGAGTTTTTGTCCGTGCGCCGCATGCAAGGCACGGAGTTGGCCCCGCTGATTGACGCCGCCCGCCAACGCATGCGGCAAGTGGGCATGACCGATGCGCAGATTCAGCGGGTGGTGGCCAGTGGCACCACCCAGCCCCGTACCACCCTGGTCGCGCCCATTTCGGGCGTGGTGGTGGAGTTGATGGCACGTGAAGGCATGGCCGTTATGCCTGGGGCCACGCTATTCCGTATCAATGGCCTGTCCACCGTCTGGGCCAATGCCGAGGTGCCCGAGAGCCAAGCGGCCTTGTTGCGCCCCGGAGCCAAGGTACAAGCCAAGAGCCCGGCTGTACCCGGGACTATATTCAACGGCACCGTGCAAGCCATCTTGCCCGAGGTCAACGCCAGCACACGCACGCTCAAAGCACGGCTAGAGCTGGCGAACCCCGGGGCGCGTTTGGTTCCCGGCATGTTCGTCCAAATGGAGTTGATGGACAAACAAGCATCCAAAGTCACACTGATTCCCACCGAGGCGGTGATCCAGACCGGCAAGCGCACCGTTGTCATGCTGGCCGAGGCAGAGGGCCGCTTCCGTCCGGTCGATGTGGCTATTGGTATCGAGAGCGGCGGTCAAACTGAGATCAAGCGCGGCCTGCAAGTCGGTCAGCAGGTGGTGGTGTCGTCTCAGTTTTTGATTGACTCGGAGGCCAGCCTTAAAGGCATCGAAGCTCGGCAAAATGGCGATGGGAATAGCGATGCGTCAGGGAGCAAACCATGATTGCCCGCCTGATCCGTTGGTCGATAGTCAATCGCTTTCTGGTGCTGCTGGCCACGCTAATACTGAGCGCCTGGGGCGTGGTGTCGGTGCTGAGAACGCCGCTGGATGCCTTGCCGGATTTGTCGGATGTGCAGGTCATCATCCGCACCACCTATCCGGGTCAGGCCCCGCGCATCGTAGAGAACCAGGTCACCTACCCGCTGACCACCACCATGCTGTCGGTGCCGGGCGCCAAGACGGTGCGGGGCTATTCGTTCTTTGGTGATTCTTTTGTGTATGTGCTGTTTGAGGATGGCACCGACCAGTACTGGGCCCGATCGCGGGTACTGGAGTACCTCAACCAAGTGCAAGGGCGTTTGCCCCCGGCTGCCAAGGCCTCGCTGGGCCCCGATGCCACGGGTGTGGGCTGGATTTACCAATACGCGCTGATTGACCGCAGTGGCACGCAAGACCCGTCGCAACTGC
>JBBRNS010000010.1:0-30316 GCA_038230175.1 Burkholderiales bacterium
CCTATGCGCCGTATGTAGGGAGTTATCAACAATCCTTGCAAGGATTCGTCAACAGTGGAGCATTTATTGCGCACATGCGGCACCTCAACACACTGTTACGGCTTTGGCAATGCAACGTTGCAGCGCGCTAAAGTCCAGTGGCTTGTGTTCTACGGCAATACCCTGCGCCGCCATGCTTCGCATCAATTGTGGGTCGGTGTCGCCGGTGATGATGAGCGCCGGTAAGTTTTGGCCAAATTTTTCGCGCGCAGCGGCTATCACGTCGTATCCCGTTGCACCATGGGCGAGCCGGTAGTCGGTTATCACCACGTCAGGGGCGTTTTCGGCAAGGGCCGCCAGCAATTCGGCGCCGGTAGCCGATGCCACGATCCGGTGGCCTTTTGCCGTCAAGGCACGTCCCAAGGCGTCCAGTACGGCTATGTTGTCGTCCACCAGGGCAATGCGCAGAGACTTTCGTCGCTTTTCTCGGCGCTCTACCACGGCGCACGCAACACCCAGTGGCAGCTCAATCGCGAACAATGACCCCTTGCCAACCCGTGATTGCACCCGAACTTGTAGGCCCAGCAGTGCGGCCGTTTGGGTGACAATGGCCAAGCCAAGTCCACTGCCACCGGTGCTATTGACTTGGCCGCGGCTGCGCTCATCGGGTTCGAGCATATTGAATTCTTTAAAAATCTCGTCGATTTTCTCCGCCGGAATGCCGATACCGGTGTCCCTGACCTCAATCCAGTATTTCCCCTGATGGCGCCTGCAGCCCAACAGCACGCCACCACGCACGGTGTAGCGAATCGCGTTGGCAATCAGGTTGCTGACGATGCGCCGTAACAAGACAGAATCTGTGCGCGCATGCAAGTGGGTCGGAACGCAGCGCAATCGCAACCCTTTGACCACAGACTGGGGCGCGTGGATGGCCACCAGTTTGTCCAACATCTGGGCAACCGAAAAATTCGATATCTCGGGTACCACCACCCCAGCTTCTAGCTTGGAAATGTCCAGCAAATCAGTCAACAGTTCGCTCAAACTGGAGACGCAGTTGGACATGTTGGTCAGCACAACGTCGCCTGGCTCACGCCTCTTGGCCTTAAGCACCTCGACATACATGCCCAGCGCAGCCAGCGGCTGGCGAAGGTCATGGCTGGCGGCAGCCAGGAAGCGGGACTTTGCATTATTTGCTTGTTCGGCCAGCGCCTTGGCTGCCATTAATTCCGCTTCGCATTCTTTGTCCGACGTAATGTCCACAACAGCGCCAATCAAGCGCTGGGCTATGCCGTGTGGGTTCCGCCCCCCGGCCTTGCCACGTCCCCGCAACCACTTCCAAGAGCCGTCCTTGGCTTTCATTCGGTACTCCAAGTGAAAGTCGGGCTGCAGATTGTCAATGCATTCCTGGTGGGCCATGATGACCCTGACTCGGTCATCCGGATGGATCATCGAGACCCAAGCATCGCGGGTGGGCGCAAAGCCATCGGGCGCATAGCCCAAAATTTGGAAAAAGGTCGCGCTAAAGTAACCATGGTTGTTTTCGACATCCCAGTCCCACAGGCCGACCCTGCTGGCCTCCATGGCCAATCGCAGCCGCTCTTCGCTGCTCTTCAAGGCATCTTGCGTTGCGCGTGCGCTGGTGACGTCGTTAAAAACCAGCTGGCACTCATGACGGTCCGGCGACTGCGCAACTTCAATGGCAACGGTGATGGTGACGCTGGGGTGCCCCCCAACGATGAGCCGGACCTCACAATGTTGTCTCTCCGTGCCCATAAAGGCGCGGCCAACACACGCGATGAACTCTGCGCGGTCTGACGCATGCACAAACAAATCGAAACGGGCACCCGAAAGCCGCGACCGATATTTACCCAGTAACTGGGCCCCGGAAAGGTTGATTTGGCAAATTTCCCTCTCCGCATTTAGGCTAACGAAACCGCTGGGAGAAAAGTCGTACAGGTCGGCGTATAGGTCTCGCTGTAGTTCCAGCTCGACCCGGGCTTCGCGCAGCTCTTCATTCTGCATTTGGAGCTGAATCTGGTGGACTTGCAACTCATGCATAACCCGAGCGACTCCATTCACCGAGTTTTCAGATGCTGGATGGCTCATGTCATGAAGCCGCTTTTCCGCCTGGCGGCGAAGTTCCGCATCAGAAACTTGGTTTGGATCGATCACAGGCTACATCTCGCAACTGCTTTGCCATTCTCAATAAGAAAACTGCTACGGCGTAGCAATGAATCCAAAACGGGCAAGTTTTTTATATATACGTGAATTATTTCACAAATATATAGGCAATAATTATGATATGTACCGTTTGGTTTGCCTAGTCTAGAAACCCGATAATCTGGCTATTGGGCACCAGTTAAGCGCTGTATCTTCTAGCCGGTCCGGTAGTAGTTGCGCCATGGAGCGACTTGGCATTGCGCTGCGCCGGCAACAGTTGCTCACCTTTTGCATCGATCCCCGTGGAGAGTTGACGGCGAATGGTGTCGAATGCACTATGGATAGGTACATAGACGTATGCACCGCCAAAGTGGGTCTGCAACTCACTATCGGCGACCAACGCCCGACCTAATACGTGTGCTACCACGCCAACGTGGTATCGCATTTGCGAAGGTGGGCCAGCCTTTAAGGCTTCGACAGTCACCCGACAACTGCTGACGCGCCCACCGTAGCCTTCCAGCTTGGTCAAAAGTTCTTGTACTTTCATCTTCACCGCCACCGAAGGAGCCAGGTTGCGAAAGGTGATCTGAAGCGTCGCCGCACGTACTGCATTCATGTCTATTGGTCCTTGAGTATTTAAAACCGCGTTGCTACCAATACACCAAGATAGCGGCCATGGCGCCAAACGGTTTGACAAATCACAAGCCGCATGCAAAGTGGCGTCACCCTCCAACCTTCTGACTGCAAGCAACGAATTTGATTTTTCGCAAGTCATGGTCCGCTGGCGGTGCAATGCTCACGCCAAAAAAGAGGACACAAGCATGGAAATATGGCGAAGCAGCATCATGGCAAGTCAGCCTCTGGACGCGGAGTCTGATTTATTCGCGATGGGCTGGCCGGACCCGCGCATCGGAGACTCACAGTCAGACCGATTTGCAAACCGAATGGACGGAACTTAAGTCCATGCAAGACTTGAGAAAGCGTTCAGGCAAACGGTGTATCGACGTTTGCAACTGCGATGCCGACGGCTTATGTTCTATTTTGCAGTGGCGCTTGCACGAGCCCAAGGAAAGCACCATTTTGGCCTTGATGGACGCGGAAGCCAGCTTGGTGGGGCGGGTCCACACGCGGCCTGGGGACGAATTTCTAATGTGCGACATCCCCATTGAGCCGAACCGATCCACCTTATTGCAATTGCTGCAGGCGGGGGCCCGGGTGCAATACTTCAATCACTACGTCACCGACGAAATCCCATACCACCCCGGCCTGCGGGCAACGATTGACGCCTGCAAGCAGACCAGTACCAGTCTGACGGTGGACCGGCTGCTGGGCGGAAAGTTCCGAAAATGGGCTGTCGTCGGAGCCTATGGAAAACGCACGACCTATGCCGCAGAGTCCCTTGCGTTAGAAATGGGTATAGGCAGTGACACCAGAGCGCGTTTGCGCGAACTTGGAAAACTGATCAGTTACAACGCATGCGCAACGCATGAAAGAAATGCGTGCATTCCACCAAGCCAGTTGTATGAACGACTTTCTCAATACCGGGATCCATTGGAATTTTTGCGGTCCGAGTCTTTGGCTTCAGAATTGGACGCCGCACGGCGCGACGATCTTGCTAAAGCCTCCGCGTTAGCCCCTTTTTGGCAAGATGAAAATGCCTGCGTTTACGTTTTGCCAGACACACCCTGGGCCCATAGGGTCGCCTGTGGCTTAGATGAAGAGCTGGCAGCGAATAACCCCACCCGGGCGCACGCATTCCTTTGCGACGACGGAAAGGGCGGCTTCAGTGCCAAAGTACGTGTTGCGCGCAGCGAGTGGCCGCGCGAACCCAGCTCTCACGGACCTGCAGCTGGCTGTGAAAGGCCTCGCCTTTGGGTCATTGATCACCTCCCGGCTGGGGAGTTAAACCATTTCATTCAGGCATTCTCTGCCAGTCGGTGGGGACGACTTCGCTCCCCGGTATTCAGAGCCGCTCGCTAACGCCAGAAGGCGACCCTTGGCGAACCTATCCGCCCCGTCGCCATTGACCCACCATGGTGTGCTGCATGTGTTCGGCCTTGGCTTTTCTTGATCAAGCGGGGGGCGGGCTTGGCACTCTTGATTGCTTAGTCGGAATGCGGCATTGCAGACTTCAAATCGGCCGTTTTGGGAAATACCCCCACGTTTTTCTGCAGATACCCCCAACGATGCCCCCAATGTTGCTCGGCTTGCCATACCCTAAGCTGGGCGACCGGAAACAAAAAAGCCCCGTGGCACAAGGGCTTACGGGGCTTTTGGGGGTCTATATTGGACGTCTATAAACCATTTCTTGGCGGAGAGGGTGGGATTCGAACCCACGGTACCTTGCGGTACGCCTGATTTCGAGTCAGGTACATTCGGCCACTCTGCCACCTCTCCTAATTGGTTGCATCGCTGGGCGAAGCCGAGATTCTATCAGGGTCGCAGCGTGACCATTTCGCCCAAATACGGGCGCAGTGCTTCGGGAATGGTGACCGATCCGTCGGCGTTCTGGTAGTTCTCCAACACCGCTACCAACGTGCGGCCCACGGCTAGACCAGAGCCGTTCAAAGTGTGCACCAATTCGTTTTTACCTTGGGCGTTCTTAAAGCGCGCTTGCAAGCGACGGGCTTGGAAGGCCTCGCAGTTGGATACCGAGCTGATTTCGCGGTAGGTGTTTTGTGCGGGTAGCCACACCTCCAAGTCATAAGTCTTGGCGGCACCAAAACCCATGTCGCCAGTACACAGGCTCATCACCCGGTAGGGCAGGCCCAATCGTTGCAAAACGACCTCCGCATGGCCGGTCATTTCTTCCAGAACGGCTTCGCTTTGGTCAGGGTGCACGATTTGCACCATTTCTACCTTGTCAAACTGGTGCTGGCGAATGAGACCCCGGGTGTCACGCCCGGCGCTGCCCGCTTCAGAGCGAAAGCATGGGGTGTGGGCAGTGAGTTTGATGGGTAGATCGGCCTCGGGCATGACCACGTCGCGCACAAAATTGGTCAGCGGCACTTCGCTGGTGGGGATCAGGTACAGGGCGGTGTGGTCGGGTTGGGCTTCGCCTTCTTGCCCGCCTTTTTTGGCGGCGAACAGATCGCCTTCAAATTTGGGTAACTGGCCAGTTCCCCGGAGTGAATCGCCATTGACCGCGTAGGGCACATAACACTCGGTGTAGCCGTTCTCCAGGGTTTGCACGTCCAGCATGAACTGGCTCAGGGCGCGGTGCAGGCGGGCCACTGGGCCTTTCATAACGGTAAAGCGCGAGCCCGACAACTTGACGCCCATCTCAAAGTCCAATCCCAGCGGGGTGCCGATGTCGACATGGTCCTTGGGCTCAAAACCCAAGTCGGGGGTGGTGCCCCAGCGGCGCACTTCGACATTGCCATGCTCGTCCGCACCCACTGGCACGCTGGCGTGTGGCAGGTTGGGCACGGCCAGCAGCAGCACTTGCAACTCGGCCTGAATGGCGTCCAGGCGCAGGGCCGATGCGTCTAACTCACCCTTGATGGACCCCACTTCGGCCATGATGGCATCGGTGGATTCACCCTTAGCCTTGAGCATGCCAATTTGCTTGCTCGACGTGTTGCGCTTGGCTTGCAACTCTTCGGTGCGCATCTGGATGGTCTTGCGCTCAGCCTCCAGCGCGGTGAAGCGCGCCACGTCCAAAAACGCTTGCGGGCTCTTGCGGGTTTCCAGGCGGGCGATGACGGAATCAAGGTCTTTGCGCAGCAGGGTGATGTCTAACATGTCGGTCTCGTCTTTTTTATGAACAAATTGGGCTCTAGCCCTCTATATTATTGCGCAAGCAGCTACTAATTTAATAGCAAAATACTCGCAAACAGGCATCTAATTAAGCGTCTAACTTGAGGCCCTTGGGCAGCGGGAACTTGATCGTCTCCTCAATACCGTCCATTTTGCGCACTGCAATAGCACCCAAGGCCCGCAGGCGCTCGATCACCTGATTCACCAGAATTTCAGGGGCCGACGCACCGGCAGTCAGGCCGACCCGGGTTTTACCTTCAAACCAATGCGACTGCAGTTCGCTGGCGCTGTCGATCATGTAGCTGTCTACGCCCAGCTTGCGCGCCAGCTCGGCCAAGCGGTTGCTGTTGGAGCTGGTGGCGCTGCCCACCACGATCATGATGTCCACTTGGGGCGACATGATCTTGACCGCATCTTGGCGGTTTTGGGTGGCGTAACAAATGTCTTGCTGCTTGGGTGGGCGCACATTGGGGAAGCGCGCTTTGACCGCAGCGGCGATTTCGGCGGCGTCGTCCACACTCAGGGTGGTCTGGGTGACCACGGCCAGCTTCTCGGTCTGGCTGGGTTGCACGCGCGCTACATCCGCCACGTCTTCCACCAGGTGAATACCATGGGGCAACTGGCCCATGGTGCCTTCCACCTCAGGGTGGCCTTTGTGCCCGATCATGATGAACTCGAACCCCTCTTTGTGCAGCTTGGCCACCTCAACGTGCACCTTGGTCACCAGCGGGCAGGTGGCGTCAAACACCTTAAACCCACGCGCCTTGGCCTCGATCTGCACCGCTTTGGGCACGCCGTGGGCGGAAAAAACGAGCGTAGAGCCTGGTGGCACATCTTCAAGCGCTTCAATAAAAATAGCGCCCTTGGCCTTGAGGTCATTGACCACATAGGTGTTGTGCACGATCTCGTGGCGCACATAGATGGGGGCGCCAAACTTTTGCAGCGCGCGCTCCACAATTTCAATGGCCCGGTCCACACCAGCGCAAAAACCGCGCGGCTCGGCCAGCAAGACCTCGCCCAAACCTGCGAGAGCGCCGGTTGGGGCGGCAGAGGTGTCTTGGGCGGCGCTCATAGGATGCCAATCACCTGCACTTCAAAACCCACCGGCTGGCCTGCCAAGGGATGGTTGAAGTCAAACAACACACCCTTGCCCTCTTGCACCTGCAGCACTACGCCGGCAAAGTGCCCCTTGCCGTCGGGCGTTGGGAACTGCACCGCGTCACCCACATGGTATTGCTCATTGGGGTCACCCATGTCGTTGAGCTCTTTGCGCGCCAGCCACTGCTGCATGGCGGGATTGCGTTCGCCAAAAGCGGCGCCAGCGGGCAAATCAAATGATTTGCGCTCGCCCTCGACCAAGCCCAGCAGGCAGGACTCTACGGCGGGCGCCAGTTCCCCATTGCCCAGGGTCAGCGTGGAGGGTTTGCCGTCAAAGGTATTGATGATGTCGCCGGCCGGCCCACTCAGGCGGTAATGCAGGGTCAGAAAGGAGCCCGGCTGGACGACGGATTGCACTGCGGTCATAAAAGTCCCTATAAACTGCCTCTATTGTAGAAACCCCGGGCCCCAGCGGCGCACGAGCGCCCCAATTCACCTGCCGCACCACCCGCCTACCATGCCACTTAAAGACCTGCCTGCCGACGCCCGGCCCCGCGAAAAGCTGTTGGCGCGCGGTGCGCAAGCCCTCTCCGATGCCGAATTGCTGGCCCTGCTGCTGCGCACTGGCATCAAAGGCAAAGGCGTGCTGCAAATGGCCGACGAGTTGCTGCGCATCAAAAACAATAGCAGCTCAGACAGCGCAGACGAGGGCTTCAACGGCATTTCAGGCCTATTGCACGCCACGGCTGATGATTTGAAGCGGGTCAAGGGCCTAGGACCTGCCAAACGGGCGGAGATCATTGCGGTGCTGGAGCTGGCCCGCCGAGCGATGGCGCAGCAGCTCAAAGAACGCACGGTGTTTGCAGACCCCGACACCATCAAACACTACCTCAAGCTGCACCTAGCCGCCCGCAGCTACGAAGTGTTTGCGGTCGTCTTTCTGGACGCCCAGAACCGCTTGTTGGCGATGGAGGAAATGTTTAGAGGAACGTTAACCCAGACCAGTGTGTACCCGCGTGAAGTGGCGTTGCGCGCCCTGCACCATCAGGCCAGCGCGGTCGTCTTAGCGCACAACCACCCCAGTGGCTCGGTACAACCATCGCGCGCCGACGAGGCGTTGACCCAAACCCTCAAAGCCGCGCTGGCGCTGCTGGACGTGCGGGTGCTGGACCACATCATCGTCGGGCCCGGGCAAGCGTTGTCCATGGCCGAGGCAGGGCTGCTATGAGCGGCCCACGCAACGCCAAGGTCCCCGCCGCACTGATGGTTGGCTCACTGGCCGATCTCAAAAAAGTCAAGACCGAGTTAGCCGCCCAAGCCCAGCGCGAAGCCCAGGCTGCTGCCCAGCGCTTGCTCGACGCCAAACGTGACGCCGCCCAGCGCAGCCTATTTCAGGCCGCTGTAGGTGCCGTCAAACGCCTGCCGGAGCCGCGCACAGCAAGCCTAAAGCCCGCCCCACCCGCGCCCACCCCGCTGCAGCGCATGGCGGACGAGGCCAACGCCCTGCGCGAAGCGCTGAGTGACGAGGTCGATGTGGGCCGTTTGCTCGACACCGACGCACAGCTCAGCTTCCGACGCACCGGCATTGGCCCGGATGTGACGCAAAACCTGCGTCGAGGCAAGTGGGCGCTGCAGCGCGAAATCGACCTGCATGGCCTGCGCACCGACGCCGCCCGCGACGTGCTGGGCGCCTTTATTCGCGAGGCGCACCAACAAGGCATTCGCTGTGTGCGGGTCATCCACGGCAAAGGCTTGGGCTCACCCGGCAAAACACCGGTTCTCAAGGACAAAGTCCACCGCTGGCTGGTGCAAAAATCTGAGGTGCTGGCCTTTGTGCAGGCACAGCCGAGCCAAGGTGGCGCCGGGGCACTGGTGGTGCTGCTGCAACCGACGCGGGCTGGTTGATAATTCGCGATCAACTACCGCACAGAGCCGCCATTGAACCCTCACAAGCGCTGGTCTAAACCAACCGGCTTCATGACCATCCGGGTGCGGCTGCTCGCCCTGGTCATGGCCGTGCTGTTGCCATTTGCGGTGATTTTGGCGGTGTATTTGCTGCAAGAGGCGCGTGACGCCAAAGACAAAGCCTTTGAGACCGTGCGCCAAACGGCCATAGCCCAGCGCGACGCCGTGGCCCTGTTTTTAAATGGCCATGCCAACGCATTGGCGGGTATCGCTGCGCGGCCCATGATTGCCGCCTTGCAGACCCAGCCTTGTGACCCGTTTGTGCGGGCTTATATCGACTTCCACCCCGAATATGCCGGTCTGCAAGTGCGCGACTTGCACGGCAACAGCCTGTGCACCTACCACCCAGTGCGCAAAAAAAGTACTCCAGTGCAGCCGGGCAGCACACCGTGGTTTGACCGTGGCTTGGCCGCCAATGGCTTCAGCGTCAGCGACGCGCACCCCGGACCGAATGCGGGCGATTGGGCGATCGTGCTGACCTACCCCATCAATGACCGCGCGGGCCAGCGGGTGGGCCTGTTGGCCCTGCCCATGGATCTGCTGGAGCTGAACATCGCCATGATGCCGATTTCCCAAGGCGGCGAGGTCGTGTCCATCAGTGACGCACACGGCACGTTTCTGATGCGCTCGGTTGACCCCTTGGAATGGATTGGCCAATTGGATCCGGTCGTGGCCAAGGCCCCGCGGCAAAAAAATGACAAAGGCCATAAAGGGCTTTTCACGGCCATGGGCCCCAATGGCGTCCTGCGCATGAATGCGATGCTGCCCATAGAAGGCGTGGACTGGCGGGTGGTAGTGGGTGTACCCGAAGCCAGCGCGATGGCGGCGTCACGCGACGTACGCACCCACAGTGGTTTGATATTGTCTACATTGGCCCTGCTCGTTTTGGCTTTGGCCTGGCGCCTAGGCTCTGGAATTTTGAAGCCCATCAAGGCATTGGCCGGGACCGCCAGTGCCGTCGCCAGCGGGGACGGCAGCGCCCGTGCACCCGTGTCAGGCCCCCCGGAATTGGCCGCCGTGGCGGTGCAGTTCAACCGCATGCTGGACTTGCGCGACGCGGTCGAAGACACGGTGCGCGAAGGGCAAGCCCGCTACCGCTCGCTGGTGGAGTGGTCACCCGTGGGCATATGCGTGTACGCCAAGGGCACCTTGCTTTACGCCAACCCCGCAGCGGTCACCATGATGGGCGCGCAATCGGCCAGCCAACTCATAGGCCGCACCATGATGGATTTGGTGCACCCGGACCACCGGAACATGGCATTCGACCGCGCACACCAAGCGCTGGTGGCGGGCAGCCCGATTGAGCGGGCGCAGGAAAAACTGCTCACCCTGGATGGCCGCACCATTGATGTCGACATCCAAGGCTCACTGATCCAGTACCAGGGCGAAACGGCTATTCAGATCAATGTGCAAGACGTGACCCAACGCCTGCAGTCCGACAAACGCTTGCAATTGCTGGCCACTGTGTTCAGCCACGCCCGCGAAGGGATTGTCATTACCAACGCGCAGGGTGAGATTGTCGAGGTGAACGACACCTTCACCGAAATCACCGGATACACCCGTGAAGATGCGGTGGGCGATAAGCCCCACAACCTGCTGGCATCGAGCCGCCACAGCGACAGTTTTTACGCCCAGCGCGCCGCCGCCCTGGAGTCCAAGGGGTATTGGATTGGCGAGGTCTGGAGCCGGCGCAAAAACGGCGAAGTTTTTACCGAGATACTCACCATCAGCGTGGTCAAAGACACCGACGGTGTGGTGCAAAACTATGTAGCCCTGTTCACCGACATCACCCAGCAAAAAGAACACCAGCGCCAACTAGAGCACATTGCCCATTACGACACCCTGACCGGCTTGCCCAACCGGGTGCTGCTGGCTGACCGGCTTCAAAACGCCATGGCCAACTGCCAGCGCCAAGCGGCCTCATTGGCGGTGGCGTTTTTAGACCTAGACGGTTTTAAGTCGGTCAACGACCGCTATGGCCACCGCACCGGCGACGAGTTTTTGGTGGTGCTGTCGCAGCGCATGAAAGAAGCCCTGCGTGACGAAGACACACTTTCGCGCATCGGTGGTGACGAATTTGTGGTGGTCATGTCCAACCTGCAGGGCCCGCAAGACTACGAGCCCGTGCTGCAGCGCCTGCTGCAAGCAGCGGCCGACCCGGTGTTGATCGGGCACCTGTCTTTGCAGGTTTCGACCAGCATTGGTGTGACCCTGTACCCCCAGGACGGCTCCGACGCCGACGTATTGCTGCGCCACGCCGACCAGGCCATGTACGTAGCCAAACAATCGGGCAAAAACCGCTTTCACCTCTTTGATGTGGCCAAAGACACGGCGGTCAAAACCGAGCGGGAAACCCTAGAGCACATGGAAAAGGCCTTGGAAAACAACGAGTTTGTGCTGTATTACCAGCCCAAGGTCAATCTCACCACCGGCGTGGTGGTCGGTGCCGAGGCGCTGATTCGCTGGCGCCACCCCGAGCGCGGGCTTCTGCAGCCGGCCGATTTTTTGCCCGTCATCGAGAACCAACCGGTGAGTCTGAAGCTCGGTGAGTGGGTGCTGACCACGGCGCTGGCGCAAGCGGCACACTGGGCCGCGCAAGGCCTGCCCATGCCGGTAAGCGTCAACATCAGCGCCATTCAGATGCAAGACGGGGGATTTGTCCGGTTCGTACGAGAATCTTTGGCGCTGCACCCGCAACTACCGGCGGGTACCCTGGAATTGGAAATTTTGGAAACCACCGCACTGGAGGATATGGCCAAGGTGTCGCAAACCATGCGCGCCTGCCAACTGATGGGCGTGCGCTTCACGCTGGACGACTTTGGCACCGGTTATTCGTCCCTGACTTACCTCAAACGCCTGCCGGCCGAGTCGCTCAAGATCGACCGCAGCTTTGTGCACAACATGCTGAGCGACCGCGACGACCTGGCCATCGTACAAGGCGTCATCGGGCTGGCCACCACCTTCAAGCGGGAGGTGGTCGCCGAAGGGGTGGAGACCCGGGCCCACGGCGCCATGCTGCTGTCCTTGGGCTGCCCTTTGGTGCAGGGCGACGGTCTCGCGCGGCCCATGCCACCCAGTGCTTTCCCTGCGTGGGCGCAGGCCTGGCACGAAAAACCGTGCTGGACAGCCTGAATAATCCGCTGCCACAGGAAAAGCGCCCAGTGGGGCACTACAATTTGATTGACTCCTTGGCGCGTCAACCCCGCTTGACGCCCTCGCATCACTCTTTTAACTCCCCAACCGAAAGCCACTATGACTACCGTAGATTCCGTCGTTAATGATTTCAGCAACCTCCTCTCTGAAGCCGATACCCTTTTGAAGCGTGCTGGCAATGAGACCGGCGAGCAAGCCCGCGCACTGCAAGCCCAGGTCGAAAGCAAACTGCTAAGCGCCAAGCAGCGCTTGCAAGAAATTGAAGGCCGCGCGGTTGAAAGCGCCAAAGCCATGTCGGTCGCCACCAACACCTACGTGCACGAGAACCCCTGGCAAGCCGTCGGTATCGCTGCGGCGGTGGGCTTTTTGGCCGGTGTTCTGGTCACCCGCCGCTAATCGCGCGCGCAACCCATGACCAACCCCGACAGCGGCATCACCAGCGGCTTCAAGGCCAGTGCTGCGCGAGCCGCAGACAGCGCACTAGGGCTTCTGCGAAAGCGCCTTGAACTGGCCAGTATTGAATTGGCCGAAGAACGCGAGCGCCTTTTTACCCGCCTGAGCCTGATGTTTGCCGCCGTATTGTTGATGGTGCTCGGTGTGCTGGGCATCTGCGTCTTGGTGGCGGTGTACTTTTGGGACACGCCGCAGCGTGAAGCCGCTGTTTTGATACCTGCCGGCTTGTGCATGGTCTCTGGGATGGTGCTGTTTCGCAAGTTCAAAACTTTGGGCCGGTCGCAGGGCCTGGCGTTTGCCGCAACGATGGCGGAGTTTGACAAAGACCGGGCCGCGTTTTCCGACCAACCGAGAAGCACCGCTGCGCAGAAGGAAGCCCCATGACATCAAGCAGCGATTACGCCCTGCGCAAGGCCCAACTGGTAGCCCAATGTGACCTGGAGCGCCTGCGCCTGCGCTTCTCACTGAGCCAGATTCGCGACACACTCACCACACCGGTGGCCACACAACCCACGGTGTGGGCGACACCCGTGGCGGCCACTTTGTTGAGTTTGGCCCTGCCCACGCTGGGGCTGCAGCGGGTCAAAGGCACGCTGCAAATGCTGTCTTTGGCACTGAACAGTTACCGGGTTTTTACCCGGCTGCGCGCACTGTCAAGAAGCACCGCCCCGCAAGGCACAACGCCGTAAGAATAATCGGAAAAAAGGCTGCTAGCCCTCGCCGTTATTGGGCCTGGCCGCTATAAATTTGATACTACTTTAACAGTGCCGCGATGGTAATGGCGGCCGCTGCTCCGGGCGTTCCAAAATGAAACCCCACCTTATAGCCCTGGCCACTGGCCAATACCCCGTACACCGACACCGCGGCCACGGTGAACACTTGGCGCACGCCATTTTGAAAAATATCGCACTCGAGGGAGCATGCTTGTTTGACGGGAACGGATTCATCCATCAGCACGCAAGCGCCAGTGACAGACATGTCAATCATCTTGCCGGCGCGCTGGTTGCCACCTGCAAAGACCACCCGCGCCCTGCCAGACACCTTTTTGCGCTCAGCAACACGGGCATCGCTACCCGTACGAAAGGGTGAACTCCCTGGGCCATTGCTGTCTGAGGAAACATATTGCAAACTCATGATGCCGCTTTACGCAAAATTTCAACTACGGGGCGGCGCAATACATCGCGCAAACCCCACCAGCCAGCCGCCAGGGCTAGCACCGCGCCCGCCAACGCGCCCAGCACAGGCACCCACAGCGAGACCGTCCATTCAAATTCAAACACATAGTGCGCCAGCGCCCAGCCAACGCCAGCCGCCACCAGTGAGGCTAAAAAGCCTGCCAGTAAACCCACACCCGCCAATTCGGCGCGCTGCACCTGGCGCAGCAATGCCCCTTGGGCCCCTACCGCACGCATGATGGCAAACTCACGCGCCCGCTCCTCGCGGGTGGCCGTCACCGCCGCAAACAAAACCACCAAACCAGCAGCCAGGGTAAATCCAAACAAAAATTCCACCGCCCGAATAACCTGGTCCAAAACCCCCTGCACTTGGGCAATGGTGGTGGTCATGTCGACACTGGTCACGTTGGGAAACTGGTTCACCAACGCATTGTCAAAACCAACGCTGGCAGGGGCTTTGAAGGCACTCATGTAGGTGGTTGGGACGTTGTCGAGTTGGCGCACCGGGTACATCACGAAGAAGTTCGCGCGCATGGAGCCCCAGTCTACCTTGCGCACAGACGTAACCTTCGAATCATTTTGCTGTCCACCCACATCAAAACGCAGGGTGTCACCCAACTTCAGCTGCAGCGTTTTAGCGATACCCTCCTCCACACTGATAGCGCCTTGCTCGTCTTCGGTCCAGCGGCCGGCAACGATGGCGTTATTGGGTGGCGCCTTGGCGCTGAATGACAGGTTAAATTCGCGGTCCACCAGCCGTTTGGCACGGTCCTCGGTAAAGTCGTCCGGCCCCACGGAGCGACCATTCACCGCCACCAAGCGCCCCCGAATCATGGGGTACCAGTCAAAGTTGGCCACGCCCGAATCCCGCAGTGCTTTTTGGAAAGGCTGCGCCTGCTCCGGCATGACATTGATCACAAAACGGTTGGGCGCATCGGGCGGTGTCGCCTTGCGCCAGCTGCCGATCAGGTCGGTGCGCAGCAGCACCAGCAACACCAACGCCAGCAACCCCACGGCCAATGCGCTGACCTGCACCACAGTGTACGCAGGGCGGGCCGATACCTGACGCGTGGCCAGCACCAGCCAGCGCGGCGCAGTGGTCTCGTTCACCACCCGGCGCAGCAGCTTGACGCCCAGCCAGCTCAGCGCCGCAAACACCAGCACCGCACCGGCAAAACCGCCCACCGCAATCAGACCCAGCTTGAGGTCACTGCTCACCACCAGCAAAAGCGTGGCAAAGCCCAGCACGCCCAGCGTCAGAACGGCCAGCGATGCCGGGCGCAAGTTACCCACATCGCGGCGAATGACCCGCAGCGGCGGCACTTGGGCCAGCTGCAACACCGGCGGCAGGCCAAAGGCAAACAACAGTGTCAGGCCCATGCCCAGGCCCAGTAGCACCGGCCACACCGTGGCGGCGGGCAAAGCGGCATTGACCAAGCCGGCCAGCAGCATCACAAACAACAGGTGCACCACGTAACCCAGCAACACACCCAACCCACTGGCTGCCAGACCCACCAGTGCGAACTCAAACGCATAGCTCGACGCAATCGTGCGCTGGCTCAGGCCCAGCACCCGCAGCATGGCGCAGTCGTCGAGGTGGCTGGCCGCAAATGCCCGCGCTGCCAAGGCCACCGCCACTGCGCTGAGTAAGGCTGCCAACAAGGCAACCAGGTTCAAAAATTTTTCTGCGCGGTCCAGCGTTTGGCCCATCTCCGGTCGCCCGCTTTGCATCGACTCCACCCGCACCCCGCGAATGGCATTGGCGCCCTCGTCCGCGCCGGTGTGCGGCTTGACCAACTGGTCGGCCCATTTCACGAAGGCCTGCACCGCAGGCTCTGCACCCGCCACCGCCATGCGGTAGTTGATGCGGCTGGCCGGTTGCACCAAGCCCGTGGCGCCCACATCGGCGCGCTGGATCATCACCCGTGGTGCAAAGTTCATAAAACCTGCGCCCCGGTCCGGCTCAATGGCAATGATGGACGCTACGGTAAATTGCGAATCGCCCAGCAGCAGCGGGTCGCCCATTTTTAAACCCAAGGCGTTGAGCAGTGCTGCGTCCACCCAAGCCTGGCCGGGCTGCGGAATCGCACGGGTGGTTTGGTCCGGCGCGCCCGGCGCACTGGCAATGCGCAGATTGCCGCGCAAGGGGTAGCCAGCCTCCACCACCTTCAAACCCACCAGTTTGGTGGCACCACCCTGTGCGTCGGAGGCCCGCGCCATGGTGGGGAACCCGATGGTGCTGACCACGTTCAACCCCAGTGCGCGGGCTTTTTCCGCAAACACGGCGGGCGTGGGGTTGTCACTGGCAATAACCGCGTCACCACCCAGCAACTGGCGCGCGTCACGCTGCAAGCCGCCCTTAAGCCGGTCGGCAAAAAAACCCACGGCCGTGAGCGCCGCCACCGCCAAGGTCACCGCCACCATGAGCAGCCGCAAATCGCCCGCCCGCAAGTCACGGCGCAAGGTGCGCCAACCCAAACTCCAAAACGAAATCGTCATTGGGCGACCTTATGAAGGCGATGAACCGCAGGGCTGGGTGGTAGCAACACGCTCAGGTCGTCTTGCTGATGGTGATGGTGGGGAACTTGGACGAGAAGTCTTTGTTGCGGGCCGCAATCGACACCGCCACCTTGCGTGCAACCGCCTTGTAAATGCCCGCCACCTCGCTGTCGGGCTCGGCCACCACGGTGGGCTTACCGCTGTCGGCCTGCACGCGGATTTGCATGTTCAGCGGTAAGGCGCCCAGGTAGTCCATGGCGTAATCGGCGGCCATTTTTTTGCCGCCATCCGCGCCAAAAATGTGCTCTACATGGCCGCAGTTGCTGCACACATGGACCGCCATGTTTTCAACAATGCCCAAAATCGGCACGCCCACTTTTTCAAACATCTTGATGCCTTTTTTGGCGTCCAAGAGCGCAATGTCTTGCGGTGTGGTGACGATGACGGCGCCGGTCATGGGCACGCGCTGGCTCAGGGTGAGCTGGATGTCACCGGTGCCCGGGGGCATGTCCACAATCAGGTAGTCCAGGTCTTTCCAGTGGGTTTGGCGCAGCAGTTGCTCCAGGGCCTGCGTGGCCATGGGGCCGCGCCAGATCATGGCTTCGTCTTGGGCTACCAAAAAACCAATCGACATAACCTGAATGCCGTAGTTCTCCATCGGCTCCATGGTTTTGCCGTCGTTAGAGTCGGGGCGCCCGCTTAAGCCCATCATCATCGGCAGGCTGGGGCCGTAAATGTCGGCATCCAGCAAACCCACCCGCGCGCCTTCGGCCGCCAAAGCCAGCGCCAAGTTGACGGCGGTGGTACTTTTGCCAACGCCACCCTTGCCTGAGGCCACAGCCACAATATTTTTTACGCCGGGCAGCAACTGCACACCGCGCTGCACCGAGTGGGCGACGATGTTAGTGGTGATATTGAGCGACACCTGGGTCACGCCCGAAACCGCCATCACAGCATCGCCCAGCGCCTGGCGCAAAGTGGCCTCTTGGCTTTTTGCGGGGTAACCCAGTTCCACATCAAAAGCCACATGACCGTCACGAACCGTGAGGTGTTTGATGGCCTTGGTTGATACAAAGTCTTTGCCGGTATTGGGGTCGATTACCTGTTGCAGCGCGTCGTTCACCGCTTGGACTGTCACTGTCATTGAATTTCTCCAGATTAGCTGACTAGTCTATCGAACCCACCGCCACGTGCAGACCCGTGCGTGAATCACGCACCTTTGCAAGGCTCATTCGGGTAAACCCCCGTCATATCCGCGCCAATTGCCGGTTTACACCCGCAATCAAAATCCCATAATAGCTATATGCCTGACACACCCCACACACCCGCAACTGGGCTGATCTTGACAGGCGGCGGCGCGCGGGCTTCTTATCAGGTGGGTGTGCTGGAAGCCATCGCCCAAATTCGGCGGGCCTGTGGGCAGGGGAAAAGCCCCAACCCGTTTCCCATCATTTGCGGCACATCTGCAGGCGCCATCAATGCGGCAGCCCTTGCCTGTGGGGCAGACAATTTCGATCTCACGGTGCGCATGGTGGCGCAGGCTTGGCGCAGTGTGCATGTGGACCAGGTGTACCAAGCCGACCATTTTTCCATGCTGCGCTCCGGCGCCCGATGGATGACGCTGCTGTCGCTCGGGTGGGTGCTAGCACGATGGTTCCGGGTCAAACCCCGCTCGCTCTTGGACAACACCCCTTTGCGCGGCGTACTCAACCAATTGGTGCCACTGGACCGCCTACCAGACCTCATTCGCAATGGGCACATGCAAGCACTGGCCGTCAGCGCATCGAGCTACAGCTCGGGCGAGCACGTCACGTTTTATGAGGGCGACAAACGCCTGATGCCTTGGGTGCGCAGCCAGCGCTTGGCGGTGCGCGACCGCATTACCCATGAGCATCTGCTGGCCTCCAGCGCTATTCCGTTTGTGTTCCCGGCTACAGAGTTGCATTTCAACGGTTGCGGACAGTATTTTGGAGATGGATCGATGCGACAGTCCGCACCCATATCACCCGCCATTCACCTAGGGGCCGAGCGCGTTTTGGTCGTTGGTGCGAGCCGCATGAGCGAACCCTCATCCGCATCAGCCCCGCCTACCAATACGGCGTACCCTAGCATTGCGCAAATCGCTGGCCATGCACTGTCTAATATTTTTCTGGACGCGCTGGCGGTCGATGTAGAGCGGGTGCGCCGCATCAACCAAACCATCGGCTTGGTGCCAGAGGAGTTGCGTAAATCGAGTGCGCTGCGTCCGATAGAGGTGCTGTTGATTGCACCGAGCGAGCGCCTTGACACCATTGCCTCCCGCCACATTGGCGACCTGCCACACGCGGTACGCACCATGCTGGGCGGCGTGGGTGTTTCCTCCCGCACGGAGGACGTTAAAGGCTCTGCATTGGCCAGCTATCTGCTGTTTGAAGCCAACTACACCAGCGAACTCATGGCACTGGGCAACGCCGACGCACAGCGACAGCGGGCCGAGATTTGCCAATTTTTTGGCTGGACGGACCCTAAGGCAGCACCTGCCCCTGCCACAACGGACGACGCCCGACCTGAACGGCGGGTGGATCCGCTAAGGCTGCGCTAGCACACGGGGGCGCCCAGGCTGGGCGAACGTTCTGCTGCGTGTCCCCCGGCCTACGGCCTCCTCCTTTACCTTCGCAGAACGCCCACCCAGCCTGGGCTGGCGTTGTAGTGCGCGGTGCGGGGGGTTCAACGCCATGGGGCTGGCGCCAGACTAAAATTGTGGGCTGTATCCAGAAAGCCCTGCACCCATGCCACGCCAACTCTTCGTCACCACCGCCCTGCCCTACGCCAACGGCAATTTCCACATCGGCCACATCATGGAGTACATCCAGGCCGATATTTGGGTTCGGTACCAGCGCATGCAGGGCAACGCGGTGGACTTTTGCGGGGCGGACGACACCCATGGCGCGCCCATCATGATCGCAGCCGAGAAGGCTGGCAAAACACCGCAGCAGTTTGTGGCCGACATTGCAGCGGGGCGCAAGCAGTACCTGGACGGTTTTCACATTCAGTTTGACAACTGGAGCAGCACCGATTCGCCCGAGAACCACGAGCTGGCACGCCAGATTTACCGCGACCTGCGCGACAACGCCGGTGGCTCGCTGATCGAGACCCGCACCATTGAGCAGTTTTTCGACCCCGAGAAAAACATGTTCTTGCCGGACCGCTACATCAAGGGGGAGTGCCCCAAGTGCCACGCCAAGGACCAGTACGGCGACAACTGTGAAGTGTGTGGCGCGGTGTATGCGCCCACCGACCTCATAAATCCGTTCTCAGCACTCTCGGGCGCCACGCCGGTGCTGAAAAACTCGGAGCATTTCTTCTTCAAATTGTCGGACCCGCGCTGCGTGGAATTTCTGCAAAAGTGGACGCAAGATGGAAAACTGCAACCCGAAGTGGCCAACAAGGTCAAAGAGTGGTTTAGCGTGCGCACCAACCCCGATGGCAGCACCAGCGAAGGCCTTGGCGACTGGGACATTTCCAGAGATGCGCCTTATTTTGGCATTGAGATTCCCGATGCACCGGGTAAATATTTCTACGTCTGGCTGGACGCGCCTATCGGTTACCTGGCCAGTCTGAAAGACCTGCTCACCAAACGCGCAGCGGGGGATGCCAACACGCCCAGCTATGACACGTACATGGCCAACCCGAAGCTGGAGCAGTACCACTTCATTGGCAAAGATATCGTCACCTTCCACACCCTGTTCTGGCCGGCCACACTGCACTTCAGCGGCCGCAAGACGCCTAACAATATCTTTGTGCACGGCTTTTTGACGGTGAACAACGGCGAGAAGATGAGCAAGAGCCGTGGCACCGGACTGGACCCACTCAAGTACCTCAAGTTGGGCATGAACGCCGAATGGCTGCGCTACTACTTGGCGGCCAAGCTCTCTGCGCGCAATGAAGACATTGACTTCAACGCCGACGACTTTATGCAGCGGGTCAACAGCGATTTGATTGGCAAATACGTCAACATTGCGTCGCGCGCGGCAGGCTTTTTGACGAAGCGGTTCGACGGCAAGTTGACCCACCAGTTTGGCGTGACGGGAAGCGCCCTGCTCCATGAAATCCGTGAAGCAGCCCCTGCATTGGCTCAGATGTACGAGGCGCGCGAATTTAGCAAAGCCACCCGCGAAATCATGGCGCTGGCCGACAAAGTCAACGCCTATGTGGATCAAAACAAGCCCTGGGACTTGGCCAAAGACACCGCCAACAACGAAGCCCTGCACCAGGTGTGCTCGGTGCTGATCAACACCTTTGTCGTGCTGACCCGTTACCTGGCGCCGGTTCTGCCTGCTCTGGCAAGTGCCGTCGAAAAGTTCACCGGCAGCAACATGGCGGACTGGAATTTGATGAATGCCGACGTGGCCGCCATCCAGCCCTACCAGCACCTGATGCAGCGCGTCACCCCCGAGCAACTGGACGCACTTTTTGAACAAAAAGAGCCTCTAGCCCTCGCAGAACCTGCGCAAGCAGCTCCTAAAAAGATAGCAAAGTCAGCGACACCAGCCCTACCGGCGGACCCCAACGCCCCCGGCGGTGAGGCGCTGGCGCCCACCATCAGCATTGACGACTTTGCCAAGATCGACCTGCGCATTGCCAAAATCGTGCACTGCGAAGCGGTCGATGGCTCTACCAAGCTTTTGCGCCTGAGCGTGGACGTGGGCGAGAAAGACGATGCTGGCCAGCCCCGGCTGCGCAATGTATTCAGCGGCATTGCCAGCATGTACCAGCCAGAACAACTGGTGGGCCAGCTCACGGTGATGGTGGCCAACCTGGCCCCACGAAAGATGAAGTTTGGGATGAGCGAGGGCATGGTGCTGGCCGCCAGCCACGCCGATGAAGGCGCTCAGCCCGGCATCCACATCCTGCACCCCTGGCCCGGCGCCCAGCCCGGCATGCGGATCCACTAAGCGCCTGTGGACTGCCCCGCGCCGTGAGCTACCGCATCCATTGGTGGGCCGACGTCCACCGCAGCCCCGGCGCCGACTTGCGGCTGGGCTGCGTGTTGGCTGGTGTGGCGGGCGCCACCAATGCGGGCGGTTTTTTGGCGGTGGGGCGCTACACATCGCACATGACCGGCATTTTGTCGTCGGTGGCCGACAACCTGGTGCTGGCGCAGCTGCAAATGGCAGGCGCCGGGGCATCGCTGGTGCTGGCGTTTTTGTGCGGCTCCATGACCACCGCCTGGATGGTCAACTGGGCCCAGCGGCGCGCCATGCGCAGCGCCTTTGCTCGCCCCTTGGTGGTGGAGGCGGTGCTGCTGCTGGTATTTGGCATTTTTGGGGCCTCCATCAGCGACTTTTCAGGTCTGTTTGTGCCGCTAACCGTGCTGCTGCTGTGCTTCATCATGGGGCTGCAAAACGCGGTGATTACCAAGGTATCCAACGCCATCATTCGCACCACCCACGTGACCGGTTTGCTGACCGACCTGGGTATTGAGTTGGGCAAGATGTTCTATATCAACGGCGCCCAGTTCCCCCGCCGGGTGGTGGCTAACCGGGCCAAGCTGCGCATCCACGCCGCACTGGTGGCATTCTTCTTTGGTGGGGCGGTACTGGGTGCCTGGGGGTTTAAAACCTTTGGCTACATCGCCACCGTGCCCCTGGCCCTGCTGCTGGTCATATTGGCTTGGGGCCCCATCCGCGACGACGTGCGCAGCGGGCGCATCGTGTCTGGCGCCTAAACCGGCACTTCGGCTTAGGCCGCACACCAAGGAAAGGGCCGTTATGGCAATCGACAACCCCGCGCCGCTGCAGGCGCGCACCATCCAGAGCCTGCTGATAGACCCTGCCGACCACCCGCGCGGCAAGGCGTACCTGAGTGCGGCCAGTGGTCTGGTGCGGGTGCGCCAGCACCTGTTTGTGGTGGCAGACGACGAACTGCACCTGGCCATGTTTGACGACCCCAGCAGCGCACCCACCACATCGGCGGCCGACAGCCCCATGCCAGCCGTGGGCACCCTGCTGCAGCTGCTGGACGGCAAGCTGCCCAAAGACGCTGGCAAGCGCAAAAAGGCCAAGCCCGATTTTGAAAGCCTGGCCGCCCTGCCACCACTACCCGGTTGCCCAGCCGGTGCATTACTGGCGCTGGGCTCGGGCTCGCGGCCCAACCGCGAAACCGCTGTGCTGATCGCCCTGAATGCGCAGGGCACGCCCAACGGCCGCATGGCGCCGGTGGATCTGGCGGCGTTGTACGCACCGCTGCGCAAGCGGTTTGAAGACCTGAACATCGAAGGCGCCCTGGTCGTCAGCGGCGAGCTGCTCTTGCTGCAGCGGGGCAACAAAGGCCAAGCGGTGAATGCCTGCATCCGCTACGACTGGAACCTGTTGGCGCCCTGGCTGGCGGGCGTGCAGCCCCAGCCACCTGCGGCCAAGTCGGTGCAATTGCTGGAGCTGGGCCATGTGGATGGCGTGCCGCTGGGCTTTACCGACGGCGCGGCACTGCATGGCGGTGCCTGGGCGTTTAGCGCCGTGGCGGAGAGCACCGACGACAGCTATTTAGACGGCGCGTGCGTGGGCTCTGCCATCGGCACCGTGGGCGCAGACGGCAAGCTGCAGCGGCTGCACAGGCTGCAAGCCGCCCCCAAGGCAGAGGGCTTGGCCGTGCTGGTGGACGGCGATGGCTGGCTGTGCACGCTGGTCACCGACCCGGACGACCCCGCAGTGGCCGCGCAGATGCTGCAGGTGCTGCTGCCGGGGTGAAAGGCGGGTTGAACGGCGGGTTACCGCTACTATCAATTTAATAGCTGCTTGCGCACATTCCACGAGGGCTACCGGCCTATTTGGCATACAAAACGGGACGGGTCATGCCCAAGTTTTGTACAGCCGCCCCTCATGGGCCAGGCATTCGCCAAAGGCCGGGCGCGCCTTGATCTGCGCCCAGTAGGTGCCCAGGCCTTCTACGCCCTGAAACCCCATACCCGACTGTTCGCACAGCATCAACGCCCAGGCCAGGTAGGCGTCGGCCACGGTGAAATGCTCACCCACCAAGAATGGGCGCTGCGCCACCCGGTTGGCCACCGTTTGCAACTTGCCGGCCAGTAGGCTCTGTGCCCATTCTTTGGCGCCCTCGGGCGCTTCGCGCTGGAACACCGGGTAGAAGCACAGCTTGTGGATCTCGGTGCTGATGAAGCTGAGCCACTCCAACACTTCATCATGCGCCACCGTGCCGGGCTCGGGCAGGTAACCCGGGTGCCCTTGGGCGGCCGCGCGGCGGGCCAGCGCCTGCAGCACGGCACTGTTTTCGGTGAGCAAGCGGCCATCGTCAAAACGCAGCACCGGCACTTGGCCTTTGGGGGCTATTTGGAAATAGTCGGCACCGGCGTCGATCTGCTTGCGCGACAGCGCCACAGGTATCAGGTTAACGGCCAAGCCGGTTTCGCGGATGAGCAGGTGGCAGGCAAACGAGCAAGCCAAGGGGGCGTAGTACAGGTCCATAGGTGTTCTCACTGGGTAAAACGTTATAGGAATTGGGGTGCTTGTGGTGCATTGGGGGTTTGTGGAATGCGGGCTTCCAGGGCCTTGAGGCGCGCGGTGCCGTCGGCCTCAAACTGGCGCACAAAGGCTTGCGCCATGGGTGAGGCGTCGTCGGGCGTGCCGTTGCCAAACGGGGGCGCGGGGTAATACTCGATGCCCAGTTGCACGGTTTTGGCGACCTCCTCCCCCGCCAAAATGCCCGCCAGAAAAAGGCCAGCGTCTATGCTGGCCGACACACCCGCGCCGGTGATGACTTTGCCGTCGCGGTGAAAGCGTTTGGTGCTTACCCGTGCGCCATAGGCGCCCATCTTGTCGCGGCACGCCCAATTGGTGGTGACCTCTTTGCCGGTAATCACGCCCGCCTTGCCCAACCATTCGACACCATTACAAATGCCCACCGTCCAAGTAGCGCTGGCGTGCAGGCGCGCAATGGTGCTGATGAGCTCGGCATCGGCCAAGCCCGCCTCAACTCCGGGGCCGCCGGGCACATAGAGAATGTCGGTGGTCTGCACCTGGTCATAGGGGCGCCACGCGTGCAGGGCCAGGCGGCGTGTATCGGCCCACACCAGCCCCACGGCGGGGGCCACAAACTCGACATCCATGCCCGGCAAGTTGGCCAGCACCTCGTAGCCACCCACAATATCCAGGGCGGTATACCCATCACGCAGCAGTATCGTTAAACGCATCATTCATCCTTAAAGTAAAACAGAGTGGGTGAATTTTTGCGCTTTGCGGGCGAATGTGAAATTGGCGTTATCGCCATCTTTATGGTTAAATTGGCCAATGCCTGCATCATCCCATTCAACAACCTCCCCCACGGTGGTCATTGCCGTGCTGGCCTACCCCGGCTGCATGGGCACTGAGATTTTTGCGCTGGCCGATGTGCTGCTCATCGCCAACCATGTGTCCCAGGCCATGGCGCCGGGCAAGCCGCCGCCCTTTGCGGTGCAGGTGGTCAGCGTGGCCGGCGGGCCGGTGGCACTGGCGGGTGGCATTGTGGTGGGCACACGCCCCTTGCGCGGCCAGACCACGCTGCTGGTGGTGCCGGGCCTAGAGGTGAGCCAGTTTGGCCAATGGGACGCCAAGCTAGCGCCCTTGAGCAAAGAGCTGGCCTTGATCCGCCGCCACGCAGCCCGTGGCACGGCGCTGGCGTCGGTTTGCATTGGCACCTTTTTGCTGGCTGAGGTGGGTGTTCTCAATGGCCGCAAGGCCACCACCGCCTGGCCCTGTGCGGCCGAGTTTGCGCAGCGCTACCCGGCAGTTAAGTTGGACGCGAGCGGTGTGTTGCAAGAGGACGGCAACATCACCACCGCCGGCGCGGTCAGCAGCGCGTTTGACCTGGCGGTGCATTTGGTGGCACGGCACACCAGTGCGCGGGTGGCGCGTGCCACGGGCAAGTTTGCGCTGGTGGGGGCTACGCGTGCGTCCCAATTGCCCTATGTGGACGCCGCGCTGGTGCCGGTGACCCAGCAGCCGTTTGCGGCGCAGGTGAACCGGCTGCTGCTGGCCGGGCTGGCGCAGGCCTATGACCTGCAAGCGCTGGCCACCGCGCTGCATGTAAGCCCGCGCACACTGCTGCGCCGCTATGCGGCCGAGACCGGGCTATCACCACTGACCTGGCTGCAGCGCGCCCGGGTAGAAAAAGCCAAACATTTGCTAGAAAAATCACGCCTGGGTCTGGCCCAGATCGTAGAGGCCGTGGGCTACCAAGACGTGGCCACGTTCACGCGCCTGTTTGTGCGCCAGGTGCGCGAGACACCGGCGCAGTACCGACGGCGGCATTCTCAGCTAGCCACGCCGCGCATTTAGCGGCATGATGTGGCCCAATAAAAAGATAACCCGAGAGAGACAGGGCCAGGGATGGCAACACTAATTCCTTCAATCAACAGTTGCGTTAGCCGCATGACCAGCGGCGAGCGGCGCTTGGGCGAGCGGCTGGGAACATGAAAAGGGCAACCACCATGAACGAGACCACGCACGGGGTGGTGCCCATACCTGCCGACAGCCTGCACGCAGAGCTGCGCACTCTGATTGCCAGCAGCCGCCAGCGGTTGGCGGGTGCAGTAAATGCGGAGCTGACGCGGCTGTATTGGAGCGTGGGCAAGCGCCTGCACACCGAGGTGCTGGGCAATGGCCGCGCCAGCTACGGCACCCAATTGCTGGACCAACTGGGCCAGCAACTCACGCAAGAGTTTGGCCGGGGCTTTGAATCACGCAACCTGCGCCGCATGGTGAAGTTCGCCGAGAGCTTTACCGATGCGGCAATTGTGTCGACACTGTCGGCAAAATTGAGCTGGAGCCACCTGGTCGCCATCGTGGCACTCAAAACCCCGCAAGCCCGCCAGTTTTACGCCACCCAAGCCGCCACCAACACATGGAGCGTGCGCGAGCTGGCACACCAGATCGAACGCAAAGCCTTCGAGCGCACCGAACTCGCCTCTTTGCAGGTGGCTTCCCCCGTTCAGGCTGAGCCTGTCGAAGCCAGCACAACCAGCCCCGCCCAAGTATTCAAAGACCCGTACTTCCTCGACTTTTTGGGCCTGCGCCAAGGCCACGACGAGGCTGACCTAGAAGCCGCCATCCTGCGCCAGCTGGAAGCCTTCATTCTGGAGCTGGGCCGGGGCTTTGCGTTTGTGGAGCGCCAAAAGCGCATGGTCATCGACGGCGAAGACTTCTACCTAGATTTGCTCTTCTACCACCGCCGCCTGCGCCGCTTGGTGGCCATCGAGCTGAAACTGGGCCGCTTCAAAGCCGCCCACAAAGGCCAAATGGAGCTGTATTTGAAGTGGCTGGACAAGCACGAACGCCAAAGCGGCGAAGAAGCCCCCATTGGCCTGATCTTGTGCGCCGAATCCAGCCGCGAACAAGTGGAACTGCTGCAAATGCACAAAGACGGCATCACCGTAGCCGAATACTGGACCGAGCTGCCGCCCAAGGCCGAGCTGGAGCGGCACCTGCACCAGGCCTTGATTGAAGCGCGGGAACGGCTGGCGCGGCGGGGGGTGTTGTTGGCAGGGGATGAGGATGAGTGATGTGCGCAAAGGCCTGGAGTTCCCCGTGGTGGCACTACGCGGCTTGGGGCACATGCCTGCGCCGGGCGAGGACGAGACGGAAGCGGCGCGGGTGTTTTATGTGGCGGCTACTCGGGCTACGCAGAGGTTGGTAATCACCGCAAGCGGTGATGGCAAATTTGCGGGGCTTGTCTTCCATCGGCAAGGGCGCCCCGACTCGATATCAGCATGATGGGAAAACAAAAAGTCACATTTAAGGGAAGATCATCAATATGAACGAAAAGCTACAGGAGTGCCTTAATTACGCCGACGGTGCTCATTTCTATAGAGGTGACTTACACATTCACTCATATGAGGCGTCGCATGATGTTCAAGATGCTTCAATGACACCATCGGCAATAGTTGCCAGCGCAGTGCAGGAAAGTCTTCATATCATCGCGATTGCAGACCACAATGAAATTAGTAACGTCCAAGCTGCCGTCACAGCTGGAGAGGCTTCAGGAGTCCTGGTTATACCTGCGGTCGAGCTTTCCACACCGGAGGGGCATTTACTTTGCTACTTCCCAACGGTAGATGCATTAACTCGGTTCCACGGTCGCCTCGATATAGTTGATCGAGGATTGCCCAATAGTCGATGCCGCCAGGCAATGCACGCTTGCTTGGATATTGCAAAGTCACTCGGAGGGTTTTGTGTTCTAGCGCACATAGATGGTGGCAATGGGCTAGAAACCAAAAATCCCGGTGGCTCCCCCCACAAGACCGACATAATTTGTCATTCGGCACTGCTCGCCATTGAGTTAAGTAGCGCCGCTACGCAAGTAAGTTTTGCACCAAATGATCCTGATTCCGTTCGTGCCAATATCGGAAAGCAACGGATCGAACGACTGGGGCTTGGTGAACGCCAGCATCTTGCTCGCATACTCAGTTCTGATTCGCACACCCTAAAAGCGCTTGGTCGCAATGCGAGTCAAGATCGCAAGCTAACGCGCTACAAGATGGCAACTCCATCTTTTGATGGACTCCGTCACGCTCTGGAAGAAAGCGACTCCAGGATTCGACTGGAAAACGAAATCCCCTCAACAACCCCCTTCATACTTGGCGCAACCATAAGCGGTGGATTCCTGAAGGATCAGGGCATTCATTTCAGTCGGAATTTGAATTGCATTATTGGTGGGCGGGGGACTGGCAAGTCAACCACATTTGAGGCGGTACGCTGTCTTACTGGAGCAACGTCGGGTGAAGCAGTAGTTGACTCTGAGGTTTGGCCAAATCTATTGCATCTTTTTTGGCAAGACGAGGCGGGGCAACAACATACTCTTTCGCGAGCGATGGGTGGAGAATTAACTAATGTCGACGACGAGTTTGACGGACCAATCGCATTTGAAATTGATTGTTTCGGTCAAGGTGAAGCGGCTCGCGTGCGCGAACAGGCAAAAGGGGACCCACTGACGTTAATGAAGTACCTTGATACCTTTACGAGGGTTCAAGATGCACTGGTTGAAGAGCGGGAGAATCTGAAAAGCATTCAAGAACAACGCACAAAGATTGTTGACGCAGAGAAGAACGTCAATGCGATCCCAGAGACGCAGAGAGCACTCACCGTAGTGCAACAACAGCTAAAGGCCTTTGAAGCGGCGAATGGCGCCGAAGTCATTAAGTTGCAACGCAGCCTAGCGACGGAAAAAACCAAAAGAGAAAACTTAACTGGCCATTTGGAGGATTTAAGGTTGCTTACCGTAGAGCAATCTCTTTCAGATACCACCGCTGAGCTACGATCAATTGCTGACGCCGAGGACATAGTCACGGGGGCAACAGAGGCGACGGAAATCACTGCTGCTATAGACGAATTTTCCAGCAAATTGATTGACGCACAGCGTGAGATATCAGTCGCTTTTGCGAAGTTGCAGGCCGTAACGAAAGCATCAATCGGAAGATGGGCTGCCAAAGAGCGCCCCATTCGAGATGACATTGAAGCCAAGCGCACTGCGTTGGAGCAGCAAGGTATTCGGCTTGATATGGCGCACGTTGCCAAGTTAACCACCGAAGAGGCGAGACTGCAGAAATTGCTCGGGACTCTAAAAACCTGGGAGCCTCACTTAAAAGGCTTGCGCACGGAATACGCATCGACCCTAGCCCGACGATGGTCCGCTCGGCAAAAAGTCTCATCCCTACGACAGGCATATGCGATCAAAGCCTCCCGCGCACTTGGAGAGGTGCTGACTGACCTTCAAGTCAAACTGCAGTATGTAGAGAGTGGCTATGCAGAACAAGCGGTGGACGTGATCGCTTCTGCAATGAGTTGGCGCACAGTGAATCACCCGAAAGCACGGCTTATCTTGGAAAAATTGACATTGCCGAGCTTATTAGCGGCAATTGCCAAATCGCAAATCGCACCTCTGACTTCAATAAGAAACGACGCCGATCTTCAACAATTTCCGACATCCGATGCAAAGGAGATTCTCGACAAGCTCAGTGAACCTTCTGTGCGCGCAAATTTGGAAAAGTGTCACGTAGATGATCTCCCCAAATTGACCGTAACAAGACGCATCGAGCAAGCTGATGGGGATAGGTTTGCAAAGCGCGATTTTTCACAACTTTCCTTAGGCCAACAACAGTCCGTTTTGTTGGCATTGATCTTGTCATCCGATAGTAAGCGGCCTCTCATCATCGATCAACCCGAAGACAACCTTGATAGTGAATTCATTTTTCATACTTTTGTTCCGGTGCTTCGTCGGGCAAAGGAGAGGCGGCAAGTAATCATCGTCACCCACAACGCCAATATTGCGGTTTTAGGTGATGCTGAACAACTGATTGTCTTTAAGAGCAATAACGATCACAGCAAAATCGTGGCCCGAGGATCGATCGATGAAGCCGATGCTAGGGACGTCTCCTGCAAGATTTTGGAGGGCGCTCGAGAAGCGTTTACACGTCGTGCAAAGATATACGGAATTGCATGATGGCGCAGGCCACCCATACCCGTCCAACCAAAAAAAAGAGGCCCAGTCGCCATGCATGAAATCATCTGTCCCCACTGCAGCAAAGCCTTCAAGATCGACGAAGCGGGGTACGCCAACATCCTCAAGCAGGTGCGCGATGGCGATTTTGACAAACAGTTGCACGAGCGGCTGGAACTGGCCGAGCGGGAAAAGCGCGACGCGATTGCCTTGGCCGAGGCCAAGGTCACCCATGCGCTGCAAAGCGCTGCGGCCCGCAAAGATGCGGAGATTCAGGCCTTGCAGGCCCAGCTGGCTGCCGCTGAGGTGGCCCGCAAGCTGGCGGTGACGGAGGCTTTGGCTGCGGTCAGCAAAGAGCGCGATGGGCTGGCGAACGAACTGCAAAACGAACAGGAAAGAGCGCGCAACGCGCAGCAAGCTGCCGCGCAGTTGGCCGACGCCAATCGCCAATTGGCCGTGAATCAAGCCGTAGAGGTGGTCGCCCGGGAGCGCGATGGGTTGAAAAATGACCTCAACCTCATCACCGTGAAAAATCAGCTGGAAGGCAATGCCATCAAAGAGCAATATGCCTTGCAGCTGCGCGACCGTGATGGGGAGATTGAGCGGCTGAA
>JBBRNS010000011.1:0-30051 GCA_038230175.1 Burkholderiales bacterium
GGGCCATAGCATCCTGATCAACTCGTCCTTTTGCGCATGACTAAGTTGGCTGAGATCGGGCAGGTTTGGCATTACAACGCATTGTCGCTCACTATTTCATAGCGGACGATGGCCTGACTCATTGGGAGCTGAGTAGTTACCTTTTTAAAGCCAAATCGGTCTTTATCCCTTGTCGAACATACCCAAGAAGCTCACCTTTTGATAGCGTTTTAACAGGATAAAAGTGTGCTGCATAGTCATCCAAGCAACTCTGCCCCATTTTCCGCTGCTCTTCAGTACTCACCAAACAACGCGTCCAGTGCATTTTGAATCACCAGTTGATGCCGCCCCAAATTGCCCACTGCACCTTCGAGTGCGTCTAAAGATATAGCACCCAGGGCGGCTATATCTAATACGACGGCCATGCCCGCCACATCCAGCGTCGGGTTAATGTGCGTATTCCAGTCCAAATCAGCCACTCATTCCGGTTGAAACCCTACCACCGTTCCAATCCAAACCAGGCCACCGTTCCAATCCAAACCCTACTCCGTCACAGCGTATGCGGTGATGCGGTTATTGATGACGTTGCTCACCACCCCGCCACGGACGCCCAAATCAAGGGCAATCTGCGTCTGGGTCTTGCCTAGTCGGCGCAGACGGTAGTTGATTTCGATGGCGTCCATGCTTGCTCGCAAAAATGGTGACAAAATTCCGAATAAGGAGTAATCTATCTCTATGTGATTTATTTGAAATCATAAAAGAGGCAAATATAAATCTAATGAGAATTTTTGACAAGACTCCATATGCATCTTCAGACACTGCTTTGGACGGTTTTGCGGCCCGTTTATCTCAGGTAATTGCGCACGCCGGTGTCAATCAAACGGAATTCGCGCGGCAGATTGGCGTGTCCCCCGGATTCGTGAGCGATGTCGTACGCGGCAACAAAAAACCTGGTGCGGAATTCCTGTGCGCTGTACGCACCGTATTTGGGGTATCGATAGACTGGTTGTTGACCGGCGAGGGAACCATCGCCGGTGGTACCGGTATCAATTTGGAATTGCTGCGCACTATCCGGCTGCAAATTGCTGTGGCACGCTGTGCAGTAATGGAGTCCAATTTAACGGCCAAAGCCTTGCTTTTGTTGATCCGGGATGGTCGCCTTCAGGAAGCGACCGCCGAGCCGGAGATCTCTCACTTTCTGGATGAGCTGGCATCGGGTGACCAAGATATTGACTTGGCACTGGAACACTACAACGGACATTTGTGGACCGAGGACGTCAATGCCCAGCACCGCAATCTTTTGGCCGCAGCGATTGCACATTTTGAAGCGCGCAAACCCGTGGACAAACTGGCGGCGTTGGCACGTTCCTCTGGCACCACCGTTCAGATCAATCTCTCGAAGTCGGGGAAGCTGAAATGAGTACGCTGATCGAGCAAACAGGGGAATTGCTGAGAGGATCGGATGGCAAGACCGCTGAGGTTCTCTTCGATGGAAAAAAAACCGATGCAATTGAAGCTTGGACAGATGCACGCAACTTAATCCAACCAATTAAAGCGATCGAATCGTTCCTCATTCTCACTGACGGCAGTCGCGTAACGTTACCCTTCAACGGCATCTGCTATCGCATCCCCGATCACACCGGTGTCATTGCTATTTTTACTCCTGGGCAATACCTCAATGCCGCAGGGGAAGACATGTTTTCTTGCCCCCACAATGCCGCCATCTTCAACGCTGATGGACGTTTGCGCTGCCAAGTTCACTTTACTGGCGGAGCAGAACGGAACAAAGACTTGATCATTGAGCGCCTGTTTACACGTCGCATCACCCGTGAGCGAGCCAAGCATCTTTATGGACCACCAGGCGATCTTATTGATCCGCCCATTGTCCAGTTTGGTGTCTTGGTGGGAACCAAGGTTGAACCTCCCGAGAGTTTTTACATCTTGAATACGGAAACTGGCGAGCTCACGAATGGCATGTATTCGGTTCCCTACTGAATAGCTTTGCACTGTTGCAAGGACCGCAATGAATGCCCAAACCCACCGCCTCGTCTTCAACCCCTCCCGGGGTTGCGTCATTGCGGTGGCAGAGATCAGTCGCAGCAGCGGCAAGTCAAGCGCATCCGGTGCCAGTTGCAGACGTACGCGTCTGCACCTTCACCGGCGCTGAGGTTGTTGGGCATCGCGAGTTTTTACTGGAATGGCTGGTAGGGTTTGGATTGGAACGGTGGCCTGGTTTGCACTGGAACGGTGGTAGGGTTTCAATTGGAATGAGTGGCTGTATTCATTGGAATACGCAGTTAATGTCTGCCGCTGGCGTGTTGAATTGCTCTGCGGACCAGAAGGGCACCATCACCTTGGTGCGCAAGCCCTGAATATGGTCGTTTTGCACATCCAAAAAATAGGGGATGCGTGCCCGCTCGCTGGCGTCGGGATTGGCGTAGACGTCGAATCGCGGCATTAGGCGCCTTCTTGCCCGTCACCCAAGGCTTGGCCCCAGGTGCGGTACTTAGCAAGCGGGAGCCCGTGCGCGTCAATACGCTGGTTGTCCCGTTAATTCGAGCCTCGTTAATTCGCGTTAATTCGAGCCTGGCCCCTTTTTTATAGCCTGGCCCCTTTTTTATGGGTGCAATAGCACGTCGCCGCAAAGCGCGTAAATAATTTCACAATCGTGTTTTTAGAAAGGCCCACTGATTCTTCGGTGGGCCTTTTTTTTGTCAATCCGAAGCTAGCCGTTTGGTCAACTCGGCTCAAACCTAAAACAATCCCGAGACCACCATTGAACCCAGCCTGAGGTATCTTTAACCAGCTAATGGCACACAGACAAAAAGCTGTCACCACCTTGATCACCAGCAAAAGTAATCGCTCCGAGAGTTCCCCATCAGCCTATTTCAACAAGAATGCACGCGAGGCTATCGGCCTCCCTTTGAAATAAAGTTGTAGATACCATCGCCCCGGTACTACTTCAAACGGCTCCGTAAGTGAGTAGACGAGATCGTCTTCGTACCTGCCGTCTTTCGCATAGACGTCGATGGGTGCGGAACTCAATTCGGTCACACCACCATCTGCCCCGCGCATCGGGGGATGAATGGCACGCATTTCAAACTGCAATTTGGCGCCAGCAGGCAATCCCATGAGCCGGTAGCGAAACCCAAACGTTAACCCTACAGCCGCCTTGAACTCCAGATTTGAAGCCACGTGTTTGAGGGGCGACCCATATTCGCCAATGACACCAGCGGCGGTCGCGGGCGCGGGCACTTGATTAACTTCCTTCGGCTGCTCAAATACGCCTTCAGCAAAAACCTCAACCTTAAACGGTGGTGGCTCGACGACTGCGCCACAAACCGACGCAGAGAAACAGGCAAACAAGAGACTGAGGATCTGTTTTTTCATGGTGTGTGTTCAAGGCTTGATTTGTCATTTCTTAACCCAAGATGACTTAGCAGCGTGCTGACTGACTTGCCAAACCACTCGCATGCAAACAAATAGCCGCTGCCGCCGCCACATTCAGCGACTCCTCCCCGCCCGGCTGGCCGATGCGCACATGCACGGCTGCACGCGCCATCAGCTCGGCGCACACGCCCTGCCCTTCGTGGCCCATGGCCCAGGCGCAGGGATTCGGTAGCTTCAAGGTTTGAATCAACTCGCCTTGGTGGGAGCTAGTGACGACGATGGGCACTTGCAGCGCCTGCAGTTCGTCCAGCGACACCCCTTCTAACAGGCTCAGGCCAAAGTGGGCGCCCATACCGGCGCGCAGCACCTTAGGACTCCATAGTGCTGCGGTGCCCTTGAGCGCAATCACCTGCCTAAACCCAAACGCCCCGGCGCTGCGCAGGATAGAGCCGACGTTGCCCGCGTCTTGCACCCGGTCCAAGATGACACTGGCCGCCAAGGGTTGCAGCGCCACACCGGTGGGCAGATCCAGCACAAAGCCCACCCCTGCGGGGGACTCTAGGCCACTGAGTTCACGGAACAACGCTGTTGGGACTACTACACTTTTGATAGCTGCTTGCGCATATTCCACGGGGGCTAGAGGCAAATATTCTTCTGTAAATACAGCTACCGCCGGTTTCAAGCCACGGGCCAAGGCTGCGCTGCACAGGTGGTCGCCCTCCACCCAGTAGCGGCCGGCCTTGCGGTAGGCAGTGTTGTCTTGCGCCACCTTGCGCAGCTCTTTGAGCAGCGGGTTGTCGCGTGAGGTGATGTGGGCTGGGACGCTGCCCGCCGGGGGCGTAGTCATCGGCGCACCAACACCTTGGTCACCGGCGCAAAGGTCTTGCGGTGCTGGGGGCAGGCGCCGTGGGCTTGCAGAGCGGCCAGGTGCTCGGCGGTGCCGTAGCCTTTGTGCCCGGCAAAGCCGTATTGGGGGTATTGGGCGTCCAGCTCAGCACACCAGCGGTCGCGGGTGACCTTGGCCAAAATCGACGCGGCGGAAATGGCTTGCACCTTGCTGTCGCCTTTAACAATCGCTTCGGCCCGCATGCTGAGCACCGGCAGGCGGTTGCCGTCTACCAGCACCAGCGACGGCTTCAGGCGCAGGCCCTCTACCGCGCGGCGCATGGCCAGCAGGGTGGCTTGCAGGATGTTGATGGCGTCGATTTCTTCCACACTGGCCTCGGCAATAGAGCAGCACAGGGCTTTGGCGCGGATTTCGTCGTAGAGCTTTTCACGGCGGCGCTCGGTCAGCACTTTGGAGTCGGCCAGGCCTTCTATCGGGTTGCGGGGGTCCAAGATAACGGCGGCGGCAACCACTGGGCCAGCCAGCGGGCCGCGCCCGGCTTCGTCCACGCCAGCCATCAGGCCGGGGACGTCCCACGACAGGGGGGCTTGTTCAGCCAGCAAGAAGTTTTTCGATCGCATCGGTTGCCAGTTGAGAGGTATTGCGCTGCAGGCTGTGGTGCAGCGCGGTGTAGTGTTGGTGCAGGGCCTGTATTTTGGCAGGCGCGTGGTCTAGGTCGTGCAAACACTGCAGCACCGCGTCGGCCAGCGCGCGGGGGGTGGCGCGGTCTTGCAGCAGCTCGGGCACGATGAATTCACCGGTCAATATATTGGGCAGGCCCACCCAGGGTTGCAACTGCTTGCGCCGCATGATTTGCCAGCTAAGCCAACCCATGCGGTAGGCAATGACCATGGGGCGCTTGAACAGCGCGGCCTCTAGCGTGGCGGTGCCGCTGGCAATGAGCGTCATGTCGCAAGCGGCCAGCACGGTGTGCGACTGACCGTTGACGATGGTCACCTGATCCGCCATGCCTGCTTGCGCGGCAGCGGCTTCGATGGCCGGGCGCAGCGCGGGCACCGCTGGCACTATTATTTTTATAGCTGCTTGCGCATGTTTGACGAGGGCTGCAGCTTGAAAGAAGCACAAAGCTAGGTGTTTGACTTCGGACGCGCGGCTACCCGGCAACACGGCCAGAACCCGGTCGGTGGGTTGCAGACCCAAGGCGGCGCGGGCTGCGGCCTTATCGGGTTCTATCGGAATCACATTGGCCAGCGGGTGCCCCACATAGGTAGCGGGGATGCCGTGCTGGGCCAGCAACGCGGGTTCGAACGGGAAGATGCACAGCACATGATCCACACTGGCGCGGATTTTGTCGACCCGGTTGGCGCGCCAGGCCCAGATGCTAGGGCAGACAAAGTGCACGGTTTTGATGCCCTGGGCGCGCAGGTTGCGCTCTAGCGTCAGATTGAAATCGGGCGCATCGACACCGATAAAAATGTCGGGGTGCTGGGCCAGCAGGCGGGTTTGCAACTGGTTGCGGATGCCCCATATCTCGCGAAAACGGCGCAACACTTCCCAGCCAAAACCGTGCACCGCCAGTTTGTGGTGCGGCCACCAAGCGGCAAAACCGTGGCGCGCCATCTGCGGGCCGCCAATGCCGGCAGCGGTGAGCTGGGGCCAACGCGCCTTCAGGCCATCTAGCAACAATCCCGCAAGCAGATCGCCCGACGCCTCGCCAGCGACCATGGCCACAAATGGCTGTGCGGGTGTTGTCGGGGCTGTGTGCGGCGCTGGGGCCACGGATGCGGGCAGCGCTGCGGGCATTGCCAAATCTAGCGAACGATGCCGCGTTGGGGTGACGCGTGCTCTAAGAATGACAGCATCATGGCCACGTCTTCAGCCGTCTCGGGGCGGCTCTCGCCCATCTCGGCAATACGCACCTTGGCTTGCTCTAGCGTCAGGTCTTCGCGGTACAGGGTCTTGTGCAGGGCTTTGACACCGCTGATGCGCTCGAGCGTCCAACCCCGGCGGCGCAGGCCTTCAAAATTCATAGAGCGCGCGGCAGCTGGCTGGCCTTGGCACATTACAAACGGCGGCAAATCGGCCAGCAACACCGAGTTGATGGCAGTCATGCAGTGCGCGCCCAGGCGAACAAACTGGTGGACCAAGGTGAAACCGCCCAAAATAGCCCAGTCGCCCACATGCACATGCCCGGCCAGGGTGCTGCTGTTGGCAAATATGGTGTGGTTGCCCACTTGGCAATCGTGCGCGATGTGCACGTAGGCCATGATCCAGTTGTCATTGCCCACGCTGGTAACGCCGCCGTCGCCGGGTGAGCCGATGTTGAACGAGCAAAACTCCCGCACCGTGTTGCGGTCGCCAATGGTTAGCTCGCAAGGTTCACCGGCGTATTTTTTGTCTTGCGGAATCGCACCCAACGAGTTGAACTGGAAAATGCGGTTGTCTTGGCCAATGGTGGTGTGGCCTTCAATGACGCAATGCGGGCCAATGGTGGTGCCCGCACCAATACGCACATGGGGGCCAATGACGGTGTAGGGGCCAACCGAGACCGTGCTGTCGAGTGCAGCGCCGGGGTCAACCACTGCCGTGGGGTGAATCAAGCTCATGTGGCGTCCCCTGGGCTTAGGCAACGGTGCGCATGGTGCACATCAGCTCAGCCTCGCACGCCACCTTGCCATCCACCCGAGTGACGCCCGAAAACTTGTAAATTCCAGCCTTGTGGCGCGTGAGCGCCACATCCATGATGAGCTGGTCGCCGGGCTCTACCGGACGTTTGAAACGCGCGGCATCAATGCCCGCAAAGTAATACACCGTTTTATCGTCCGGCGTGACGCCCATCATGTCAAACGACAACAAAGCGGCCGCCTGGGCCATGGCTTCGAGCATCAACACGCCGGGCATGACCGGGCGGTGCGGAAAATGGCCGTTGAAAAAAGGCTCGTTGATGGTGACGTTCTTCAATGCCTGGATCGACTTGCCTTTTTCCATGGAGATGACGCGATCCACCATGAGGAATGGGTAACGGTGGGGCAACAACTTGAGAATTTCGTGGATGTCCATCATTTTTTGTCTTTTTCTAATGTTTTGATGCGGTCGCGCAGGCTGTGCAGCTGTTTGAGCGTGGCGGCGTTGCGTTCCCATGCGGCGTTTTCGTCCACCGGGAACATGCCGGTGTAGCGGCCCGGCTTGAGAATCGATTTGGTGACGGTGGTCGACGACGAAATGTTGACGTGGTCGCCCAAGGTCAGGTGGCCCAACACCACTGCAGCGCCGCCCACTGTGCAATGCGCGCCAATGGTGGCGCTGCCGGCAACGCCGGCGCAACCGGCCATGGCCGAGTGACGCCCTACCCGCACGTTGTGGCCGATTTGAATCAGGTTATCAAGCTTGACGCCGTCTTCAATGACGGTGTCGCTCAATGCGCCGCGGTCAATGCAGGTGTTGGCGCCGATTTCGACATCGTTGCCGATTTGTACCGCGCCCAACTGCTCAATTTTTTCCCAGCCCTCGCCATTTGGCCTGGGGGCGAACCCAAAACCGTCGGCACCAATCACCACGCCCGAATGCAGCAAGCAGCGCGCACCAATGGTGCAATCTTCGCTGACCGTAACCCGGGACTTGAGTACCGTGTGCGCACCAATGCGGGCGCCCCGCTCGACCACGCACAAGGGGCCGATGATGGCAGTGGGGTGTACATCGGCCATGGGATCTACCACAGCGCTGGGGTGTATTGGTGGGGCGGCGTTCTGCGGCAGACTGCGCTTCCACAACTGGGTCAACTTGGCAAAATACAGGTAGGGTTGCTCTGCCACGATGCAGGTGCCCCGCGTGCGGGCTACCTCTTGCATCGCAATGCCTACTATCACACAACCAGCCAGAGAGCTAGCGAGTTGGGACTGGTACTTGGGGTTGCTGAGAAAACTGATTTCGCTGGCACTAGCCGACTCCAAAGGCGCAATGCCGGTAATTTGCAACGCAGCATCACCATGGAGCTCGCCTCCCAGGGCCTGTTGAATGGACGCCAGTGTGAGCGCCACGCCACTATTCCTGGAGGCCAAAACTTACTTGCCAGCGCCGTTGAGAATCTTCAAAACCTTGTCGGTAATGTCGTGCTTGGAATTGCTGTAGACCACTTCCTGGACGATGAGGTCGTATTTTTCAGCATCGGCCACCTGCTTGACCGCGCGGTTGGCCTTGTCTAGCACCACTTGAAGCTCTTCATTACGGCGACCATTGAGGTCTTCTTGGAATTCACGCTGCTTGCGCTGGAAATCGCGCCCTTGGTCGGCAAACTCTTTCTGGCGGTTTGCACGTTGCGACTCCGTCAAAGTCGGCGCGTCGCGCTCGAACTTGTCGGTAAAAGCCTTGAGCGAGGAGCCCAGGTCAGTCAGCTCTTTTTGGCGCTTGGAAAACTCTTGCTCCAGCTTAGCCGTAGCCATTTTTGCGGGATTCGATTCAGTCGTAATGCGTTGGGTA
This sequence comes from Burkholderiales bacterium, assembly GCA_038230175.1. Lineage (GTDB taxonomy): Bacteria > Pseudomonadota > Gammaproteobacteria > Burkholderiales > Burkholderiaceae_C > Allorhodoferax. The sequence goes on from JBBRNS010000011.1 coordinate 8,693, forward strand.
CTTACGTAGCCGACTTTCGTGGTTTCTTGGGCTGATGCGCCTGCCGCAGCGACCACCAGAACCAAGCCCAGCCACCATTTATGCGAAAGTGTTTTCATTAGAAAGTGGTCCCAATCTGAAATTGCATGGTTTGAATTCTATCTTCATCGAACTTCTTGATGGGCTTGGCAAACGCCAGGCGCAGCGGACCCACCGGGGATATCCAGCTGATACCGATGCCATAGGATGAACGAAGGTCACCGAACTGGACTGACTCGTCTGCATCAAACACACCGCCGGCATCCACAAAACCAAACATACGCAGGGTTCTGTCGGTTCCTCCGCCAGGCAACGGAGACAATATCTCGGCGTTGACGTTTAGCTTTTTGGCACCACCCGTGGCGGTAACACCCGCTAGGCGTTGGGATGCCGTTTGCAAACTGCCCTGTTCATAGCCGCGAATAGAACCAAGCCCACCGGCATAGTAATTCTTGAAAATGGGGTACGGCAGGTTATTGGTGCCGGCACCGGCTGATAACTCGGCGTTCAAGGCCGCTGTTACCCGACGAGTCAATGGAATAAATTGCTGGTACTGGGTGGTGGCGCGCAGGTAGCGCAATTCACCCGCGACACTCCACTCAGCCGTAGCGCGCATCAACTTGCCCGTGGTGGGCACCAAGGCGCTGTCGCGCGTGTCACGCCCCCAGCCTACGGACAAGGGAACCGCGTTGCTGGTAAAGCCAAACTGGTTGGCGTAGGTTTGATACGCCAGCGGCAAACCAGTCCCTGGAACAATCGTCGTGCGGTCCACACCCAAACCGAAATACACGGTGTCGATATCCGTAAACGGCACCCCAAAACGCAATGCGGCAGAGGTAGTGTCCAGCGAATAGCTGTCAATGTCGGTGTAAGGTTTGGACGAACGCGCAGACAGTTCAATGGTGCGGGACACACCGTCATCGGTGAAGTACGGGTTGGTGGTGTTGAACCCAATGGAGCGGTTGAACTTGCTGGTATTGACATCCATCCCCAGCGAGTTGCCCGAACCAAAAGCGTTGTCCTGCTTGAACCCAAAGGTGAGGCCAAGGCCTTCACTACTGGACAGCCCAGCGCCCACACTCAAGCTGCCGGTTGGCTTCTCGGACACGGTCACCAGCAGGTCCACCTGGTCTTGCGAACCAGGTACGTCTTGTGTTTCTAGCGATACTTCCTTAAAGAAGCCCAATCGGTCGACACGGTTGCGGGATTGGCGAATTTTTTCACCGTCGTACCAAGCGGCTTCGAGCTGGCGAAACTCGCGGCGAATCACCTCATCGCGGGTGCGGTCGTTGCCGGCCACATTGATGCGGCGCACATAGACACGGCGCGATGGATCGGCCTGGATAGTCACTTCGACCCGGTTGGTGGCGCGATCCACCTCGGTGCGGGGTTCTGCCCGTGCAAAAGCGAAGCCAAAATTACTGAAGTAGTCGGTAAACGCCTTGGTTGTTTGGGCCACTTGGTCGGCGTTGTAAACCTCACCCGCTTGGATGGTGATCAGGGACTGAAACTCTTCCTCCTTACCCAGGTAGTTGCCTAACAACTTAATTTTGCTGACGACAAAGCGCTCACCTTCGGTGATGTTGATCGTGACACCGATGTCCTCTTTTTGTGGGGAGATGGCGACCTGGGTCGATTCAATTTTGAACTCTAAATAACCACGTGACAGGTAATATGAGCGCAGCGATTCAATATCGGCATTGAGCTTGGCGCGCGAGTAGCGGTTGGCTTTGGTGTACCAGGTCAACCAACCTGCGGTGTCGGAATCCATCTGACTTCGCAGTGTGGACTCAGAAAACGCTTTGTTTCCGACAATGCGAATGCTACTGATCTTGGCTGTCTCGCCCTCCACCACCGCAAAGCTCAGGTTCACGCGGTTACGCTCAATGGGCGTAACAGTGGTGACCACTTCGGTGGCGTACATGCTGCGGTTGATGTACTGGCGTTTGAGCTCTTGCTCAGCGCGGTCTACCAAAGCTTTGTCAAAAGGGCGTCCATCGGTCAATCCAATGTCGGCCAAGGCCTTTTTCAAAACCTCTTTATCAAACTCTTTGGTACCAGAAAAATCGACATCGGCAATCGAGGGACGCTCTTCCACGACAACAATCAACACGCCGCCATTGGCTTCGATGCGTACGTCTTTGAAAAGGCCTAGGGCGAACAGCGCCCGAATCGACGCCGCAGCCTTCTCGTCGCTATAGGTATCCCCAACCTTGACCGGCAAGGAGGCAAATACGGTGCCTGGCTCTACCCGCGAAAGACCCTCTACGCGAATATCTTTGACTGCGAATGGCGCCAAAGCCATGGCCCCCTGCAATACAAAAAACGATGCGACACCGACGGCGACGCTACGCAGAGAAGGCTTGTTAAATTGCATATTTATCAACTAAAGTGGACCCAAGCACGAGATGCTTTTCGCCCGGTTAACCCATTAAACGCGCCACATCATTGAACATGGCGACGCACATCATCAACAGCAAAAATCCGAGGCCGACACGTTGCAGCCACTCCATGGACACCTGTGAAATCGGCTTACCCGAAAGCGACTCCCAGAGATAATACATCAGGTGCCCTCCGTCCAAAACCGGCAGCGGCAGCAAATTTAACACCCCCAAACTGATGCTAATCAGCGCTAAAAACAGCAAGAATTGGGTAACGCCCAAGGCGGCCGACTTGCCCGCATAGTCGGCAATGGTGATGGGGCCGCTCAAATTTTTAAGTGAAGCGTTGCCGATCAGCATTTGGCCCATCATTCTCAGGGTCAAAGCCGACACCTCTGCGGTGCGCACGACACCTTTTTGCAATCCCTCAATCGGCCCGTAACGCACCAGCGCCATAGCAGGCGCCGCGCCAATCATGGCGCCGACACGGCCAATGGCCTGACCTGCGACCATCTCGATATTGGGTGTCACCGCGATTTGGAGTGACGAGCCGCCCCGCAAAACCGTCCAATTCTGCATTTTGACGCTGCTACCCTGCACGGCATTGCGAATGGACTCTCGCAAATCACCCGCGTCAGCGACAGCAACACCATTGACCGACAAGACCAGGTCGGCTGCCTGCAGTCCAGCTGCCTGTGCGGCACCACCGGGCAGCACCTCGCCGATTCGCGGCTCTGAATACGGTGCAATGATGCCAATATCGCGGAACAACTGGGCATCGGCATTGGCGGCGCTGACACCGGACAAGGTCAGCATTACCGAACGCGGGGCGGTTGCACCAATTGCAGCGGTCTCAAGTATCAGATTACGTTGTTCGAGCGCGCCACGGGTAAGCCACCAGCGAAACTCATCAAAAGACTGCACGTCGGTCAGCCCATCGCCTTCAAACCCGGCCCGCACAATTCGCTCGCCACCCACGAGTCCGGCCTTAGCCGCCACTGAGCCCACCAGCGGCTTTGCCAAAATTGGCTGCGCTTGCTGAACACCCACCCAATTGACGATGGCGTACAACAGCACCGCAAACACCAAATTGGCCAAAGGGCCCGCTGCAACGATGAGCGCACGGCGGGTGACGGTTTGTGTATTGAATGCCAATGGCAAATCTGCTGCGGGTACAGGTGCTTCGCGCTCGTCGAGCATTTTTACGTAGCCGCCCAACGGCAACGCGGCCACCATAAATTCGGTGCCCGTCTTGGGCGACACCCATGACCACAGCTTGGGACCAAAACCGACCGAAAACCGGAGCACTTTGACGCCGCAGGCTCGCGCCATGGCGAAGTGACCCCATTCGTGCACAGCGACCAACAGGGCGATGGCAACTACAAAGGCAATCAACGTTGACATAGCGCAGTCTCCACTTAGGGTCTTAGACCTGCAACCGTCGCCTCGGCTGCGCGGCGCGATTCTTGGTCTAACGCCAACAAGTCGTCCAGCGTCGCGGGGGCCTGCGGCGTGACGGAATGCATGGTGCCTTCATTCACATGGTGAATTTGGTCAAATCGAATTTTGCGCTCCAAAAATGCCCCTACCGCCACTTCGTTGGCCGCATTGAGTACCGCTGTAGTGCCGGGTGGCGCCTTCAGTGCGGCCCACGCCAATGCAAGGCCCGGATAACGAAGCCGATGCGCGACGTCCGATACGGGCTCAAAACTCAGGTTGGCCATGCGGGAAAAATCAAGCGGCGCAGCCCCGGACACTACCCGGCGGGGCCAGGATAGCCCGTAGGCGATGGGGCCGCGCATGTCGGGCGTGCCTAGCTGCGCCAGTACGGAATTGTCAACATACTGCACCATGGAATGGATCACGCTTTGGGGATGAATAACCACTTCGATTTTGTCTACCGGCAAGCCGAATAAAAACTTGGCCTCAATGACTTCAAGCGCCTTGTTCATCATAGTGGCCGAATCGACCGAAATCTTGCGTCCCATCACCCAGTTGGGGTGCGCACAGGCCTCTTCGGGCGTGACATCGCACAAGGTCTGTGGATCGCGGGTTCTAAATGGACCGCCGGATGCGGTCAGAATAATTTTGTCCACCTGACTCGCCCACTCTTTGGGGTCCTGCGGTAGAGACTGAAAAATGGCTGAATGTTCACTGTCAATGGGCAATAAAGTTGCACCACCCGCAGCCACAGCGTCCATAAACAATTGTCCGCCAACGACCAGTGCTTCTTTGTTGGCTAGCAAAAGGCGCTTGCCCGCACGGGCGGCTGCCATACAGGCGGGCAAGCCGGCCGCGCCCACAATAGCGGCCATCACCGCATCTACCTGATTGTGCTCCGCCACCATCTCGATGGCGCTAGCGCCCCAGATTACTTGGGTCGACAGGCCCATCGATTTGCATAGGGACGCCAACTCACGCCCATGGGGCTCGCTGCGCATGACTGCAAAGTGGGGTTTGTGCTGGGCACACTGCTGCGCCATCAGATCGACACGGGTAGATGCCGTGAGCGCAAAAGCCTCGAACTGCTCCGGGTGCCGCGCGATGACGTCCAGCGTGTTAACACCGATGGAGCCGGTGGAGCCAAGAACCGCGACGCGGACCTTTGATGCACTCATAGTGTTGCAAAGACCATGGCCAGCGGCAAAATGGGCAAGAGCGCATCAACGCGGTCCAAAACGCCCCCATGCCCTGGCAGCAAGTTACTGCTGTCTTTCACACCGGCGCTGCGTTTGAACAGGGACTCCACCAAATCACCCACCACGCTCATCATCGTCAAAAAGACCGCTGCCAAGGCCAAAAAGGCCGTGCCGTGTGCGCCGATAAGCGAATAGAGGCTGGGGTGGGCCAGCGCGCCCGTCTGGTCCCAGGCCCGCCATGCGAATGCCATGAGCACTACGCCAGTCAAGCCGCCACACACGCCTTCCCACGTCTTCCCAGGGCTGATGGATGGCGCCAACTTGCGGGCAAAAAACTTACCCCCAAAAGTGCGGCCAGCAAAATAGGCAAAGATGTCGGCCACCCACACCAGGACCAACACCGAAAACAGAAAGTTAATGCCCATGGTTCGGGCTTGCACCACGGCCAGCCAGGCCACCCACAGGGCGAACAACCCACCCAGCCAACGCAGAGCTTGTGGCACTTTGGTCCACGCCGGAACCCCAACCCACAGCAACCAAGTTGCCAGCAAAACCCAGGCGGAACCCGTGACAATCCACAAAATCTTGGGCGCAGCCCCCATCCATCCAAAGTGCCAAGACGCAAGGCACATGGCCGCACACATACCGCCAGAGGCCCAAGCCAAAACGGGCGCACACTGGTTGAGCCGTGCCCACTCCCACGCGGCGGCGGCAATCAAGGCCAGGGCAACCCCGGCAAACACCGCCGGGTCCGGGTAAAAAACAGCGGGCACCAAGATGGCCAGCAGCAGTAAGGCTGTGATGATTCTTTGCTTGAGCATGCGAACTCCTGGGTTATGGCCGAGAGACTGCTTCCACAGCAAGCTGATCGGACGTCTTACCGAATCGACGCTCACGGGAAGCATATTCGTTCAGAGCAGCATCGAGTGCTGCCGCGTCAAAATCAGGCCACAACGCATCGCTGAAATACAGCTCGGAGTAAGCAGCCTGCCACAACAAAAAGTTGCTGATGCGCTGCTCGCCGCCGGTGCGAATAAGCAAATCGGGATCGGGGCAATGGGCCAGCGCCAAAGCGCCAGACAGGCTTGTCTCGGTGATGGGTGTGCCCGCCGCGGCCAATTTTTCCGCCGCCTGCACCATATCCCATCGGCCACCGTAGTTGAAACACACGTTCAGTGTTATTACTGAGTTATTCGCTGTGCTTTGTTCAGCACTCTCAAACCCAGCCTTAACCCGCTCAGACAACGTATCGCGTGCACCGACAAAATGCAGCTGTACGCCGTCCTTCTTTAGCTGCGCAACCTCGCGTGACAAAGCCAGCGCCAACAACTCCATCAAGCCCGACACCTCATCAGCCGGGCGATTCCAGTTTTCGGAAGAAAAGGCAAAGACAGTGAGAACCCCGATATGGCGCTGGGCGCAGGCTCTGACGATCCGCTTAAGCGCCTCGACGCCTTGCTTGTGGCCGGCAATTCTGGGCAAAAATCGCTTGGAGGCCCAGCGACCGTTTCCATCCATCACAATGGCGACATGCCGTGGCACCGCCAGTGGTTCTGCCGTGGTGTGCAATTGATTCAGTCGCTTGTGGGCAGTTAGACGGCCATGACGTCCTGCTCTTTGGCAGCGACGATGCGATCAACATCCGCAATGTGTTTATCGGTCAATTTTTGAACGTCGGCTTCTGAACGTTTTTGGTCGTCTTCCGAGACCAGCTTGTCCTTGACCAACTTTTTGACCGATTCATTCGCATCTCTGCGCAAATTACGAATAGCAACCTTAGAACTCTCGCCTTCGTTGCGCACCAGTTTGGTCAACTCTCGCCGGCGCTCTTCTGTCATGATGGGCATGGGTACCCGAATCAAATCCCCCATGCTCGATGGGTTCAAGCCCAAATCGCTGTCGCGAATGGCCTTTTCGATTTTGGAGCCCATTCCCTTTTCCCAGGGCTGCACGCTGATCGTGCGGGCATCCAACAAGGCCAGGTTAGCAACTTGGCTGAGTGGCACCATAGACCCGTAGTAGTCCACCTGAATCGAGTCCAGCAATGCCGGATTGGCACGACCTGTGCGCACTTTTCCTAAATTGTTCTTGAGCGCACCAATGGACTGGTCCATTTTTGATTCGAGATTTTTTTGAATGTCATCTATCGCCATCATTACTCCTCAACGTGTCTAAGCCTTGGCCCGTTCGCAAAGCCCCTACTCACACATGCACCAGCGTTCCCTCGTCCTCACCGAGGACGACCCGCTTCAAAGCACCGTGCTTAACAATCGAAAACACTTTAATGGGAAGCTTTTGGTCACGGCACAGTGCAAAGGCAGCCGCGTCCATGATCCCCAAGTTCTTCGACATCGCTTCGTCAAACGTGATTTTGGTATACCGGGTGGCTGCCGCGTCTTTCTTAGGGTCAGCGCTGTAAACACCATCGACCTTGGTGGCCTTCAAGACAATTTCGGCACCGATTTCAGCGCCCCGCAATGCCGCAGCAGTATCCGTCGTAAAAAACGGATTGCCGGTTCCAGCGGCAAAAATAACGACCTTGCCTTCTTCCAAATACTGCAGAGCCTTGGGCCGCACATAGGGCTCAACCACTTGTTCTATACCGATGGCCGACATAACCCGCGCGATCAAGCCCGCCTTGTTCATGGTGTCACCCAATGCCAGTGCGTTCATAACCGTGGCCAACATGCCCATGTAATCCGCCGTGGCACGGTCCATGCCCACAGATCCACCGGCAACACCCCGAAAGATGTTGCCACCACCAATAACCACCGCAACTTCAACCCCGAGGCGCGTTACCTCGGCAATCTCGTCCACCATGCGAACGATGGTATCGCGATTGATACCAAATTGGTCATCACCCATCAATGCCTCGCCCGACAGTTTCAGCAAAATACGCTTGTAAGCGGGCTTGTTATGGTCCATGGGTGACTTCCTTTGATGCGTACTCAGTCCTGTAGAGGTCAAGAGGTTAACCACTACGCCGCTTGCTTGGCGGCGGCCACTTGAGCGGCAACTTCTGCAGCAAAGTCGTCAACTTTCTTCTCAATGCCTTCGCCCACCACATACATGGTGAACGCTTTCACATTGGTATTGGCGGCCTTGAGCATTTGCTCCACAGTCTGTTTGTCATTTTTAACAAACGACTGGTTGAACAAAGACACTTCCTTCAGGAATTTCTGCACGCCGCCATCAATACGTTTGGCAACAATTTCTGCAGACTGCACAGGCTTGCCTGCAGCCGTAGCGATAGCGGCATCTTCGGCAGCCTTGGCAGCAGCAACCGAGCGCTCACGCTCCACGAGCTCGGCCGGCACATCATTGCTGGTCAATGACACCGGCTTCATGGCAGCAACATGCATAGCAACGTCTTTGGCCGCAACCTCGTCACCGTCAAACTCCACCACCACACCAATACGTGTGCCGTGCAGGTACGACGCCAACTTGGCACCGCTACCAAAATGCTTGAAGCGGCGAAAGGTCATGTTTTCGCCGATTTTGCCGATCAGGCCTTTGCGAACATCTTCCAGTGTGGGGCCAAAACCGTCTTGCGCATATTCCAGTGCCGACAAGGCAGCAACATCAGCTGGATTGTGCTTGGCAACCAGTGCCGCCGCTGCGTTGGTCAACGCCAGGAAGGAATCGTTTTTGGTGACGAAATCGGTTTCACAGTTCACTTCAATCATGGCGCCGACGGTGCCGTCCATACTCATGGCAATCACACCCTCAGCGGTAATGCGGGCAGCAGCCTTACCGGCTTTGCTTCCCAACTTCACACGCAACAACTCTTCAGCCTTGGCCATATCGCCCTCGGCTTCGGTCAATGCTTTTTTGCACTCCATCATGGGCGCATCAGTTTTTCCACGCAGTTCAGCGACCATACTTGCGGTAATTGCAGCCATTTAATTTCTCCGTATTCAGTTCAACAGTGTAGATAGGGCTAAAAAAAAGGGGCCGCTAAGCCCCATTTTTTGGTTGGGGGCAACTTAGGCAGCAGCCTCGTTCACCTCGACAAACTCATCCTGGCTCTCCGAGGAGACGGCCTTGACGACGTCGTCCATCGCATTGGCGCGGCCTTCGAGGATCGCATCAGCGATACCGCGTGCATACAAAGTCACAGCCTTGGAAGAGTCGTCGTTTCCGGGAATGATGTAGTCAATACCTTCGGGCGAATGGTTGGAGTCCACAACACCAATCAAAGGGATGCCCAGCTTACGTGCCTCGGCAATCGCAATCTTGTGGTAACCAACGTCGATTACAAAAATCGCGTCTGGCAAAGCCGCCATATCTTGGATACCGCCAATGTCTTTTTCCAGCTTGGCCAATTCACGAGCAAACATCAATTGTTCTTTCTTGCTCATCGCATCCAAGCCTGCCTCTTGCTGGATTTTCATCTCTTTCAGACGCTTGATCGAAGTCTTGACCGTTTTGAAGTTGGTCAACATGCCGCCCAACCAACGCTGGTCAACAAAGGGCACACCAGCGCGCTGCGCTTCAGCAGCAACGGTGTCGCGCGCTTGGCGCTTGGTGCCAACCATCAAAATGGTGCCGCGCTTTGCCGACAATTGGCGCACGAACTTGGCCGCATCCTGGAACATCGGAAGCGACTTTTCCAGATTGATAATGTGGATTTTATTGCGATGGCCAAAAATAAAGGGGGCCATCTTAGGATTCCAAAAACGGGTTTGGTGTCCAAAGTGAACGCCCGCTTCAAGCATCTCGCGCATAGTAACTGCCATAAAAAACTCCAAAAGGTTAGATCTAAAATTCAGCCCGCTGATTGGATTTCGTCCATTGAACGAAAATCCAACACCTCGTTGAGGCTGATTTGCGATTGAATTACACACTGCAGTCAATCTGCACCGCGCAAAGCCTTTAGAGTATACCACGAGGGGCCTTTTGGGCCGACCTCGCAGCCTGACAAAAGGCATCAAAGGGACGCCGCTCTGCGGCCGCGCCAAACCGGTGCGAGAATCACCGGTTTTTTTGGTATTTCAAGGTCTTCATGAAAATTGCAGTCATCGGCGCCGGGGTCATCGGCATCGCCACCGCCTTCGAGTTGGCGCGAGATGGCCACCAAGTCGCCGTTTATGACAGTAAAACCGCCGCGGCCGAAGGCGCAAGCTTTGCCAACACCGGCGTGGTCGCACCGAGCCGAATGCTGCCCCTGTCTTTACCCAATTGGACGGTGCCGTCCGCCTGGCATTTTTTGCGGTCCATGCGGAGCATGTCCTTAAAGAAAGGCATCTCGACCCAAGACTTGCGCTGGCTTTGGAAATGGGGCCAATCGTCTGGCGCAGACGCAGCCACGCTCAGCGCCGCGTACGCTTTAGGCGCATACAGTCAGCAACGGATGGAGGCGATTCAAAGTGACGCCAGCTTAGAGTTTGAACGCAGTGAGGGACACCTGCTGATCTTCTCAACCGAAGCCAGTGCCCAACAGTTTCCGCCCATATTGGTCATCCTCAAATCCCATGGCGTTGCATTCAAAGAACTCAGCGCAACCGAACTGACGTGCATTGACCCCGCGTTGACCGGATTCAGCGCCCTGCACGGCGGCATTCACCTGCCCAACGACAGGGTCGGGAATTGCCGCCAATTTGCCCTACTTTTGAAGCTTGAAGCCCAAAAAATGGGCGTGCAGTTTATTTTCAATACAGCCATTGAAGGTATCCAGGCCGATTCAACCATCACACTCATCCCACAAGACCACTCCGCAGCCCGCACCTTTGACAGGGTGGTTCTTTGCACCGGCGATGTTCCCGCATTTTTGCGCCAACGCATCAAAACAAAGGTACCAACGGCCAGTGTTTACGGGTATTCACTGAGCGCAAGCATCCGTGAACCCTTAAAGGCCCCACGCAGTGCAGTGACTGATGTGGCGTCCCAAATCGTCATCGCACGCATTGGCAACCGCGTTCGGGTGTCTGGGGGCGCCGAGCTTGGCGCCAGAGCGGAGTACAAAGACCCGACCGTCGTTCAAAGCCTTTTCAAGGCGCTGCACGACTACTTCCCTGGTGCCGTTCAGCTCCCCATGGGCACCCAAATCTGGAAAAGCGCTCGCACCATGACGGCAGACGGGCTGCCATTCATTGGCGCCACCAATTTGCCAAAGGTCTGGCTCAATCTAGCCCACGGTGCCGACGGCTGGGGCACGGCATGCGGTTCGGCAAGGCTATTGGCCGACTTGATAGGCAACAAAACGCCCGATATCGATGCAGCGGCGTTTAGTCCAACCCGGACGTTCACCTAAAAATCTGTCTGAGGCGGAAACTGCTACATTGGCGCGCTACCCCCTTCGTTTGACAAATGCTGGGTGGGGCAATTGGCCAGATACGCACCGTCGCTGGGAACTCTGAGGCCACTTTTTGAATAAACCGAAGTTGAATCCAGACAGCAAGGAAAAGCCATGAAAGTACGTTTTTGGGGTGTGCGCGGATCGATTGCCTCTCCAGGCCCCAAGACCGTGCGCTATGGGGGTAACACCACCTGCATCGAGATTCGCACCGACAACAATGAACTCATTATTCTGGACGCGGGGACGGGCATCTTCCCACTTTCGCAGACGCTGCTTGGCGAGTTGCCAATCAATGCCAACATTTTGATTTCACACAGCCATTGGGACCACATCCAAGGCTTGCCATTTTTTATTCCGAATTTCATTCCAGGCAATTCCGTTCGTCTACATGGCAGCTTTGATCCGGTTTCAGGAAAAGGCATTGAACAGGTCATGTCGGTGCAGCTGCAATACAGCTACTTTCCGGTGCGCGAAGCGGAAATGAAGGCGAAATTTGATTATGTCACCCTGATGCCCGGAGAGTCGGTGCAGATCGGATCGGCTACTGTCACGCCCCACCTGCTCAACCACCCTGTGATTGATTTTGGCTACCGCATTGAATGCAATGGGAAGTCCGTATTCTTCACCGGCGACCATGAGCCACCCTACAACATCTACGAGCCCAGCGACGAAGGATACGACGAGTACCAAAGCTTTGTCGACGAGAAATCGCAGGGGATTTTGGATGCTATGCGCAACGTCGACGTCTTGATCGCGGATAGCTCCTACACTGACTCCGAATACACAATCAAAAAAGGCTGGGGCCACGGCACGTTTAGTACCAGCATGGCATTAGCACGGGACGCAGGCGCCAAGGTGCTTTTTTGCACGCACCACGAACCTACCCGCAGCGATGACGCCCTGGAGCTCGTGTTCCAGGAAGCCCTGCAAACCAACACCCCCTGGGCACAAGCGATGGACATACGCTTGGCCCGTGAGGGTGACTGTTACGAATTCTGACGCCAAGCGGCCGCTTGGCAGTCGACATCAGCGGCGTTTTCTAGGCGCCTTCTTTTGCGCTCCGGCTGACTTGGCTTTTGGTTTGTGCTTGGGCGCGCGCTCGGCGGTTTCGTCCGGGCGTCCCCGTACGCCTGCCGAGTAAGGTCCGCTTGGTTTTCCGGCTGAGAATTCGGCTCGAGAAGCCGATGGCGACTTCCCGCGCGACTCACGCCCCACCCCCTTGTCCGCCATCGCGCGCGCCGTCAGCGCGTCGCCATCGTGCACCAAACGAAAGTCAATTTTTCGGCCATCCAGATCAACCCGACTTACTTGGATGCGCACTCGCGTTCCAATGGCATAACGTGCGCCTGAGCGCTCACCGCGCAACTCCTGACGCGCTTCGTCAAAGCGGAAATACTCACCACCGAGCTCGGTGATGTGTACCAGGCCTTCAACGTACATTTCATCGAGTGTCACGAACACGCCGAAGGTCGTGGCTGACGTCACGACACCGCTGTACTCCTCGCCCAAATGCTCTTTCATGTAGCGGCACTTCAACCACGCCTCGACGTCGCGACTGGCCTCGTCGGCACGGCGCTCATTGGCACTGCAATGCAAGCCAGCGGCCAGCCAGGCCATGCCTTCTGCATTGGTCTTTTTGGGTGCTGCCGACAAGCCTTTTGCGGCCTGTCCCTTCTCCAAACGGCGCGCCAATTTGGCATGGGCCTCGCCCGGCGTAGGCAGGGTTGGCAACTGGTAACGGGTTTTAGCCAAAATCGACTTGATGACCCGGTGAACCAGCAGGTCTGGGTAACGGCGAATCGGGCTGGTGAAGTGGGTGTACGCGTCAAACGCAAGACCAAAATGCCCGCTGTTTGTCGGCGTATAGATGGCCTGCTGCATGGCGCGCAGCAACATGGAGTGGATTTGCTGCGCGTCGGGCCGGTCTTTGGTCGCCTCGGCGATGGCCTGAAACTCACCAGGAGACGGGTCATCGGTGATCGTCAAACCAAGACCGATGGCCTTCAAATAATTGCGCAGGATCTCTTTTTTCTCGGGCGTGGGGCCTTCATGAACCCGAAACAAGCCCGGATGTTTGCTTTGCGCAATAAAGTCCGCGCTGCACACATTAGCAGCCAGCATGGCCTCTTCAATGAGGCGGTGCGCCACATTGCGGGTGCGTGGTGCGATCTTTTCAATGCGCCCGTTCTCGTCACAAATAATTTGCGTCTCGGTGGTCTCGAAGTCCACAGCCCCTCGCTTGTGGCGCGATTTAAGCAAGGACTGGTAAACACCATGCAAGTTGAGCAAATCCTCCACGCGGTCTTTGCGCTTGATGGCCTCTGGACCGCGGGTGTTGCCCAAGATAGCAGCCACCTCGGTATAGGTAAACCGTGCATGACTCCACATCACTGCCGGGTAAAACTGGTAGGCACTGACGACGCCATCGGTGGTGATGAACATGTCACACACCATGCACAGGCGCTCGACCTCGGGGTTGAGCGAGCACAGCCCGTTCGAGAGTTTCTCCGGCAGCATTGGGATCACCCGCCGGGGGAAGTACACGCTGGTAGCGCGGTCGTAGGCATCCACATCGATAGCAGAACCGGTTTGCACATAGTGGCTCACATCCGCAATTGCCACCAACAAGCGCCAACCTTTCTCCGCCGACTTGCCCCGCCCTTTGGTAGCGGGCTCACAATAAACCGCGTCGTCAAAATCCCGAGCATCTTCGCCGTCAATCGTGACGAGCGGCACATCTGTCAGGTCGATACGGTCCACCTGATCTTCGGGGCGCACTTTGTCAGGCAAGGTGCGGGCCAAGGCGATACACGCTTCGGAGAACTCGTGCGGCACGCTGTATTTACGCACCGCAATTTCGATCTCCATGCCGGGGTCATCCACCTCACCCAGCACCTCTTTGACGCGCCCAACTGGCTGACCAAATAGTGCGGGGGGCTCTACTAGTTCCACCACCACTACCTGCCCCACCTTGGCCAGCCCGGTGGCGGCCTTGGGAATCAGAACATCCTGCCCGTAGCGTTTGTCCTCGGGCGCAACCAGCCAAACACCGCTTTCATGGAGCAGGCGCCCAATGATGGGCTGCTTTGAGCGCTCCATGATCTCAACCACCCGCCCCTCGGGGCGGCCTTTGCGGTCGCTGCGCACGATTCGGACCTTGACGCGGTCCTTGTGCAGCACCGCACGCATCTCGTTGGGTGGCAGGTAGATATCGGATGCGCCGTCGTCACGGGACACAAAACCGTGCCCATCACGATGGCCTTGCACGACTCCTTCAACTTCATCCAGCAAGCCGCTGGTTTGGCCTAAATCTTTGATACAATTGCTCTCTTTCCTGAGTTGCCCAGATGGCGGAATTGGTAGACGCATACGGTTCAGGTCCGTACGCCGCAAGGTGTGGAGGTTCGAGTCCTCTTCTGGGCACCAACTATAGCAATGTAGTGATTAAAAAGCCGCTGATTTTCAGCGGCTTTTTTTTGCACCAAAACTTGTTGGCGCATCACCACGCTCATATAGGCATTGCCACCAGATCGTGGCCTTCTGCCGCAACAATGCGTGCCTTGGTAAATTCACCCACTTTCAAAGTCTTGCTGATCTTCTCCGGAGGTAGCAAACGCACCACCCCATCGATCTCGGGCGCATCGGCATAACTTCTGCCCAATCCGCCCTTTTTTCCCATACCTGGTGCCGAGTCCACCAGCACCTGCATGGTGGAGCCGACCCGCTTTTGCAGCTTGGCAATGGACACTTCTTCGGCCACCGCCATAAACCGGGCCCGGCGCTCTTCGCGCACTTCCAAGGGCAGCATGCCCGGCAGTTCGTTGGCCGTAGCGCCTTTGACGGGGCTGTAGGCAAAACATCCCGCGCGATCGATTTGTGCTTCACGCACAAAGTCCAGCAAGTGGTCAAACTCGGCCTCGGTTTCACCGGGGAAGCCGGCAATGAAGGTGCTGCGAATCACAATCTCGGGGCACGCCGCACGCCAAGTCTGCAAGCGCTCAAGGTTGCGCTCGCCACTGGCGGGGCGTTTCATGCGGCGCAGCACATCCGGATGGCTGTGCTGCAAAGGCACGTCCAGGTAAGGAAGCACCTTGCCCGTTGCCATCAGTGGCAGGATCTCGTCCACACTGGGATAGGGGTAGACGTAATGCAGCCGCACCCACGCGCCATAGGGCTCGGCAATCTCGCCCAAGGTTTGCACCAATTCAAGCATCCGGGTCTTCACCGGTTTGCCATCCCAAAAACCGGTGCGGTATTTGACGTCGACCCCATAGGCCGAAGTATCTTGGCTGATCACCAAAAGCTCTTTCACGCCGCCCTCAAACAATGCACGGGCTTCGGACAACACATCACCAATCGGGCGGGACACCAGATCGCCGCGCATGCTTGGGATGATGCAAAACGTGCAACGGTGGTTGCACCCTTCGCTGATTTTCAAGTAGGCGTAATGCCGGGGAGTGAGCTTGATGCCGGCTACGCCAAAGGTGTTGGGCACCAGGTCCACAAACGGGTCGTGGGGTTTGGGTAAATTGAGGTGCACCGCATCCATCACCTCTTGGGTGGCATGCGGGCCAGTCACGGCCAAGACCTTGGGGTGCATCTGGCGCACCAAATTGCTGCCGTCGTCGGCGGTTTTGGCGCCCAGACAACCGGTGACGATGACGCGGCCGTTTTCGGCCAGCGCCTCTCCAATGGTGTCCAAGCTCTCTTTGATCGCATCATCAATAAAACCGCAGGTGTTCACGATCACCAAGTCGGCGCCTTGGAAGGTCTTGGACGTTTGGTAACCCTCTGCACTGAGCTGCGTCAGGATCAGTTCGGAATCGGTCAAGGCCTTGGGGCAACCCAAGCTCACAAAGCCAACTTTGGGTGCGGGGGTTAGAACGGTATGGGGGGAAATTGCATCACTCATGACCCAATTGTCCCACCAACGGCGCGCAGCGGCCGCATTACCCTAGCGCTTAAGTCCAAAAGTACCCAGAAACTGGTCGGTTTGCTTATGCATCTGCTCTTGCATCTGCTGAAACAGGTTGTTGCCCATAGCGCCCTGCACCAAGGGCGCCTGCATTTCCATCAGCGCCTGCATGTTTTTCTCGAGGTAGCCACCCATCAAGCCCTGCATGGCATGGCCATAGAAGCGGATGATGTTAGCCAAGACTGGCGCAGTGAACATCGGCGAACCGTTGGCCTCTTCTTCCAGAATAATTTGCAAGAGAATGCTGCGGGTCAGGTCGTCGCCGGTTTTGGCGTCCACCACCACACAGGGCTCGTTTTCCATGACCAACTGCTTGATTTCTGACAAGGTGATGTAGCTGGACGTATTGGTGTCATACAGGCGCCGGTTGGGGTATTTTTTGATCACCCGTTGGTTGCTGTTTTTGTCCGTGCTGGATGTACTTGGCATATGGTGGGGCAGCGGCCCGCAGAGAGCCCATTAGTTTATTGCAGTGCAGCACATTTTAGGGACCGCCCTGCCCCCATCAACACAGGAATACCCTAGTTACCCGCCACGCGACCATAGCGCCCACTCACACGGGGCCAGCTTGCGCCAAGGCCCACACCACGTGTTCGTGCACCAGCGCGCTCGGGTGCTGCGCGCGCGCCAGCAAGGCCGCGCGCACGGCTCCATCGGTGTCGGCGCCAGCGCGCAGTGCATTGCCCAAGGCCACCGCAATGTTGCGCAGCCAGCGCTCGTGCCCTATGCGGCGCATGGGGCTGCCCTCAGTGCGCTGCAAAAATTCGTCTTCGGTCCACGCAAACAGGTGCGTAAGCTGCTGCCCGGTCAAGCCATCGCGCGGGTCAAAGTCTGGCAAGGCGCTGCGCTGGGCAAACTTGTTCCCTGGGCCCACCAACTGGCAAACGTCACAACCATAAATACGGTTACCCAGCAGGGGTCGCAACTCTGGCGCTATTGAACCAGCATGCTCAATGGTTAGGTACGAGATACAGCGCCGCGCATCCAATCGGTAGGGCGCGACGATGGCCTGCGTGGGGCAAACGCTGATGCACGCGGTGCAACTGCCGCAATGCTCCTGCACCGGCGCGCTGGGCGGCAGGGCCATGTCGACATAGATTTCACCCAAGAAAAAAAGCGAGCCCGCCTCGCGGTTGAGCAGCAGGGTGTGTTTGCCCCGCCATCCCTGCCCGCTGCGCGCTGCAAGCTCGGCCTCCAGCACCGGTGCCGAATCGGTAAACACCCGGTGGCCAAATGGGCCAATCGCCACCGCAATGCGGTCGCTGAGTTTTTGCAAGCGGCTGCGCAGCACCTTGTGGTAGTCCCGGCCCCGGGCATACAGAGACACGATGCCCTCTTGCGGATGCTCCAATCGCCCCAGTTCCTGCTCTGCCCAGTCAGGTGGCGTATCCTTGGGCAAGTAGTCCATGCGGGCGGTTAAAACACTCAGAGTGCCAGGCACCAATTCGGCCGGGCGTGCGCGTTTGAGCCCGTGGTTTTGCATATAGGCCATGTCACCGTGGAAACCACGCGACAACCAGGCACTTAAGCCCGGCTCGGCCGATGACAAATCCACACCTGCAACGCCTATTTGAGAGAATCCAAGTTCCCGGGCCCAGGCCTGTATTTCTACTACCAGTTGGTTGCTATCGAATTGAGTGCTGTTGTTCGTCACACCCCCATTGTAAAAAGCTTGTGCTGGCCCGACGAATCGGCGACGCAGTCGTTTGCCGGGCGCCTAGCGCACAGCGCCCACATCGGCCAGGCGTTCATCGCCCTGCACGGCGACTTGGGCGCGGGCAAAACAACATTGGTGCGCCACCTGCTGCAGGCCCTGGGGGTGCAAGGGCGCATCAAAAGCCCCACCTATGCCGTGGTGGAACCCTATGAATTGCCGGGCTTGAACGTGTGGCATTTTGATTTTTACCGCTTTGCCGACCCGCGCGAATGGGCGGATGCGGGGTTTCGCGATATTTTCGCCAGCCCAGGCCTCAAGTTGGTCGAGTGGCCTGAAAAAGCGGGTGCGGCCCTGCCGACTGCTGACCTAGACATCACCATCCATACGAATGCCGATGCCCAGCGCACGGTTAACGTAGTCGCCCGCACGCCGCTGGGCATTGCATTGCAAACCAATGCCATCTTGGAGCCTCAGGCATGAAGCGGCGCGCGCTGCTGCAATCGGGCGCCATCGTGCTCACGCTGGGCATGGCCGAGCTGGCGCGGGGCGCCACAATCATTACGGTACGGCTCTGGCCGGCGCCCGACTACTCGCGCATCACCATCGAGTCTGACGGGGCCCTGGTCGCAAAGCCCCACTTTGTTCCCAGCCCGCCGCGCTTGGCGGTCGACATCGAAGGTATTGTGCTCAACCCGGCACTCAAAGAACTCGTGGCAAAAGTGCAGGCCGATGACCCCAACATTGCCGGCATTCGTGTAGGCCAGTTTTCGCAAGACGTGGTGCGCCTGGTCGTGGACTTAAAACAGCCCATTTACCCTCAGGTGTTTGCACTCACACCGATTGCTGCCTACCAACACCGGCTGGTGTTTGACCTGTACCCGGTGCAAGAGATTGACCCGCTAGACGCCCTGATCGCCCAGCGCCTGAACGGCCCAAGCGCCAACAAAGCGGCCAGCGCAAACACCCGCACCGACGATGACCCCCTGGGCGAGCTCATTAACCAGGCGGCGAATGCTCCTAAAAAGATAGCTTCTGGCGCAGATTCCACGAGGGCTAAAGGCCAAATTGACCCAAAAGTCACAGCCACGAAACCGATCAACAACCCGACACAGACCGACCGCTTCATCATCGTCGCCCTCGATCCCGGCCACGGTGGTGAAGACCCAGGGGCAGTGGGCCCCGGCGGCACCCGCGAGAAAGATGTGGTGCTGCGCCTGGCCCACCTGATGCGCGAGCGCATCAATGCCACGGTGATCAACGGCAACACCATGCGCGCTTACATGACCCGGGATGCTGACTTTTTTGTGCCCCTGCATGTGCGGGTGCAAAAGGCCCGCCGGGTGCAGGCCGACCTGTTTGTTAGCCTACATGCCGACGCCTTTTACACGCCTGACCCACAGGGTGCCAGCGTGTTTGCGCTGAGCCAAAGGGGCGCCAGCAGCAGCGCAGCGCGTTGGATGGCCGCTAAAGAAAACAAGGCCGATCGCATAGGCGGCATCAATATCAAGGCCAATGACGCCACCGTGATGCGGGCCCTGCTGGACATGAGCACTACTGCACAAATCAACGACAGCCTCAAACTGGGCAAAACCCTGCTGGGCGAAATTGGCCGGGTGGGCAAGCTGCACAAACCGCGGGTGGAGCAGGCATCATTTGCAGTGCTCAAGGCGCCAGACATTCCCAGCGTGTTGGTAGAAGCAGCCTTCATCAGTAACCCGACCGAGGAGACCAAGCTCAACAGCGACGACTACCTCAACCAACTGGCCGATGCGCTGATGCGCGGCATCAGCGGCTATTTCGCCAAAAACCCGCCACTGGCACGCAACCGGCTCCGCAGTTAAGCGCCGCGCCGGCCTACGGGTGCACACCCGGCGCGCTATACCGCGCCTCAATGCCAGCCAGCACACCGCTTTTGCGGATGCGCTGCAGACCCACATTGAATGCATCGCGCAAGGTTTCCGTGCGAAAAGCGACTTGGTAAGGAATGGCTTCAAAGGGCTCAGATATGCTGACTGGTACGGGGCGTTCTTTGAATTTAGACCCCATCAATTGGGCCTGCTGGTAGGCAAAGATGCGTTGCTCGATCACGATTGCATCGACCTGCCCCGCGAAAAGCATACGTACCTGGGTTAACTGGTTGGACTCCTCAGAATACCGGGGATTGGATTTGGCCATGGCGGCAAATGCCGGCCCGAGGTACTTCGCGGCATTCTGAAACCCGACAACCCGCAAACCGGCCAATTGCGCCACATCCTCGGGCGCCTTCAACCGGGCCTGGGGCGTCACGACAATGTCGCGGTAATGAATGTAGACGTCTGAATAGGCCGCTGACACACCAGAATCAGGCGTCAGCGTCGCCGCGCCATCGACCTGCCCCTGGGCTAGGGTCAAGGGCACACGCGCCTGGGGCACATACCGCGGATGCAGGGTGTGCCCAACCGCTTTTAGTGCCTCGCGAATGATGTCTATCTCTACACCCCGTCCGGTTTTTTCGTCGGCAAACGGCGCCAGCGACTCGCCGAACACAATTTGTACATCGGCTGCCATAGCAGCCGGCACCACTTGGATGGCGCACGCCATAAGCAATACGGCCCAGAAACGATTCACCACAGACACCCCCTTCGGTTTTTGGGCCCTTTTTTACCATTGGCACCGCTTTGGCTTGGAGTCTACCCCGCAACACGGAAATTTACTGTGCAACCATGCCCTTGCGCCGCGCCTTCCAGGCCCCCGCCAAGATGACCAGCCCGGGAATCAAAATCATGGCCTAAATGATTTTGTCGAGATGTGCGTTGACGAATGGAATGTTGCCAAAGAAGTAGCCAATGGTGACGATGCCACCCATCACGTTAAAAACGGTTAACCTGACACGCGGCATCTGCGCAACACCGGCCACAAACGGGGCAAAGGTGCGCAGGCTTGGGTACAAAGCGAATTTCGCCGCCCCGAGGGCCTAGAAGAGTAATTCAATGAAGCTGCACCCACAGCCGAGCCCGAATTACATGACAGTGTGGTCGAAAAGGCGAGGAATTGGCTGAGCACACGCCGCCTGAAGTGCCGGACCACCCGTTTCACCCCATTGCGCGATGAGTTACTTATGGGAGATGAAGCGGTCAGCCTCAGTCGGCTCCTCGACCAATAAATAGTCGGTGCAATCCAGTAAGCGGCCCCGAAGGGCCGCCGCAAGCTATATCAAAAAAACAATCAATTGCGCGGCTCACCTTGCTCGTTGACGGTGATCGTGCGCCCAGGTGGGGCAGTCATTTGAATGCGATGCTCTTTGCCTTTGAAGGCGTAAGTCACATCCCAATACTCGGTTTTGGCTTGACTAGGAACGTCTTCGCAGCGTTGCACATCAGGGGGAGATACCTGCGGAGTGTTCGCATTGCCA
>JBBRNS010000012.1:0-29818 GCA_038230175.1 Burkholderiales bacterium
CCTGAAGGTGACCTTCACCGGCGCCAGCATTTGTTGGCAAAACCCCGTTTGCTGACAAACGACCGCCACTGCGGTGTGGAACAAGACCGTTTGGCCGCGCATCTGGCGTAACTGGGCGGTTGCGCGTGCATGGGTGCCGGGCTTGCCCAGAGCATTGCCGTGCAGGTCAGCCACCTGGTCGGAGCCAATCACCACATGGTCGGGAAAGCGTCGTGCCACCGCCGTGGCCTTGGCCAGCGCCAGGCGGCGTGCCATGTTGGCGGGGGCCTCCTGGGGTAGCGGGGTTTCGTCCACATGGGGCGACTCCACGGTGTAAGGAATGCGCAAGCGGTCCAATAATTCGCGCCGGTAGACGGAGGTGGAGCCCAGGATGAGTTTGCGGGGAAGGTTTTCTGCCATAGCTTGATTCTCTTACACTGCAGGCATGAAACACGACTACGACTTGCGGCATTTCAATGTGCTTGCCTTTGCCAAGGCGGGCGACCATTGGGTAGGGGAGGCGCGTTTGGCGCAATTTACGCGCTTGATGGCGGAATCACAAGGTTTGGGGGGCGACGCAGACGTTCAATTTGAAGCCCAGGGCACGCTGCGCCTGGATGCCAGTGGCGCTGAGTCGCCGTGGCTGCACATGCGCGCCCAAGTCGCTGTGCCGCTGACCTGCCAGCGCTGCCTGGGGCCTGTTGAGGTGCCGCTAGATTTTGAACGGGATTACCGGTTTGTTGAAACGGAAGCGGCCGCCGAAGCGCAGGATGAGGCGTCCGAAGAGGATGTTTTGGCGCTCAACCGGGATTTCAATTTACTTGAATTGATCGAGGATGAGTTGCTGATGGAGCTGCCGCCAGTGCCTAAACATGACGAATGCCCGGTGGCGGTGCAATTCCAGACGGCCGATGCCGACTTTGGCGATGAGGTGGCCGACAAGCCCAACCCCTTTGCGGTGCTGGGGCAATTGAAAAAGAAGGCATTGTCCTGATAGGCAACTTTGGGCTATAATGCGAGGCTAAATGCGATGAAGTAGTCGCGCATTTTTCCTCTAACCCACGTGTTGCCACCTGTGCAACGCCCTTGCTCAGGAGCCGATCATGGCCGTCCAACAAAATAAAAAATCCCCTTCGAAGCGCGGTATGCACCGTTCGCACAATGCGCTGGATGTTCCAGGCATTGCTGTTGAGCCAACCACCGGCGAAATCCATTTGCGTCACCACATCAGCCCCACCGGTTTTTACCGTGGCCGCAAGGTTGTAAAGACCAAATCCGAAGCCTGATACCCGTCGGTCTCCGCCAAGCCCGAGGCCGCTGTTTATGCGGTCGTCGGGCTTTTGTTTTTTTAGCGTCCGGTCTGTGCCGGGTGCGATAGCTTATTTTGGTTCTTATTCCATGATCACAATCGCTGTTGACTGCATGGGGGGCGACCATGGTCCCCAGGTGACTTTGCCGGCTTGTGCGAAATTTCTGGAACAGCATTCTGATGTGTCCCTGATTTTGGTGGGTTTGCCGCAGCAGATGGAGGAATTTAACCATCCGCGCGCCCGTGTTGTGATGGCCACTGAAGTGGTGACCATGGACGACCCCTTAGAAGTCGCCTTGCGCCGCAAGAAGGATTCTTCGATGCGGGTCGCCATTCAGCAAGTTAAAGACGGCGCTGCGCAAGCGGCTGTCTCGGCCGGTAATACCGGCGCCCTGATGGCGATTTCGCGCTATGTGCTGAAAACCATAGACGGAATCGAGCGCCCTGCAATCGCCGGTCAAATTCCCAATGCCATGGGTGGCGCCACCACGGTTTTGGATTTGGGTGCCAATGTGGATTGTTCAGCCGAACACCTGTTGCAGTTTGCGGTGATGGGTTCTGCGTTGGTCTCGGTGCTGAGCAACAAAGACTCTCCTACCGTTGGCTTGCTCAATATTGGCGAAGAAATCATTAAAGGCAACGAAACCATTAAAAAAGCCGGTGAATTGCTGCGTTCTGCGGCTAAAAACGGCGACTTGAACTTTGTCGGCAATGTCGAAGGCAACGATATCTTTAAGGGTAGCGTAGATATCGTGGTTTGTGACGGTTTTGTGGGCAACGTCGCGCTCAAAGCGATTGAAGGCACGGCGTCCATGTTTGGCAGCTTCTTGAAAGCCGAGTTTTCGCGCAGCGTATTCACTAAATTGGCAGCGGTTGCTGCCAACTCGGTGCTGGTAGCGTTCAAAAGCCGCTTTGATCACCGCAGATACAACGGCGCCGCACTCCTGGGTTTGCGCGGGCTGGTGTTCAAGAGCCATGGATCGGCCGATGTGTTGGCGTTTGGGTATGCCCTAAACCGGGCGTATGATGCAGCCCGAAACAACTTAGTTGAACGCGTTCAAGCCCGCATCGCCCACGCGGCGCCACTGATGGTGCCGGTGCAAGCGCTGCAGTAGCCTACGGCGGCGGCACCAACCCCCGACATGAAACGCTATTCGCGTATTACCGCCACCGGCAGCTACCTGCCGCCGCGCAGGGTGTCGAACGCCAATCTGGTTTCCCAGTTAGGCGCGCACGGGGTAGACACCTCGGATGCATGGATCGTGGAGCGCACTGGTATCAAAGCGCGCCATTTTGTCGACGACGGGGTGTTTGCCAGTGATCTGGCGTTTGAGGCGGCAAAAAATGCCTTGCAGGCAGCAGGTTGCAGTGCGCAGGATATTGACCTCATCATCGTAGCCACATCAACCCCGGACATGGTTTTTCCGTCAACAGCCTGCATCGTGCAAAATAAATTGGGCGCGGCCGGGTGCCCGGCGTTCGATGTGCAGGCCGTTTGCAGCGGCTTCGTGTATGCCTTGACCATTGCCGATTCCATGATCAAGACCGGTGCAGCCCGCCGGGCGCTGGTGATTGGTGCAGAGGTTTTCTCCCGCATTTTGGACTTCACAGACCGCACCACCTGCGTGTTATTTGGTGACGGTGCTGGCGCGGTGGTGCTGGAGGCCTCAGACACGCCTGGCATTCTGGCCAGCGATTTGCATGCTGACGGCAAGCATGTGGGTATTTTGTGCGTGCCCGGTCATGTGTCAGGTGGTGCGGTGTTGGGCGATGCCTTGCTCAAAATGGATGGGCAGGCGGTGTTCAAACTGGCGGTTGGTCTGTTGGAAGACGCTGCACGCGCGGTGCTGGCCAAGGCCAATATGACCGAGGCAGACATCGATTGGCTGGTTCCCCATCAAGCGAACATCCGCATCATGCAAAGCACGGCGCGAAAGCTCAAGTTGCCGATGGACAAGGTGGTCGTCACCGTCGACCAGCATGGCAACACATCCGCGGCCTCGATACCCTTGGCATTGGACCAGGCGGTGCGCTCAGGCCAGGTTCAACCGGGTCAAACCCTGCTGCTAGAGGGTGTGGGTGGTGGCTTTACCTGGGGTGCGGTGCTCCTGAATTTATAGCTGCTTGCGCAATATCGTAGAGGGCTAGAGGCCAATTTCATTGAAAGTTTATGCATGAAACAGTTCGCTTTTGTATTTCCGGGGCAAGGTTCGCAGTCGGTGGGCATGCTCGACGCCTGGAGGGACAACCCCATCGTTGCCCAGACCCTCATTGAGGCATCGGACGCATTGGGCGAGGATGTGGCCAAACTGATTCACGAAGGCCCTAAAGAGGCGTTGGCCCTGACAAGCAATACGCAGCCAGTGATGCTGGTCGCGGCCGTGGCGGCCTACCGCGTGTGGATGTCGGAAGTGGGTGTTGCGCCCGCCGTAGTCGCAGGCCATTCGTTGGGTGAATATTCCGCCTTGGTTGCGGCCGGTGTGCTTACTTTGGCGCAAGCGGCGCCTTTGGTGCGGTTACGGGGTCAGGCTATGCAAGAGGCCGTGCCCGTCGGCATGGGGGCCATGGCGGCTATCCTGGGTATGGAGGCCACCCGCGTGGCGGCCGAGTGCGCCGCGGTGACTGCATCTTTTGGCGCCGAATCGGCAGAAATTGTTGAAGCGGTGAATTTCAACGACCCGTCACAAACGGTGATCGCCGGCAGCAAAGTAGCGGTCGACAAAGCCTGTGAGGTGCTCAAGGCCCAGGGCGCCAAGCGGGCCCTGTTGCTGCCGGTATCTGCGCCATTCCATTCGCGTTTAATGCTTTCGGCTGCCGAGAAATTGCGTGCTTGTCTGGAAGAGTTGGAGTTTGCGGATCCGAAAATAGCGCTGGTCAATAACATTGACGTGGCCGTGGAAGTCGATGCCGACAAAATTCGCGATGCACTCTACCGCCAGGCATTTGGACCGGTGCGTTGGGTCGAATGTGTGCAAGCCATTAAGGCGCGCGGCGTAACGATCGTGGTCGAGTGTGGCCCAGGCAAGGTGCTGGCCGGTCTGGTCAAGCGTATCGACGCCGACATGACCGGTTTGGCCATGTCTGACCCCGCAAGTCTAGAAGCCACCCGAGGTGCATTGCTATGAGTGAAACAACTTTTCAGGGACAGGTGGCCTTGGTCACCGGCGCGTCTCGCGGTATTGGTGCTGCTATTGCACTGGAACTCGCGCGCAAGGGCCTCAAGGTCATCGGCACCGCGACCTCCGATGCTGGCGCTGCGGCCATTCGGGATGCTCTAGCGGCCTATGCGGGATGTGATGGCCGCAAGCTGGATGTTACGCAGGACGGTGCAGGTGACGCCTTGGTAGACACCCTCGTCAAGGAGTGCGGCGGCGTGCACGTGCTGGTAAATAACGCCGGTATCACCCGCGACAACTTGGCCATGCGCATGAAGGATGGTGATTGGGACGCAGTGGTCGACACCAACCTCAAGGGCGTATTTCGCATGAGCCGCGCCGTAATGCGCACCATGATGAAGCAGCGTTACGGCCGCATCATCAACATCACCTCGGTTGTGGGTGCTTCTGGCAACCCTGGGCAGGCGAACTATGCGGCTGCCAAGGCCGGTGTCGCGGGTATGACGCGCGCTTTGGCGCGTGAATTGGGATCGCGCAATATCACCGTCAATTGCGTTGCGCCCGGTTTCATTGATACCGATATGACCGCCAGCCTGCCCGACGCGCAGCAAAAAGCATTGTTGACTCAGATACCATTGGGGCATCTTGGAAAACCGTCAGACATTGCCCATGCCGTGGTCTACTTGGCATCGCCCGACGCAGCGTATGTGACAGGCCAAGAACTGCATGTCAACGGCGGCATGTACATGTAAGCCGGGTTTTTTACCAATCAGCCGATTTGTCCGTTCGGCTACCCACTTAGAGGTCAACTGTAAGCGCGGGTAAAATCACGGATTCTTTTACAACCCTTAGAGGGAACACATGAGCGATATTGAAGTCCGCGTCAAAAAAATCATTGCCGAGCAACTCGGAGTGGAAGAGTCACAGGTCACCAACGAAAAAGCCTTTGTGGCCGATTTGGGTGCCGATTCTCTGGACACCGTTGAGTTGGTGATGGCCTTGGAAGACGAGTTCGGAATCGAAATTCCTGACGAAGACGCGGAAAAAATCACAACCGTGCAAAACGCGGTGGACTACGCGACCACGCACAAAAAGGCTTGATCCCACTTTAAGGCTACGGCCTTTTAGGCCTGCTTGCACAGGCTAGTGGAAGTTTGGCGACCTATAGACGAGTGGTCTTTTTGGTCGCCGCTCTTTGCGGACTATTTTTAACGAACTGCTGAAAACGAATTGCTATGTCACGTCGTCGCGTTGTTGTCACTGGTTTGGGCTGCGTAAGCCCGGTTGGAAATACGGTCGCACAAGCATGGTCGAACCTGTTGGCCGGCCAGTCAGGCGTTGGCCTGATTACCAAATTTGATGCCTCTGCCTTCGGCTGCAAAATTGCGGCCGAAGTGCGTGACTTTGATGTCGAACCCTACATTAGTCTAAAAGAGGCTCGGGCAATGGATACCTTTGTCCATTACGGCATCGCCGCCGCCATGCAAGCGATCACCGACGCAGGCTTGCGCACCGGTGGTGCACTGAGTGAGGAAGAGGCCACTCGAATCGGGTGTGTTATCGGCTCCGGCATTGGCGGATTGCCCATGATTGAGAGTACCCATACGGAACTGACGAACCGCGGCCCACGGCGCATATCCCCGTTTTTTGTTCCTGCAACCATCATCAACATGACGGCGGGTCATGTGTCGATGCGGTTTGGTTTCAAGGGCCCCAACATCGCCATTGTTACCGCGTGCACAACCGGCTTGCATTGCATTGGCGAAGCGGGCCGCATGATTGAGTATGGCGACGCCGATGTCATGGTTGCCGGCGGCTCAGAGGCCACCGTGTCTCCACTGGGCATTGGTGGTTTCGCAGCCATGCGCGCCCTGAGCACCCGCAACGACGACCCCGCTACAGCATCGCGCCCCTGGGACAAAGACCGCGATGGATTTGTGCTGGGTGAAGGTGCCGGCATCTTGGTGTTGGAAGAGTATGAGCACGCCAAAGCGCGGGGCGCAAAGATTTACGCGGAGTTGGCCGGGTTTGGCATGAGTGCCGATGCCGGTCACATGACCGCGCCCAATATGGATGGACCACGCCGCGCGATGCTCAATGCAATGCGCAACGCGGGCGTCAACCCTGACCAAGTCAATTATTTGAACGCCCATGGCACGTCGACCCCACTGGGGGACACCAATGAATCCAATGCCATCAAAGCGGCATTGGGCGACCATGCCAAAAAGGTTGTGGTCAATTCCACCAAGTCCATGACGGGCCATTTGCTCGGTGGTGCGGGTGGGTTGGAATCGGTCTTTACCGTGCTGGCCCTGCACCACCAGAAGAGCCCGCCGACGATGAATATTTTTAACCAAGATCCTGAGTGCGACCTGGACTACTGCGCCAATGAGGCCCGCGACATGCGCATTGATGTGGCCCTTAAAAACAACTTCGGCTTCGGTGGCACCAACGGCAGTTTGGTGTTCAAGCGGGTCTAAGGGGCCACGGCCCTTTCGTTTTTCCAATGCACCACGCTCCGGCGGTCCATTTTGCCGTGGGGTCTTCGCGCTGGTTTCCCCGTTTCGTTGGGTCGCTCTGGCTATTGGGCTGTGGCGCTATGACCGCATTTTTCGCTACGCAGGTGGTATCGCTGTTGGTCGGGTTGATCTGGGGCGCTATGGTTCTCATCGGAGCGGGTGTGGCACTGGGCGCGCGGCGCGCTATGCCGTGTGGTGACTTGCGCTGGGATGGTGCCGCTTGGCATTGGTCCGGGTTTGTTGGCGCCTCACCGTGCCTCTTGGTGCTGCACATGGATTTGCAGCATTGTCTGCTAGTGACAGTGCACCGTCTGGGTGAACGCCGCATTTGGCTGTGGTTAGAGCCGCAGCGCAATAGACCTGAATGGCTGGCCCTGCGCCGCGCCGTAGTGGGTGCACAGCGCGCCGCGACTTTGCATGGCAATGCAGGCGCAACGGATGCAGCCGACGCTTCGCAGGGGCGTGCATGAGCGAGCCCGGACCGCCATCGGCGGCACACACCGATTGGGCGCTGGTGCAAATGACCGTTGCGGGTGATCAGCGGGCCTATGGCTTGTTGGTCATGAAATACCAGCGGCGCATTCAGAGGCTGATTGCCCGCATGGTGCGCGATACCGACTTGGTCGAGGACATTGCACAAGAAACCTTTATTCGGGCCTACCGGGCTTTGCACCAATTTCGGGGAGATGCGCAGTTCTATACCTGGCTGTACCGAATCGCGATCAATACGGCCAAAAAGTTTTTGTTGGAACTCAAGCGCGAACCCAGCATTGCGCGTGCATATCCCGACAAAGAGGACGACGATGAAACTTTTTCCCGAAAACAGGAACCAACAACCGATGAAACCCCTGAAACGGTGTTGGCGGCCAAAGAGTTGGCAGCGATGGTGAATGCCGCTGTTGACGACTTACCGGCCGACCTGAAACAAGCTTTGGTGCTGCGGGAGGTGGAGGGATTGAGCTATGAGGAGATTGCCGTGTCTATGAGTTGCCCCATTGGAACCGTTCGCTCCCGTATTTTTCGCGCGCGTGATGCCGTCTCGACAAAGATCAAACCCCTTTTGGACAAACAAACCGGCAAGCGCTGGTAAGGAAGGCACCCATGGCGGATTCACGTACCTTATTGGATGAGCGTATTTCGGCTTTGATGGATGGCGCAATGCACGCGCAGGAGTGCGCAGGCGCGGTGCAGCGAGTTTTGGCTGACCCTGATGGGTTGCGGGTGTGGCACAGCTACCATGTCGTGGGTGATGCGCTGCGAAGCGCTGAATTGGCGTCCGCTGGAAGCGATCATGCATTTTGGGAAAAACTATCGCACACGCTGGCGCAAGAGCCCGGGCGTCCCGAATGGGGCACTGGAGGTGTAATGAATCCGTCGGCAGTGGATCAATCATCGCTGACGTTGGTACCAGAAATGCCCCGTAACCCCATCCGCGTTGCCGCCAACGCACCCGTGTGGCGACGGAAACTGCTTGTTGGCGCGGCTTGTTCTGCGCTGGTTGCAGTAGTGGGTTTGGGTCTCAGGAGCCAAACCGAGACGCTTGGTGGGCAGCAACTCGCCACCCAGGCCACGCCGCAAGCCACTCAGGAGTTGGCGGTGGTTGAGGGGGATGGCGGTGTGATGCTGCGTGACCCCAACCTAGACGCGCTCATGGCTGCACACCAACAGCTCGGCGGGCATTCGGCTTTACAAGCGCCATCAGGCTTTTTGCGCAATGCCACCTACCAGGGCCCTGCACGGTGAAGCCTATTGCGGCGCGATGGTGGTGGGTTCTTGTGATGGTTTGTGCCATATGGTTGGCGCACGGTGGTGTTTCCGCGCAGACAGCACCGCAAACACCGACCTTGGCAGATTGGCTCATGCGTGTACACCAGGCAACCCAGCAAAAGACCTACACCGGCACGTTTGTCGTGTCGACCGGATCGACTCTGTCCAGTGCCCGCATTTGGCATGTGTGTGAGGGCTCTCAGCAGGTCGAGCGGGTGGAGGTGCTCAGCGGGACGCCGCGCGCGACGTACCGCCGAAACACCCAAGTGGTCACTTTTTTCCCGGCATCCAAGCGTGTCGTAACGGAAAACCGCGCGCCATCAACCGTCTTTCCCACTTTAGGCCGTTTACCCGATGCATCTATTGGAAATTATTACCAATTTTCAGTGATCGGATCGGAGCGTATTGCGGGATTTGACGCCGACGTGGTTGACTTAAAGGCAAAAGACTTGCTCCGGTACGGCTTACGGGTTTGGACCGACAAAAAGTCAGGCTTGGTCCTGCAATTGAAGACACTCGATCAGGATGGCCGTACTCTGGAACAGGCTGCATTTTCCGATTTGCAACTGGATGTGCCTATTGATGCGGCCGCAATGCTGCAAGCAATGGCGCGCACAGACGGCTACCGCGTTGAGCCCGCTGATTTGCGCACAACCAGCGCCGATGCGCAGGGGTGGTCTTTGCGGTCGGAGGTGCCCGGGTTTAAGTCGGTGGGATGCTACCAACGCCCCACCATGACCGGCGAGGTGACACGCCAGTCCGAAGGCAGCACGATGCAATGGGTTTTTTCAGACGGCCTGGCAACCGTGTCGGTCTTCGTCGAAGCCTTTGATGCACAGCGCCATGGGCGAGAGGGCATTCGCGCGCTGGGAGGCGCGTCCCATGCAATGGCAAAACGGATTGATGCGTGGTGGGCGACCGCTGTTGGCGAGGTGCCTGCAACAACGTTAGGCGTGTTTTTGCAAGAGCTTGAAAGAAAGAAATAGGGTGCCATTTGAATCCGCTGGCTGCTACTTGAATGCAAGCCACGCATTGATTGTTTAGTGTTTATATGGAGGTAATACGATGACTCTGATTCCCCTGCAACCCATTCGTTCTATTTTTATGGCGTTGGCACTCACCGGCGTCGGGCTTGTGGCGGTCGCACCGTTACAACCGGCCATGGCACAAGCCCGCGCTCTGCCGGACTTCACCGATTTGGTTGACCAAGTCGGACCCTCGGTTGTAAATATCCGAACAATGGAAAAGGTCAATACCCATATTGCACAAGGTGGGCCTGGTGAAGAGGAAATGCTGGAATTCTTTAAACGCTTCGGCCTTCCCATTCCGAATATGCCGCACCAAGCGCCACGGCCCAATCGCCCGCAACCCGACGAAGACCAGCCGCGTGGCGTGGGCTCAGGCTTTATCTTGACGGCCGATGGATACATCATGACCAACGCCCATGTGGTCGACGGGGCGGATGAGGTGTTCGTGATGCTGTCGGACAAGCGCGAATTCAAAGCCAAGTTGGTTGGCTCTGACAAACGTTCGGATGTTGCGGTGCTCAAAGTAGATGCAACTGCCTTGCCAGCGGTCAAAGTCGGTGATGTCAACCGCTTGCGCGTTGGCGAGTGGGTCATGGCCATCGGGTCACCATTTGGTTTGGAGAATACGGTGACCGCAGGCATCGTCAGTGCCAAACAACGCGATACGGGCGATTATTTGCCACTCATTCAAACCGATGTAGCCATCAACCCTGGCAACTCTGGGGGGCCGCTGATCAATATGCGCGGCGAGGTGGTGGGTATCAATAGCCAAATCTATTCCCGCTCGGGTGGATTCATGGGCATCTCGTTTTCGATCCCGATCGACGAGGCTATTCGTGTGAGTGACCAGCTGCGCTCCAGCGGGCGGGTGGCGCGTGGTCGCATCGGCGTACAAATTGAACAGGTGAGCAAAGACGTGGCCGAGTCCATCGGCTTGGGCAAACCGTTGGGCGCAATGGTGCGGGGTGTGGAGGCGGGCTCGCCTGCGGACAAGGCCGGCGTGGAAGCGGGCGACATCATTACCCGTTTTGATGGCAAAGCGGTTGACAAATACAGCGACCTTCCTCGCCTAGTGGGGAGCACCAAGCCGGGCTCCAAGAGCACGATGACGGTTTTTCGGCGTGGCATTACGAAGGACTTGACGATCACCATTGCGGAAGTTGAGGCCGACAAGGCCGAAGTGAAGGCCTCGGTGCGCGAAGAAAAATCCAAATCCTCAGCGGCAGCCCAGGCCTTCGGGCTGGCGGTGAGCGAGATCACCGACGCGCAGAAGAAAGAGCTGAAGATTAAGGGCGGTGTCAAAGTGGATGCGGCCAGCGATGCCGCTGCAAGAGCGGGTCTGCGGGAGGGCGACATCATTTTGGCGCTGGCCAATACCGAGGTAGCCAATGTGAAAGAGTTTGATGCCGTATTGGGTAAATTCGACAAGCAAAAACCCCTGAACGTGCTCTTTCGCCGGGGCGATTGGACCCAGTACGTGGTGATTCGCGCTGCGCGTTGACCCCGCAATAGCCCCTAAAAACCCCAAAGACTGCTCGGGAATTGGGGTTTTTGAGGCCTACCCCCGTATTTTTTCGCTCTCAATTTGATTTGGACTTAGGGGTCTTCAGCCACTAAGGTCTCGGGTAGATTTTGGAGTTTGGTTAGAATACGGGGCTCCGGTACGCTATTTTTGACATATGGACGTCCAAATGGGTCCACCATGTGGAATGCCGCAATGTGCACACAGCTGGTCCACAGATCACACACATGTTGTCCAGAGCCTAACCTTTTAAATTGTGAATAAGTTGTGAGTAAGTTCTTGTTGTTGGGTGGCAACGCAGCCCAAGGCCGGTTTTTTGGACTGTGCTCCTTAGCATTTTTGCCTACAATGAAAGTCCAACCTTCGCAGTTGCCAATGATTGTTGGTTCAGGGCGCGTCTCCATCGGACGCGCCCTTTTTTCTTGCCCCACTGCCTTTTAATTCAACCACTTAAGCGATTCCCTTGATGAATCACATCAGAAATTTCTCGATCATTGCCCACATTGACCACGGCAAATCCACGCTGGCTGACCGCTTGATTCAGCGTTGTGGCGGGCTCGAAGCACGCCAGATGGAGGCGCAGGTTTTGGACTCGATGGACATCGAGAAAGAGCGCGGGATAACCATCAAAGCGCAGACAGCGGCGCTGCAATACAAGGCCAAAGATGGGCAGACATACAACCTCAATCTGATCGACACACCGGGGCACGTGGACTTCTCATATGAAGTGAGCCGCTCCTTGTCGGCGTGTGAGGGCGCACTACTAGTGGTTGACGCTTCACAAGGTGTAGAGGCGCAAACGGTGGCCAACTGTTACACCGCGCTCGACCTCGGGGTGGAAGTGCTGCCCGTACTAAACAAGATCGACTTGCCCAATGCCGATCCTGAGAACGCCCGTAGTGAAATTGAAGACGTGATTGGTATCGATGCAACTGACGCGATTGTTTGTTCAGCAAAAACCGGTCTGGGCATCGACGACATTTTGGAAATGATTGTTGCCAAAGTTCCGGCCCCCAAGGGCAACCCCGACGGGCCCTTGCGCGCCATGATCGTTGACAGCTGGTTCGACAGCTACGTGGGTGTCGTTATGCTGGTGCGGGTGGTGGACGGCCGACTGGTTAAGGGCGAGCGTATAAAGATGATGGCATCGGGTG
The DNA here is from genome assembly GCA_038230175.1 of Burkholderiales bacterium. Classification (GTDB taxonomy): domain Bacteria; phylum Pseudomonadota; class Gammaproteobacteria; order Burkholderiales; family Burkholderiaceae_C; genus Allorhodoferax. The sequence goes on from JBBRNS010000012.1 coordinate 12,395, forward strand.
CCATGTACAACGCCGACAACCTGGGCGTATTTACCCCCTCAAATCAGCCACGCCCATCGCTTGAAGCGGGCGAGGTGGGATACATCATTGCCGGCATCAAGGAATTGCAGGCGGCCAAAGTGGGAGACACGGTCACGTTGATGAAGGCGGGCTCCGGCGGGGCTGCCTTCACCGCAACCGAGGCATTACCCGGCTTTAAGGAGATTCAACCCCAGGTGTTCGCGGGCCTGTATCCGACCGAAGCCAGCGAATACGACTCACTGCGTGACGCGCTAGAAAAGCTCAAGCTCAACGATGCCTCTTTGCATTACGAGCCCGAAGTTTCGCAGGCCCTGGGTTTTGGGTTTCGTTGTGGATTTTTGGGCCTGCTGCACATGGAAATTGTGCAAGAGCGCCTGGAGCGTGAGTTCGACCAAGACCTGATCACCACCGCGCCCAGCGTCGTGTACCAGGTGATGAAGAATGACGGTGAGGTCATCATGGTCGAGAACCCATCCAAGATGCCGGATGTGGGTAAGACTGCCGAAATCCGCGAGCCCATCGTGACGGTGCACCTTTACATGCCGCAGGAGTATGTGGGTGTGGTTATGACCTTGGCCAACCAAAAACGCGGCGTGCAGATGAATATGGCCTACAAGGGGCGCCAAGTGGTGCTGACCTATGAGATGCCGCTGGCCGAAATCGTGCTGGATTTCTTTGACAAGCTCAAGAGCGTGAGCCGGGGTTACGCCTCCATGGATTACGAGTTCAAGGAATACCGTGCGGCCGATGTCGTCAAGGTGGATATCTTGCTGAACGGCGAGAAGGTGGACGCGCTGTCCATCATGCTGCACCGAACCCAAAGCCAATACCGTGGCCGGGCGGTGGTGGGCAAGATGCGCGAGATCATCAGCCGCCAGATGTACGACGTTGCCATCCAAGCGGCCATTGGGGCCAACATCATTGCCCGTGAGACAATCAAAGCCCTGCGCAAGAACGTGCTGGCCAAGTGTTATGGCGGCGATATCTCGCGCAAGAAAAAACTCCTTGAAAAACAAAAAGCAGGCAAAAAACGCATGAAACAAATCGGTTCGGTGGAAGTCCCACAAGAAGCCTTCTTGGCCATTTTGCAGGTGGAAGATTGATGCAAGTTCTAACCTCTGCCGTTTTGGCGGCTTTCGTGTTGTACGCCGGTTCTTGGTATTTCGGCCTGATCGAAGGCAATTTTGCCTTGTTGCTGCTTTTGGCGACGGCGGTGACGGGTGTCTACTGGCTGCTAGAGCGTTTCTACTTTTTGCCCCAGCGGCAAAAGGCGGCCGCTGTGCTCGAAGCCACTGACCTCAAACGCCGCGAAGACCTGGCCAAGATGGGTATCAGTCAAGTGGACGGCGACCTAGCGCAAGCCAAAGCGCGCATACTGGCGCAGCCATGGTGGTTGGATTGGACGGCCGGCCTGTTTCCGGTTATCGCTGCGGTTTTCTTTTTGCGCTCGTTTTTGTTTGAGCCCTTCAAGATTCCGTCGGGATCCATGATTCCTACCCTGCAAATCGGCGACCTGATTCTGGTGAATAAATTTACCTACGGCGTGCGCCTGCCGGTGATTAACCTGAAGATCACTGAGGGCCATAGCCCGCAGCGTGGCGACGTGATGGTGTTTCGTTACCCACCCAAGCCAAGCATGGACTACATCAAGCGGGTCGTGGGCGTGCCCGGCGATACGGTGGCTTATTTGAACAAGCGTTTGACCATCAATGGCCAGCCCTTGGAAACCACCACCGTGCCCGAATTTTTTGATGCCGACGCGATGCGCTACTTCAAGCAGTACGAAGAAGCGCTGGGTGACAAAAAGCACCGTTTGCTTAACGACGACAGCCGCCCTGCGTTTGTTGCTGGGGTCGATAATTTTCAGGGGCGTGAGAACTGCACCTACACCATTGAAGGTGTGACCTGCAAGGTGCCCGAAGGCCACTATTTCATGATGGGTGACAATCGCGATAATTCATTGGATTCGCGCTATTGGGGCTTTGTGCCGGACAAGAACATTGTGGGCAAAGCTTTCTTCGTGTGGATGAATTTTGGCAACCTCCGGCGCATCGGCGCCTTTAATTGACAAGGAAGACAAGATGACAGTGCAACTCCGGTCGCGTCAGCGCGGTATTTCGTTCTTTGGTTTGGTTTTTGTGGGCGCCTTATTGGCAATGGCGGGTGTGATTGCGGCCCAAATATTTCCAACCTACGTGGAATACCAGTCCATTTTGAAGGCGGCCAACAAATCCAAAGAAGGCGCTACTCCGGTTGAAGTACGTAGTATTTTTGATAAACAGTCCATGGTTGACGATTTCAAATCTGTCGAGGGTAAAGACATCGTTGTGACCAAAGAGGGCGATAAGGTCGTGGTTTCCTTTGCCTACCAGCGCGAAATCCATCTCGCGGGCCCTGCGTGGTTGACACTGAAATACGCTGGCCGATCCAAATAAGGTGAGTGATGGTCTGCGTGGGTTGCAAGGGCGTTTGCAACATGAATTTTCGGACGTTTCCCTTCTGACGCGGGCACTCACCCACCGCAGCTTTTCCATTGATCATTACGAGCGCCTGGAGTTTTTGGGTGACTCGGTACTGAACCTGGCGGTGTCGGATTTGCTCTACGCCCGCTTGGGATCTCTGCCTGAGGGGGATTTGTCGCGGGTGCGGGCCAATCTGGTCAAGCAAGACACCCTGCACCAATTGGCAGTAGGGCTAGGGTTACCCGAGCTTATGCGCCTGGGTGAAGGCGAGGTTCGCTCCGGTGGGCAAAAGCGGCCCTCTATTTTGGCCGATACCTTAGAGGCCGTCATTGGCGCGGTCTACTTGGATGCGGGTTTTTCGGCCGCGCAGGCGCTGGTGCAGCGTTTGTTCAAGGCGGTCGAGATCAACCCGCAGATGGACGCTATCGGCAAAGATCCCAAGACCGAGTTGCAAGAATGGCTGCAAGGGCGCAAGATGAAGTTGCCGCTGTATAAAGTCGTCGCGACCATTGGCGCGGCGCACAAACAGAGTTTTGACGTGGAGTGTGAAATTCCTGAATTGCGGTTGACCGAGCGCGGTATTGGTAATTCACGTCGCTCCGGCGAGCAGGCCGCCGCCACCGCCATGCTGCAAACAATCAAATCGAAATCAAAACTATGACTGCCCCTAAAAAGATAGCTACTCCCGCAGATTCTTCGCGGGTTGAAGGTGCCAACGAGCCACAAACTGACTTGGATAGCATGCTCGAAGGCCTACTGAAAAGTACCCCCAAAATGGCGCAACCTGGTGCACAGGCTGAAGGCCAGCGCTGCGGCTTGGTCGCCATTGTGGGCAAACCCAATGTGGGTAAGTCCACCTTGCTTAACGCACTAGTGGGCCAGAAAATCAGCATCACCTCCCGCAAGGCACAGACTACCCGCCACCGCATTACCGGCATGCACACCCGCGGTGCGACCCAGTTTGTGTTTGTGGACACACCGGGTTTCCAGACCCTGCACGCCAACGCGCTGAATAAGTCGCTCAACAAGACGGTGCAGGGCGCCGTAGCCGATGTGGACTTGATTTTGTTTGTGGTCGAGGCGGGCAGCTTTACACCGGCCGACGCGCGCGTTTTGGCGCTCTTGGGCAAAGACATTCCCACGCTCTTGATTGCCAACAAGTTTGACAACATCCACCGCCGTGGTGACATTGCCCCCTGGTTGCAAACCATGCAAGAAAAGCACAACTTTTCGGAGTTTGTGCCCATGTCGGCCACCAATGCCAAAGATGTGGAGCGCCTGCTGGGCATTTGCGAAAAGTACCTGCCCGAGCAAGCCTGGTGGTATGCCGAAGACGAACTCACCGATCGCAGCGAAAAATTTCTGGCCAGCGAGCTGGTGCGCGAAAAACTGTTTCGCCTGACTGGTGACGAGTTGCCCTACACCTCCACCGTGGTGATCGACACCTTTGCCGAAGAGCCGCCGCAGAAGAAAGGCCAAAAGCGCCTGCTGCGCATTGCCGCCACCATTGTGGTCGAGCGCGACACGCACAAAGCCATGGTCATTGGCGATAAGGGTGAGCGCATCAAGCGCATCGGCATGGAAACCCGGGTCGAGCTAGAAAAGCTGGCCAATGCCAAGGTGTTTTTGGAACTCTGGGTCAAAGTGCGCTCTGGTTGGGCCGATGACGCCGCCCGTGTTCGTTCATTCGGATATGAATAGAACCCCCACGCTTGTCACTGCCCCGGCATCGGTACCGACCGATGACGCATGTACTACGCTGCCCCCCAAGGGGGCGCGTTTTGCCCTCGTATCGCCTCGCAAGAGGCAAGACGACACGGGGCGGCCCGGCGGCAAAACATCTACCTGAATTGTGGCCACCAAACGCATTGCTGACGAGCCCGCGTATGTGCTGCACCGCTATGACTGGAGCGAGTCCAGCCTGATTCTGGAAGTATTTACCCGCCACCATGGCCGTATTGCCTTGGTGGCCAAGGGCGCTAAGCGACCTAGCTCCAGCTTTCGCCCAGTCCTGCTGCCCCTGCAAATGCTGCATGTGGCCTTTGGTGGCGACGCCGAAGTCCGCACCCTCAAAAGCGCCGAATGGCAGGGCGGCCACGTCATGCCCACGGGCGATGCGCTCTTGTCTGGCTACTACCTCAACGAATTGCTGCTCACCTTGCTCGCGCGAGACGACCCCCACCCGGCTTTGTTTGATGTCTACGCCAATGTCGTGCGCCTGTTAGCCAGCGAACACGGTGAAATTTTACAAACGGCACTGCGCACCTATGAGCTGCTGCTGCTGCGCGAGATCGGCCTGCTGCCCCAGTTGGATGTGCAAACCATGACGCTGGGTCCGTTGGTCGCCGATCACCGCTACTGCTTGGTGCCCGAAGGCGGCCTGCGCCAAGCCCATGGCGGGGACCGTGCCAGCCTGACCGGCGCGCAGTGGCGCAGTTTGCAGGCGGCCCTGGCCGACAACGCCCCGTTTACCACCACCCTGAGGGCCTGTTCCGCAGTGATGTCCGGCCTCAAGCCGCAGCTGCGCGCGCTGTTGCACTACCATTGCGGCGTAAAAACCCTGCGCACCCGCCAGATGATGATCGACATCCAAGCCCTATGAGCACTTCCCTTTCCGTCAATTTGAATAAAGTGGCCTTGGTGCGCAACACGCGCCACCTCGGCATTCCCAGCGTCACCCGCGCAGCCACCCTGTGCCTGCAGGCCGGTGCCGGGGGTATCACGGTGCACCCACGCCCTGATGCGCGCCATATTCGCGCAGGCGACGTGCTTGATCTGGCCGCCTTACTGCAAGCGTGGCCGGACCGGGAATTCAATGTCGAGGGTAACCCTTTTCACAATCTGATGGACTGCGTGGCCGACCTACGCGCGCGCAAACTGCCGGTGCACCAGGTCACCTTTGTGCCCGACGGCGAGGGGCAGTTCACCAGCGACCACGGCTGGAACTTCCCACCGGACGCCGCGCGCCTGAGGCCCGCGATTGCGCAGGCCCATGCTTTGGGCCTGCGTGTGAGCCTGTTTATGGACGCTGAGCCCTTGGCCATGGCCGCTGCCAAAGCCGTGGGTGCAGACCGTGTCGAGCTCTATACCGAACCTTATGCCGCCGCTTGGGGCACACCCGCGCAGGATGCACAACTCCAGCGCTTTGTCGCCGCGGCGCAGGCTGCGCTGGACGCAGGCTTGGGCGTGAACGCCGGCCATGATTTGAACCGCGACAACCTGACCGCATTTGTGCAAGCCGTGCCCGGTGTGCTGGAGGTGTCCATCGGCCACGCCTTGATTGGCGATGCGCTGGAGATGGGCTACGACGCCACCATCAAGGCGTATCTGGCGTGCTTGGGACACGCTTAAGGCAGCTACCATGATCTACGGCATCGGTACCGATATTTGCGACGTGCGCCGCATCAAGGCTAGTTTAGAGCGGCACGGCGAGCGTTTTGCTGCCAAGGTGCTGAGCGAGGCAGAATTTGCCACTTGGCAAGCCCGCAGCGCCCGTTGGCCCGAGAGGGGCGTGCGCTATTTGGCCACCCGGTTTTCGGCCAAAGAAGCGTTTAGCAAAGCCATTGGCATCGGCATGCAGATGCCCATGACCTGGCGCATGTGTGAGATCGCCAACCAACCCCAGGATCACCCGCAAGCCGGCCAACCCTTTGTGGTGTTGCACGGCGCCCTCAATGCATGGTTTGAAGGGCAGCAGCTGCGCGCGCACATCAGCGTGACCGACGAGACCGATTACGCCGCCAGTTTTTGCGTGGTCGAAAAATAGACTAAAACCGCCTCTAGCCCTTATAGAACGTGCGCAAGCAGCTACAAATTCAATAGCATTTAATCCAAACCAGCAGCCCTATGACGACCCATGCCCCCCTCATCCTCGACATTGCTGGCACCACGCTGAGCAAGACAGACCGCCAACGTCTCAAACACCCGCTGGTGGGTGGGCTGATTCTGTTTGCCCGCAACTGGCAAGACCGCGCCCAGCTCAGCGCGCTGTGCCGCGACATTAAGAAGCTGCGCAAAGACCTGCTGATTTGTGTGGACCACGAAGGCGGGCGGGTGCAGCGCTTTAAAACCGACGGCTTTACCCATTTACCCCCCATGCGTGCCCTCGGCGACATGTGGATGGCCGAGCCCGCCGCCACCCATGCCACCAAACACGCCGGCCCCATGGACGCCACCAACGCCGCCACTGCCTGCGGCTATGTACTGGGCGCTGAGCTGCGCGCCTGCGGTGTCGACCTGAGCTTCACCCCCGTGCTCGACCTGGACTTCGGCGAAAGCGGCGTCATTGGTGACCGGGCCTTCGCCCGCGACCCCCGGGTGGTGAGCCTGCTGGCCAAAAGCCTGATGCATGGGCTTCACTTAAGCGGCATGGCCAATTGCGGCAAACATTTCCCCGGCCACGGCTTTGTCAAAGCCGACTCACACACCGACATCCCGGTGGACAAACGCAGCCTCAAAGCCATTTTGGCCGACGACGCGGCTCCCTACCGGTGGCTCAACACCACCATGACCAGCGTCATGCCCGCGCACGTCATCTACCCCAAGGTCGACGCGCGCCCGGCTGGGTTCTCTAGCAAATGGTTGAACGACATCTTGCGCGCCCAGTTGGGTTTTGGCGGCGCTATTTTTAGCGATGACCTCAGCATGGCAGGCGCTCGGCTGATCGACGGCAAGGAGGTCAGCTACACCCAGGCGGCGGTAGCTGCGTTGACTGCTGGCTGCGACATGGTGCTGCTGTGCAACCAGTCCACCCCGGACAGCGATGGCGCTGGTCGCGCGGTCGACGAACTGATTGCTGGCCTGACCGAAGCCCAAGTCAAAGGCCAGTGGCAGCCCAGCGACGCCAGCGAAGAGCGCCGCCACGCGCTGCTACCCGCAGCGCCTGCGCTGGATTGGGACGCTTTGATGGTCAGCCCTAGTTACATGCAGGCGCTGGACTGGTTGCCCTGAGCGGCGATGCGTCCTCAATACAAGGATTGGTCTTGGACGCCGATAACTTGCAACTCTTGGTCACCCGCACCATGCCGTTTGGCAAGTACGAGGGGCGGCTGATCGCCGATTTGCCGGGCGACTACCTCAACTGGTTTGCCCGCAGCGGCTTTCCCAAGGGCGAAATTGGTCGCCTGCTGGCGCTGATGCACGAGATTGACCATAACGGCCTGTCCGACCTGCTCAAGCCCCTGCGCGGCGGCTAACACGTGGTTGGCCCAAGGTTTCCACAAGCCTCGTTAAAACCACTAGTGAAAACAATCCTATGACCCTCCAAGCGCAAGACCTTCAAGCACTGCAGGCAGCTTCGGCCAGCATGGGGTTGGAGCTACCCAGCATGGCCTACATCGTGGGGGCGCTGCTCTTTAGCACCATTGGGTTTGTGGCTTGGCGTTTCGGAAAAAGGCAGCAACTCACCCGTGTCAAGTGGCTGGGAGTGGGTTTGATGTTCTATTCTTACTTTGCGTTTGAGACCTGGATCCTCTACGCCGTCGGGGTGGCTTTGTGCGCAGCCCTGTATGTGTGGCGTAGCGAGTAGGTCAGCTGTTTTTGCCATCCAGTGGGCGTCCCGGAGCACCCAGGTACGGGTCCTCCAATGGGGTGGATACTGCGGTTGTAGCGTGGTTGAAACAACAGCGAAAAGTGGTGCTCGGCTAGCACGGATAATCCGGGCTCAACTTTTAACCACAGGGAAAATTAAATGAAAAAAATTGCAGTAGCGGCAATGATTGCTTTGGCGTGTGTCGGGGCACAGGCGCAGGAATCCAAGGTACGTTTGTTCGGTTCCTTGGGCTTTGCGTTTGGCGGTGACACGCTGGTAAGCGGCACTTACACCAATGGTGACAGTTTCTCGGTCAAGGCTGGTGATGGCCTGTTGTTGTCGGGTGGTTTGAGCTACGCGATCAGCGACAAGGTTGATTTGCAGGGCTCTGTGGGCTATCAGAGCGCTTCCACGACCGCATCGAATGGCAAGATTGACTTCACGCGTTACCCGGTCGAATTGCTGGCGCTTTACAACATTGACAATACTTGGCGTGTGGGTGGTGGTGTGCGTTCGGCGACATCCCCCAAATTGTCCACCTCGGGTGTTGCCGGGGCCCTGGGCAGCTACGAATTTACCCCGTCGGTTGGTGCCGTCCTGGAAGCACAGTACATGTTCAACGCGAACCCAAGCAGCAAGGCCAAAATGGGCATTAACGTGCGCTATGTGACCGAATCGTTTGAAGAAAATGTATCCAAGACCAAAGTCAAAGGCGATAGCCTGGGCTTGGGACTGGTAATTTACTACTAGGTGCGTCTTGACCAGCGCACTGTTAGGCCCGGCTCAGCCGGATATCGATTTCTCGGTCCACAAAGGTCCATTCAGGCGTTGCGCGCAACGCTGACACCAAGTCGTCAAACAATGTGGTGTCCTGCGGGGCGAATTCAAACCAGGTGATGAAATCGAAGGGTGCGTTGGGGTCCAGATCACGGCAGTGGTGCAGACGCCGCGCAATGGCGGGCAGATAGCGCATGCCGATGGCGATATGGTGCGACTGGGCCTCTAAAACCTCCCGGCGCTCATCCTGGGTCATGGCCCACCAGGCAGCATTTTTACGAACCGGAATGATCGCAGCGCAGGAGGAGTCTGCGCGCCCCAGTCCTTCTTGTTTTGCGACCAGTTCGGTCTTTTCAGCGCGTTGTACGTAACGCTCATTGCTGGTGATTCCTTGCAACTGCCACATGGCGCCCGCCGGGACTTCTTGCACGGCTTGTATATTGCCTGCCACTACCGAAATAGCGGTAGCTGCAGGTAAAGACTCGCCGACCAGACACTGCGCCTTGGTCACTTGCCAAAGCCCGGTGTCGCTGGCGATAAAACGGAACAGGCGGTTGACTGGCGTTGGTGTGGGGGAGGTCATGCGTTAAAGGGCGAGGAGCCCGGCAGGCATCAGAATGCGCGGCGTTCTAGGTTCAGCCGTGCGGCCTCTTGCTGATCGACCTTTTCCACCCGCGCTGCGTTTTGCTTGAACGCAGGTTGGCGCGAATGCGGGTCAACCAAGCCCAAGGTCAGACGGTTCACGCAGTCGTGGAAGTGAAACGGAATGAACAACATGTCGCGACCCACGCGCTGGGTGAGCTGCACCATCACTACCGCATCACCCCGGCGGCTGACCACGCGTACATAACTTTGGTGCTCAATGCCCAGTGCCTCAGCGGCGTCCGGGTTCATCTCCATGTGGGGCGTGGGTGAAAATTTGTTGCAGTTGCCGATTTTGCCCGTACGGGTGCGGGTGTGGAAGTGCTCCACCACCCGCCCTGAGTTGAGCCAAAACGGGTACTCGGGGTCCGGGCACTCATTGTTGTTCACAAAGCGCACCGGGATCAGGTTGGCACGGCCGTCCGGCGTTTGGAAAACACCGTCGGTGTACAGGCGCGGGTTGCCCAAAAAGTCTTGGCGCTTTTGCATGTCAAAGGCGCCGGCCACGCCCACGATTTGCTCGTCCGCCAAGGCCTGAGCCTCGCTGTATGGCCACTGGATGCCGCGCGCGGCCTCAATGCGGTCGTAGCTCATGCCCGAGATGTCCAGCGTGCGGCCCTTGCCCTTGGACAACTCGCGCATCTCGTTGAACGCACCTTCTGCGGTTTCGGGAAAATGGATTTTGTTGCGGTCTTCAAACCGCTTGGCCATCTGGTTGAAGATCCAGAAGTCGGGCTTGCTGTCGGCATACGCGGGCATCACATTGCGGGTCACGTTGACGCGGCGCTCGGTGTTGGTGTGGCAGCCTTCTTTTTCGGCCCAGACCGAGGCGGGGAAAAAGACGTTCGCGTATTGGTTGGTCTCTACGTCTTCGTACACGTCTTGCACCACCAAAAACTCCAAGTTTTCCATCGCTTTGCGGATGCGCGGCTGGTTGGCCATGGAGGTCATCGGGTTGGTGGCTACCAGCCACAGGCCTTTGATCTCGCCGGTCTCGATGGCCGGGAAGATATCGGTCTGCGCCAAGCCGCGTTTGGCCGGGAAGAAGCTCTCGTCAATGCCCCAGAAGTCGGCTACGTGCTTGCGGTCTTTTTCTTTCTCCAGCGCGCGGTAACCGGGCAGGCCCGAGCACGACGACCACTCGCGTGTGCCCATGGCATTGCACTGGCCGGTGATGGACAGGCTGGTGCCACCGGGCTTGCCGATGTTGCCGGTGATCAGGTTCAGGTTGTTGATGTCGGCCACACCGTCCGAGCCGTGCGTGGACTGGTTGATGCCCATGGTCCAGATGCTCATCGCGGCAGGCGCTTTGGCATAGATGCGGGCCACGGTGCGGATGCGGTCTTCGTCGATGCCGCACACATGCTGGGCAGTCTTGGGGTCGTAGTCGGCCAGGAGCGTTCGCAGGTCGTCAATGCCGTTGGTGTGGGCGGCTATGTAGGCGTCGTCTTGCAGGCCTTCTTTGAAGATGACGTGCATCATCGCGTTGATCAGCACGGTGTCGGTGCCGGGCGTGATGGGCAGGTGGATGTCGGCAAACTGCGCCAGCATGGTTACGCGCGGGTCCACCACGATGAGCGGGAACTTGCGTTTCTCCAGCGCTTCTTTGAGACGCCAGTAAATGATGGGGTGTTGCTCTGGCAGGTTGGAGCCAAAGGCCATCAGGCAATGGGTGTGCTCAAAATCTTCGTAACAACCCGGCGGGCCGTCGGAGCCAAAGCTGCGCTTGTAACCGGACACGGCGGACGCCATACACAACGTGGTGTTGCCGTCGTAGTTATTGGTGCCAATTTGGCCGCGCACCAGTTTGCCCAGGGTGTAAAACTCTTCGGTGAGCAATTGGCCGGTGGAAACCACGGCAAAGCTGTCACGCCCGTATTTCGCCTGAATCTCTTTGATCTTTTCAGCCGTTTTGTCCATGGCCACGTGCCAGCTGGCGGGTGCAAACGGCAGGTGCGCCTTCTCGCGCATCAGGGGCATGGTTCCGCGCCCGGGCGAGTCAAATAGCTCGTGCTCCAGCAGGCCTTTGATACACAGCTTGCCGCGGTTCACATCGGCACCCGCATGCCCTCGGCTGGTGACAATCTTGCCCGCGTCGTTCAGACCGATTTCAATGGAACACCCGGTTGAGCAGTAGTTGCAGGTGGTGTATTTCCACTCCTTCACCGGTTTGGCGGGAATGGTGATCGGTTTGCGCGTTTTGCGGCCAAATATCATGGGTGCCTTCCTGCTGGGGTGCGGTGTCAGGCCTGTTTACACACAGGGCCTGCAACCGGTGCATGCAAGTCCAGTGCCAGTGTGTCTAGCTCGGCGGCGTTAAGGTGCACGGTTCCGTCCACTACCTTCACCTGAAACTTGGGCGTACAGCCCTCGTCCGGCGCGGCGGCCTGGCCGGTGCACAGGCCGATGGTCCAGTTGTGCAGGGGGCAGGCCACGCTGGTACCAAACACAATGCCCTGGCTCAAGGGACCGCCTTTGTGGGGGCAGCGGTCCAGCAGGCCAAACACCTCGTCTTGGTCGTTGCGGAACACCGCCACGTCCATGCCCTTGTCGCGGGTCACGCAGCGCGAACCCAGCACCGGGATGTCGCTGACCAGGCAAATCTTCTTCCATTCACTCATTTTGCTATTCCTTTTGTAGCTGCCCACGCACGTTCTGCGAGGGCTAGCAGCCTAAATCACTAAAAATACCGTGCAGAAGGGCTTAGGCAGGTAACTTGTCAAACTGGCGCACGTCGACCTTGGCGTCTTGGAAGTCGAACCATGGATCGGGCTCGCCTTCGAGCGCGGCTTGCAGCTGCGCCCACAGCGCTTTGCGCCCGGCTTCGTCTTCCAGAATCTTCTTCTTGACGTAGTCCAGGCCCACGCGGTTCACGTAGTGCACGGTGCGCTCCAGGTACCATCCTTCTTGGCGGTAGAGCTCACAGAAGGCGCCGGTGTACTCCAGCACTTCTTCGCTGGTTTTGACCTTGACCAAGAAATGCGCCACCTCGGTCTTAATGCCGCCGTTGCCGGCAATGTACATCTCCCAGCCGCTGTCCACGCCGATCACACCCACGTCCTTGATGCCGGACTCGGCACAGTTGCGGGGGCAGCCCGACACGGCAAACTTAACCTTGTGCGGGGCGTACATGCGCCACATGGCGCGCTCCAAGTCTTTGCCCATCTGGGTTGAGTCTTGCGTGCCCATGCGGCACCACTCACTGCCCACGCAGGTTTTGACCGTGCGCAGTGCCTTGGCGTAGGCGTGGCCGGATGGCATGCCGATGGCTTTCCAGACGTTAACCAGGTCTTCTTTTTTGACGCCTAGCAAGTCGATGCGCTGGCCGCCGGTGACTTTGACGGTGGGGATTTTGTACTTGTCGACCACGTCGGCGATGCGGCGCAGTTCGCTGCTGTTGGTCTCACCACCCCACATGCGAGGGATGACGGAGTAAGTGCCATCCTTTTGGATGTTGGCATGGCTGCGCTCGTTGATAAAGCGGCTTTGCGGATCGTCCTTGGCCTCTTTGGGCCAAGTGGAAATCAGGTAGTAGTTGACGGCTGGGCGGCAGCTGGAGCAGCCGTTGGGCGTCTTCCACTCCAGGCACTTGAACACGTCGGAAATTGTCAGTAGCTTGCTGTCCCTGATCGCATCGCGCACCGTCTGGTGGCCGTGGTCGGTACAAGCGCACATGGGCTTGGTCTTGGGCGTGGCTGAGTAGTCGCCACCCGCAGTGAACATCAAAATTTGCTCGACCAGCCCGGTGCATGAACCGCATGAAGCGCTGGCCTTGGTGTGCTTTTTGACTTCGTCCAGCGTGAATAGGCCTTTTTCGCGAATGGCTTTGCAGATGGTGCCTTTGTTGACACCGTTGCATCCACACACCTCTGCCTCGTCGGGCATGGAGGCGGCTTTGTTGTGGCCTTCGTGTCCGGCATCACCCAAGTGGCTTTCGCCTTGCAGCAATTTGTCGCGGATGCCAGCCACGCTGCGGCCATCGCGCAGCAGTTTGAAGTAGTAGCTGCCGTCCACCGTGTCGCCGTACAGACAGGCGCCGATCAGCTTGTCGTCTTTGATCACCAGTTTTTTGTACACACCACCAAAGGGGTCGCTCATGACAATTTCTTGCGTGCCTTCGCCGCCCTGAAACTCACCGGCGCTGAAAAGGTCAATGCCGGTGACCTTGAGTTTGGTCGAGGTGAGGGAACCTGTGTAACGGCCGATGCCAAACATGGCCAAATGGTTGGCAGCCACTTTGGCTTGTTCAAACAAAGGCGCTACCAGACCATACGCGATACCACGGTGGGCCGCACACTCGCCCACCGAGTAGATGCGCCCATCGGTGGTCGTCTGCATAGTGTCGTTGACCACGATGCCTTTGTTGCAGTGCAGGCGCATGGACTCGGCCAACTCGGTATTGGGGCGAATGCCAACCGCCATGACCACCAAGTCGGCGGGTGCCTGCGTTCCGTCCTTGAACTTAATGGCAGTGACGCGACTGCCGTCAGGCCCACCGCCACCCACCAATTCCTGAGTTTGCGCACCCATTAAGAACTTGAGTCCGCGGTCTTTCAGGGATTTTTCTAACAACTTGCCGGCCACAGTGTCGAGTTGACGCTCCATCAGCGTGGGCATGACGTGAACCACGCTCACATCCATGCCGCGCAGCATGAGTCCGTTTGCGGCCTCCAGGCCCAAAAGGCCACCACCGATGACCACCGCGTTTTTGTATTGTGTGGCCGCGGAGATCATCTCGTTGGTGTCGGCGATGTCGCGGTAGGCAATCACGCCTTTCAGGTCTTTGCCGGGAATGGGCAGGATAAAGGGGTTGGAGCCGGTGCACATCAGCAGGCGGTCATATTCTGCTTCGGTGACGACGCCTTCTGCATCTATGGCACGCACAATGCGGCGCACCCGATCGACTGAGACCACTTTCTTGCCTGCGTGCAGGGTGATGTGATTCTCTTTGTACCAGTCCCAGGAGTTGAGCACGATCTCGTCCAGTGTCTGCTCACCGGCCAGTACGGGGGAGAGCAGAATGCGGTTGTAGTTGGGGTGGGGCTCCGCACCAAAAACCGTAATGTCGTACAGGTCAGGGGCAATTTTGAGCAGATCTTCAATGGTGCGCACGCCAGCCATGCCATTGCCAACCATTACCAGTTTCGATTTTTTCACGGGGTCACTCCATATGTCGTTACCCACAGCAATCAGCAAGCTTCGTGCCACAAGGGCAGCGTATGCAGGTGCCTCTCGGTGCGATTGGCACCAAATCTGGGCCCCGATCTTGCTTGGGGTGGTGCATGGCATTTGAAATAGACATCGGATTCGCATCCTTGGCGGGTCGAAAAGACACCAACGAAGACTTTTGTGCCGCACTTCTGCCCCAAAAAGGGGAGGAGGGGCGCGGTTCTATCGTCGCCATTGCTGACGGTGTGAGTACTGGAGGTATGGGGCGTGAGGCTGCGCAGACCACAGTCACCAGTTTGGTGCGTGATTACTACGGAACGCCCGAAACTTGGGACACCACGGTGGCGCTGGATCGCATCATTGGTGCACAAAACGCGTGGTTGGCCGGCGTGAACCGGCGCCGCCAGCCCGCCATTGGGCTCACCACACTCACCGCGTTGGTGCTGCGCGGCCAGTCGTACACCCTGGCCCATGTGGGCGACTCGCGCGCTTACCGGGTGCGGGGCGGCAAAGTGGAGTTGCTCACGCAGGACCACGCGGTCAACCACCCGGATTTGCGTCACCAGCTTTTGCGTGCAGTGGGTTTGGACGACCATGTGGTCGTCGACTATTCGCAGGGCGATTTATTGGTGGGTGATGTGTTTGTGCTTTTGACCGATGGGGTACATGGCAGCGTGCGGGCCGAAGTGCTGGACAAGCGCCTAATGGCACTGGCCACTGCCGAGCCGTCAGGCAGCGCCCAGGCCTGGAGCCAGCAGCTGGTGGATGGCGCGCTGGCCGATGGCAGCGACGACAACGTGACCGCCATGGTGGTGCGGGTGCAGGGGTTGATGGAGTCCACCTTGGATGACGTCAAAAGGTTGGCGCAGTCCCTGCCCATTCCGCCGCGGTTGCGGGTGGGGGACGAAGTAGACGGGCTGGTGGTGCACGAATTGGTAGCGGACAACGGTATCAATGTGCTGTACAAGGTGGCTCCCGCTGCCGGCAATGGGCGGCACTATGTGCTCAAGACACTCAACCCGGCGCGCGCGCATGACCCTGAGGAACGCGGCATGCTGGCCCACGAGGCCTGGCTGGCCCAGCGCATGCAGTCGGGCCGTACGGCCGAACACCTGGTAGCTTTGCATGAGGCCTTGCCCAACGGACAAGAACGTAGTGCGTTTTACCTGCTTTACGACTGGCACAGTGGCGAGACGCTGGAGCAGTTGCTCGCCAGTGGCACCCGCTTTGGTATTCAACACGCCGTAGCGGCAGCCACACAAACGGCGCAAGCACTGTCCCGCCTGCACCGCCAGTGTGTGATCCACCGTGACATCAAGCCGGCCAATCTGCACCAAGGCGAAGACGGTGTGCTGCGGGTGTTGGACTTGGGTGTGGCACTGAGTGGGCGCGAATCGGCGGTGATGCGGCGCCTGCACGCCGGCACACCCAGCTTTATCAACCCCGAGCAATGGGGCTTTAGCGCATTGAACACCGAGAATGCTGAGGAGCCGCCCGATGCGCAAAGCGACCTGTTTGTGCTCGGCGTCACCTTGTACCAATTGCTCACCCGAAAATTGCCCTATGGCGAAGTGATGCCGTACCAAGTGGGGCGCTATTACCGCGATCCGGTGGCGCCCAGCCGCATCAACCCGGAGGTGCCGATTTGGCTGGACCATGTGGTGCTCAAAGCCGTGGCACGGGACAAGCGCAAGCGGTTTGAAACGGCAGAAGAGTTTTTGCTCGCCCTGCAGCGCGGTGCCTCACGCCCGCTCACCGCACCGCTGCCAACACCCTTGTTGCAGCGTGACCCCAGCGCCATCTGGAAGTTGGGGCTGGTGCTCTCTGTGTTGTTCAACCTGCTGATGGTTTTTTGGCTGCTGTTCTTGCCGCGTTGAGGTAGCTTATGGGCCTAATGCCAGCCTTCGGTGGCGGCGGCGCTCGGGGCATGTGGCGCCGCAGTGGACCACTGGGGGGCGGGGCGCCACTGTGTAATCCAAAGGGCTAGGTCGCTTGCTGGCATGGGCCGCGCAATGCCATAGCCCTGCGCCAAGTCGCATCCCAATGCCAACAGCTGCTTGCCGTGTGCAATGGTCTCAACTCCTTCGGCAATCACTTGGCGGCGAAACGCCTTGGCCAGGCCAATGACGCCGCGCACGATGGCCAGGTCGTCGGCGTCGGTCAGCATGTCGCGCACAAAACTCTGGTCGATCTTGATGACCTTGGCCGGTAGGCGCTTCAGGTAGGTGAGCGATGAATAGCCGGTACCAAAATCGTCCAGCGCAAACTGCACGCCTAGGGCTTTGCACCCCTGCATGACCTGCGAGACGCGGGCCACGTCTTCCATCGCGCTGGTCTCCAACACTTCAAGCTCAAGGCTGTGTGGCGCAATATCGGGTTGCGCGGCCAATAGTTTGGTCAGGGTAGCCACAAACCCGGCGTCTTGGAGCTGGCGCGCACCAATATTGACGCTGACCGCCATGTCCAGACCCATGGATTGCCACTGCGACATTTGCTGCAGCGCGGTCGCAATAACCCACTCACCCATAGCCACGCTGACGGGCTGGTCTTCAATGGCGGGAAGGAATGCAGCCGGTGCCAGAAGTCCCCGCTCTGGGTGTTGCCAACGGATCAGCGCCTCGGCACCCATGATGGCGCCGGTTCGCATATTGACCTTGGGTTGGTAGTGCAAAACAAATTCGCCACGTTGGAGCGCTTGGGCAATGTGGTCAGCCGTTTCACGTTGGGTTTTGACCGCAACGTCATGGTCCACATCAAACAGGTGGTACCGGTTTTTACCCGCTTGCTTGGCCAGGTACATGGCCTGGTCGGCGTGGCGCAGCA
>JBBRNS010000013.1:0-29786 GCA_038230175.1 Burkholderiales bacterium
CCCCCCCCGGGGGGGGGGGGGGGGTGGTGGGGGGCTTTTTCGCAACCGCTGTTTCTTGCGCCCCGGGTACCCGCCCGGCGCGCGCCGGGTCGATGCCACATGCGCCACAAATGAGCTTAAACAGATCCCACAGCCACATGTCCGAAAACGGCTACTCAAAGCCCCATCGCTGCGTATGATTCACCCATGCCCTCCCCCACCGCGCCCGAATCAACGATTGCCACGCAGGCTGCCAGCGACGCCTGCTACCTGGCACTCAAGGCACGGGACGCACGGTTTGACGGGCGCTTCTTCACCGGGGTCACGTCCACCGGCATCTATTGCCGCCCCGTATGCAAGGTGCGCACGCCGAAGCGGGAAAACTGCCGATTCTTTGCGTTGGCGGCACAGGCCGAATCCGCCGGGTTTCGCCCCTGCCTGCGCTGCCGCCCCGAGCTGGCGCCGGCCAGCGCCGCGGGTTCAAACGAATCTGTGCAGGCGCTGCGGCCTTGGTCCACACAAGATGCTTCTTTCATTCTGGCCCGCCAAGCGGCCGAGCTGTTGGACGCACCCGACTTGTGGAGCGATGGCGCACCCAGCATGGCCGACGTGGCCGCGCGCTTGGGTGTGAGCGAGCGCCATGTGCGCCGCATTTTCGAGACACATTGGGGCGTATCGCCCCTGCAATACCTGCAGACCCGACGCCTCTTGATGGCCAAGCGGCTCCTGACCGATACCTGCCTGCCGGTGGCGCAGGTGGCGGGCTTGAGTGGCTTTTCCAGCGTGCGGCGCTTTAACGCCAGCTTTGTGCATCACTACCGACTGCAGCCGCGCCAATTACGCCAAAACCTCGATCTTAAAAACGACCAGGGCGAGCCCAGCGCCATCGTGCTCAAGGCCTCTTACCGCCCGCCCTACGACGTGACGGCGATGCTGGGCTTCTTCGCCACCCGCCAGATTGACGGACTGGAAGCCGTGGACCTGGAGCGGCTGACGTTGGCGCGCACCTTGGCGCTGGCACATCGCGAACGCACGCTGGTGGGCTGGGTGCGGGCGCAGTTTGTGCCCGATGCCTGCACCGTGCTGCTACACATCAGCCCCAGCCTGATTGAAGCGCTGCCCCAGGTGCTGGCCCGGTTGCGCGCTCTGCTGGATTTGGACGCAGACCCATATGCCATCAATACAGCGTTGCAGGGCGACTTTCCTGGCTGCGACGGCCTGCGCGTGCCGGGCTGCTTGGATGGTTTTGAACTGGGCGTGCGCGCCATTTTGGGCCAGCAGATTACGGTGCGGGCTGCGCGCACACTGGGTGCACGGTTGGTGAAGCGCTTTGGCACCGACCTACCCAGCCCAGTGCTCGGTTTGCGCCGCGTGTTTCCCACGCCGCAAATTCTGGTCCAAGCCAGTGGCGAGGCGTTGGGCGAGCTGGGCATCGTGCGCCAACGGCAGCGGGCCATCCAAGCTTTGGCGCAGGCAGTGTCCGATGGCGGCCTGATGTTGCATCCCGGGGTGGACATTCCCGCTACCATGGCCGCGCTTCAGGCCCTGCCGGGTATTGGCCCGTGGACGGCGCAGTACATTGCCATGCGGGCGCTGCGTTGGCCCGATGCATTTGTGGCCGGTGATGTGGCGCTGCAAAAGGCGCTGGGCGTGCGCGATGCCAAGCGCCCCACCCAGGCCGCGGAACACGCGTCTGAGCGTTGGAAACCGTGGCGCAGCTATGCGGTGGTGCGGGGCTGGTCGCAGCCGCTACCAAAAACATAGCTGCTTGCGCAATATATACGAGGGCTAACGGCCTAAAACCTATGAAATTTCACCCCACCCCCGTTCGCAGCACGCTGCAAAGCCCATGGGGCCCGATGACGCTGGCGGCACACGACACCGCGCTGGTCTGGGTCGGCTTTGACGGCCAGAAGCACGCAGTCGACACGCTGGCGTGGCCGCTGGATGCGGCGCACCCACTGCTGCGCAAAGCCAGCGAACAACTGCAGCAATACTTTGCTGGAGAGCGTCGCACCTTCGACATTGCGCTAGACCTGACCTGCGGCACACCGTTTCAGCAACGGGTGTGGCAGCAACTTCTGGTCATTGCCTGCGGCGACACCTGCAGCTATGGCGCGGTTAGCGAGGCACTGGGCCAGGCCAGCGCGGTGCGGGCGGTGGGGGGCGCTGTGGGGCGCAACCCGATCAGCATCATCGTGCCATGCCATCGGGTGCTGGGTGCCAAAGGCAGCCTGACCGGCTATGCTGGCGGGCTAGACCGCAAGGTCGCCCTGCTGGAACTGGAGCGCCGCTTTTGACCACCACCCCCACGCCTACCACTCCACCACCAACCGCAACCAAGCCAGTGCCAAACGCTACGCCCGCATGGCGAATGGACTTTGTGCTGCTAGCGGCCATTTGGGGCTCGTCGTTCATGTTTATGAAACAAGGTGCGCTAGCACTGGGCGCCCTACCCACGGCTGGGTTGCGGGTCGGCATTGCAGCTCTGTTTTTACTGCCCATCCTTTTGGCGCGCGGCCACGGGCCTGCGCTGCGCCAGCACTGGAAGCTGGTGTTTGTGGTGGGTGTGCTCAATTCGGCCATTCCGTTTGCCTGCTTTACCTATGCACTATTGACCATTTCCACCGGCCTGTCGTCGATCCTGAACGCCACGGTGCCTTTGTTTGGCGCGCTGATCGCCTGGGTGTGGCTCAAAGACCGGCCAGAGCGCCTGCGCATGGTCGGCTTGGCTGTTGGGTTTATTGGGGTGGCCATGCTGGCCTGGGGCAAGGCCAGCTTTAAGCCTAACGCCAGCGGCAACTCATCCGGTTGGGCGGTGCTGGCGGTGTTGTTGGCCTGCCTGTGCTACGGCATCTCCGCCAGTTTTACCAAGCGCTACATGGCAGGCCTGCCGTCGCTGGTGTCGGCTGGTGGCAGCCAACTCGGCGCCACCCTGGCGTTGGCGCCTTTTGCGGCGTGGTATTGGCCGCAGCACCCGGTGCCGGCTACGGCGTGGCTGTCGGTGATTGCGCTGGGGGTCATGTGCTCGGGCGTGGCCTACATCTTGTTCTTCCGCCTGATCGAGCGGGCCGGCCCAGCGCGGGCGCTCTCGGTGACCTTTGCCATCCCCGTGTTTGCCGTTCTGTATGGTGTGATGTTACTGGGCGAGGTCGTCACACCGTGGATGCTGGTCTGCGCGCTGGTCATCGTCGCAGGGACCGCTCTGTCATCGGGTTTGGTGGGCATGCGCAAGTAGCGGGTCATATTGTTTAGCCGTGCAACGCAGTTGACTAAAAATACCCCGCGTCAAGGTTCTATGCGAGTTTGCACATTGAGTTGATGCCGCAGTGTCGATATGGCGAGGTAAACCGCTTTTCGAACCCGTGAGATACCGCCCAAAGGACGGTGCTCTGGCAACGAATGCCATGGTGTAAAGGACCGCGTTTCACATGCCTGCGTGTTGTCCACCGATTGGGGATCGATCTGGATTTTGGCAACCGGAATAAACGGAGAACTAGCCTCTTGCCATTGCACCGTTGGGTCTTCAATGGGCATCTGATTCGGCACGGTACGGGTCTGCACCATAAAGTCAAAACAGGCCGACTGAGAGGCCAATTGGGCTTGCATATTTTCTGACAAAAGATTGACGGTGTCAGATGAGGAAACAACGCTGCCGCCCGCACACGGTTTCGCCGAGAACTTCATCTGCTCCGTACCCAGCTTGGAAGGCGTTGTGCTCCAGTATTGGGCATCTAAGGGGTTGGTAACCTTGTGCCCAGTAAACGCAAGCGCGATGGATGTCTCGTGAAAGAGATGCCCTGCAAACCAGCCCACCTTGCTTAGGCCGCCGGCGTCCAGTGCTTGTTGGAACTGCGCATAGTCGGGTGCATTGCGGATGAAGAAAACCGGGTGGTTGGTCATCACAAAGTCCTGCGTGTGCGCGTTGGCTTCGTCCTCCAATATTTTTCGCCCTGGCACACCCAACACCTTGAGCGCCATGCCGCGCGCATCGTTGGCGTGGTCATCCTGGCTTTGACCAGAGCCATTCGAGTAACGAATCACCGCAGCATAGCGCTGCGGCTTGGCAAACAAACCTTGCGCCACGCTCGGTGGCAGCCCGTCCAACACGGTGAAGCTTGCAGCTACGCACCCATGGGCCTTGTGATGGGCGTCGCGAAAGGCATGGCCCGTTTTGTCAAACTCCGCCGTCACATTGTTTTGAATCGCGCGCACCACCACGGCAATGGCATCCGATTCAGCGGGGGCAATCAGCTCACCATCGGCATTGGGAAGTTCTGCGCCAGCCCAAACGCGGGTAAGACATAGAGCCAGCAGACTGACTGAGAGTAGCCGTAGCTTGTGTAGCGGCAGGTGGCGCATAAATTATTTCTTTCCAAAAAAAACGTCGCAAAAAGTAGGGCCGCGTAAACGCCAAGTGCACCGATCTCCGTGCGCTGTCGCAGCGTGCCGATTCGATGCTCGGATTCGAGTGATTCTGGGTCGCACAGAAACGGTACTTTTACACAAAGTGCTGCGACTATCTCGACCCAACCGCTTTAGCGGAAAAAGACAAGATACAAAACAATGAAGAGGACTACGGTACCGAGGCCTATATACATTTTTGGCTCCATCTCACAACCCACCCTCGTTGAGAGTTATTAAGCGCGAGGTTCCGGATGCATTCGAGCATTCGCGAACACTGCAGTCTGTACGCTAACAAACACAGCTGAAGCCGCAGCGTGCATTGCGCTTTGGACAGGCGGGCGCGTCCTACTATTTAAATGTCTATGTTGTGTGTAGCAACGAACAGATCACGCGCAATTGGACCCATAAGCTGCAACCGGGCCGCATGGTCTAACGCCATATGACTCGAAAACTTTTACAACACTTTGGAGTACCTTATGAAATTGAGAACGAAACACAGCGTGCTGGCACTCACTTTGCTCGGTGCATTCGGCGTAGCGCAGGCAACGGTTTTAAACCCGAGCACAACGACGATTTCGGTGGATCAGGTTGCGGCCCCATTTGGCGGAACACTGCTGGCACAGGTCACGACCAATGTCAGCAACATCAGCTACAACGGGTTGGCTACCGCTGCGGTGTATGACACCGGAACCGGTCTTGACTTTTACTACCAATTTGCCAACGATATCTCCGCCATAAACGGCCTGGAGCGTTTTACCGGGTATGACTTCAGCAGCCTGGGGGCCACTACGGTGAACGTCTACCAAACTGGCGCCGCATTTGGACTTTTCGCGGCAGGGACCGAAACGTCTGACTATGCAGACCGCGATGCTTCGGGTGTCATTGGTTTTAGCTTTGTGCCGAACAGCAATTCCAAAATTAATCCAGGCACCACCAGCTTCACGCAGATTGTGCGCACCAATGCACGTGCGTTCAAGGCCGGTAACTTTGGGTTGCTCGATGGCATTGGCGACAACGCGGCAGGTTATGCCACCGTCGCCGTGACGGCCGTCCCGGAGACTGCAACGCTGTCCATGACGCTCGTTGGCTTGGGTTTGGTGGGAACCATCATTCGCCGCCGTCAAAAAGGTGATCAGCCATTGGGCAAATTCGTCGCCTAAGTGATCGTGCCGCACCCCCTTGCTTGGGGTAACTCTGCGGCAAAGTCGCGCGTTCTGCTGGTGGACGGCAACCTACCGTCCACCAGCCCCATTGCGCGCATACTGTGGAATCAAGGCGAGGTTACTCGCCCACCTTCATTCTTAAAGCTGCAACGGCGCAACAGGCCATGGAGCTGCCTATGGTCGGTTGCGGGCGGCGGATTGAACCAGGGTCGGCAGACAATCCAGCTGGTTGGTGGTGGCAGGACTCAGTTATGTGTACATACGTATCTCTATTTTTCCTCGGTAGAAATTGATCTAGATTAATAACTTATGTGATTTATTCACCATTTTTTGATAATTTAGTAAAAATAAGTATACTTATTGTGTACAAACGTACACAATATAAACATCCCTACCAACCATACAAAAGGATGCCCTATGACCACCACCGCAACCGCCGCCAAGTCCACCAAAGTGAGCAAGACCGCCAAGTCCCCCGCTGCGCAGGAGCCGTCGCTGCGTTTCTACCACTCCAAAGCCTTGCGCAAGCGCACTGACACCGTGCTGTCTGCGCTAGAGGCTGCACCCGAAAAGCCCCACCATGGCGATGCAGTGGCCGACCTGGTGGCCGAGCTGGTCGATGCGGGAATGGACTACTACTTCTTGGTGCCGCTCAAACAGGCTGAGGTGGGGTTTCTCAAAGAACAGTCCGCGCGGCTGGGTATGACCGGTGCCGTCACCCTCATCAATTCGGTCAGCCGTAAGTTCATCGTGCGTATGGACTCTGCCCAGTTGTTGGTGGTCGCGTCCCACATTCGCAGCCTGACTTAAGCGCCCACGCAGGGCTGTGCGCTGCATTCATCCGCGCTACGTCACCCCCCTCAGGAGGACATCCATGAAAAAACGCCATCTCCACTTATCCGACTTACACGGCTACAGCCGCTTGGTCATCGACGCCACATTGGGCGTGACCGACCTGGTCGAGGCCATGCACCTCAATTTTCTGCGGCTTCCCCGGCCATTTGCCAGCGTGCGAGGCAAGCACCGCCAGCATTCGCACGGCCCGGTGCACGCGGCGGTGCGCAAAGCTACGGGTTTGGTGTACGGGTCGGTGCGCGGCGTCACTCGGATGGTGGGCGCCGGACTCGATGTGGCGCTGGGCCGCCTGCAGCCCGAGGTCGAGCACATTCACTCCACCAAAGAGCGGGCTGCGCTTCTATCGATCCTCAACGGTGTGCTGGGCGACCATATGACCAGCCGCAACAACCCGCTCACCATCACGATGGGCTGGCGCCACCAGGGTAAACCGCTGGCGCTGACCACCGAGGCATTGAGCCAAGCAATGCCTCAGGCCACAGGCCGCATTTTGGTGATGCTGCACGGGCATTGCATGAACGAGCTGCAGTGGACCACCAGCAGCGGCCACAACCATGGCGTGGTATTGGCACAGCACAACGGCTTTACGCCCATGGTCTTAGGCTACAACACGGGGCTGCACATTTCGCAAAACGGCCGCGCGTTGGCCGATCAGCTAGAGCAGTTGGTTGCGGCATGGCCCACCGCCGTGCAAGATATTTGTATCGTGGGCTACAGCATGGGCGGCTTGTTAGCGCGCAGCGCCTTTCACTACGGGGCATTGGCCCAGCACGGCTGGATGGCGCAGGTGCGCAAGCTGATTTTTGTGGGCTCGCCCCACCATGGCTCCATGCTGGAGCGGGCGGGCAACTTGGTGGACGTTGCGCTAGAGGTCAGCCCGTACTCCGAAGCGCTGGCACGCTTGGGGAAAATCCGCAGCGCTGGCACCACCGACTTGCGCTTCGGCAACCTGGTCGATGAAGACTGGCAAGGGCGCGACCGCTTTGCCGCTGGTGCGGACCCCCGCCAAACGGTACCGCTGCCAGAGCAGGTGCAGTGTTACGCCATAGCCGCCATGATCGCCAAGGAACACAGCGACCTCAGCGCTAAGCTGGTGGGCGACGGACTCGTGCCGCTCAAAAGTGCACTGGGCCAACACCCGGACAGCAAACGCGCCCGGACCTTTGCACCGGACCGGCAGCGCGTTTTTTACGGTATCGGCCATCTTGGCCTACTAGAAAGCCGCGCAGTCTGTGAGCAAATGCAGGCGTGGCTTTCAGAGCCTTAATGGCTACTGAAACACCGAGACCATGACGTTGATGCTCAGCGCCAGCACCAGCATGTTGAATGCAAACGCGGTGCCGCTGTGCAACAGCGTGAGGCGGCGCATGGTGCGCGAGGTGACCACCACGTCGGACACCTGCGAGGTCATGCCCACCACGTGGGCGTAGTACAAAAAGTCAAAATAGTCCGGCGGCAGGTCGCCCGGAAACACCAGCCCCGCGCCGTGGGTGTAACCACGCAGCTCCTCTTGGTAGTAAAGATGGGCATAACGAAAGGCAAAGATGGCCTGCATCAACATCCATGAGACCACCAGCGACACCACAAAAAGCGCCAGGTGCCACCGACGTTCGGCACCGACCAAGTCTTTGGCATGCTGCAGCATGAACACAATGGCTGCAACGCTGGCAAACACCGACACCAATACCAGCAAAAAAAGCAATGCCCCGGGCTGATCCTGCGCCTGCGCGTGCGCGCGGGTTTGGGTGGCGTCAAACACCACGGCCAACCACCATGCCAGTACCAAAAACGTAATGGCGCCCGCACACCAAGCCAGCAAAATTCGCGTGGGTAAGGCAGCAGGTATCGGCAGCAGCGCCACCACAAGACCGACCGCCAGCCCATAGACCAAGCGCTGGTGGCCGGTAGTCGCGATAAAGTGTTTTTGCATGCCAGCCGAGGGGTCGCCGTGGGCGTGGGGTGCCGGTAGCGAGGCTTGCGCTTACTGGCGAATCAGGTCCGCGCCCACGGGCGGCTTGAACTGAAAGGCGCCTGCATCCAGCGCGGCGTTGGGGGCAAAGGCGCGAAACGTCAGTGTCGATTTTTGGCCAAAGCTGTCCACGATTTCTAATTGCGCCAGGTCAGCACCCCGAAAACCCACACGCACCGTCTGCAAAGAACTGTCTTTGGCCTTCGGCACGGCCAGCAGCCACTCCAGCCCGTCACGCGTCGCCTCTGAGGTCAACACAAAATCGGCCTGCAAGGCGCGCACATCGGCGGCCGAGGCAATCAACGCTGCGGGGGAGGACCCCAGCGCACTGGCTTGCTTGCGGGCGGTGACCTGGTTCAGGTCCACGTCATACAGCCACAGGGTGGTTCCGTCAGCAACAATAGTTTGCTCAAATGGTTTCTTGTAGACAAATTTGAAACGCCCGGGGCGGGCAAATTCAAAAGTGCCGCTAGAGGTTTTTAGGCGCGGCGCCTGCCCGTCTTTGGCCGGCAAGGTCACCACCTGGGTGAAATCGGTGCGCGCGGTCCTGACCGTTCGGATGAAGGTTTCAAGGCTTTCTAGGCCGCTAGCCCACGCAGAACCTGCGCAAGCAGCTATAAAAAAAATAGTAACAAAATTTCTCGACAAGCGCTTCATGTTTACTCTGCCCGTGCGGGCACCAATATTTCGCGCTGGCCGCTGGTGCTCATGGAGCTGACCAAGCCAGCTGTCTCCATGTCTTCCACCAAACGCGCCGCGCGGTTGTAACCAATCTTCAAGTGGCGCTGCACCAGCGAGATGCTGGCCTTGCGGTTTTTAAGCACCACTTCCACTGCTTGGTCGTACATCGGGTCTTTTTCCCCGCCACCGTTGCTGCCGTCTATGCCGGGCTCACCTTCACCATCCACCGTGCCGCCTTCAAGCACACCTTCAATGTAGTTGGGCTCGCCCTGCGTCTTCAGATAACTCACAACGCGGTGGACCTCTTCGTCGCTGACAAAGGCACCGTGCACGCGCACGGGAAAGCCAGTGCCGCTGGCCATGTAAAGCATGTCGCCCATACCCAGCAAGGCCTCGGCACCCATCTGGTCCAGGATGGTGCGGCTGTCGATCTTGGAGCCTACTGAGAATGCAATCCGGGTGGGAATATTGGCCTTGATCAGGCCGGTTATCACATCTACGCTGGGGCGTTGGGTGGCCAAAATCAGGTGAATACCGGCGGCGCGGGCTTTTTGCGCCAGGCGGGCAATGAGCTCTTCAATCTTCTTGCCCACCACCATCATCAAGTCGGCCAACTCGTCAATGATCACCACAATGTGGGGCAGGCGGTCTAGCGGCTCGGGCGCTTCGGGTGTCAGACTAAATGGGTTGTAGATGAACTCGCCCTTGGCCTTGGCATCGTCTATTTTGGTGTTGTAACCGGCCAGATTACGCACGCCCATTTTGCTGAGCAGTTTGTAGCGCCGCTCCATCTCGGCCACACACCAAGTCAGGCCATGGGCGGCTTGGCGCATATCAGTGACCACCGGCGCCAGCAGATGGGGAATGCCCTCGTACACCGACATCTCCAGCATCTTGGGATCGATCATGAGCAGGCGCACATCGTGCGCTTCGGCCTTGTACAAGATGCTCAAAATCATGGCGTTGATACCCACCGACTTGCCCGAACCGGTGGTACCGGCCACCAGCACGTGCGGCATTTTTGCCAGGTCGGCCACGATGGGGTTGCCCACAATGTCTTTGCCCAAGCCCATGGTGAGCAAGGACTTGGCCTCGTTGTAGACCTGCGAACCCAATATCTCCGACAACTTGATGCTCTGGCGTTTGGCGTTGGGTAGTTCTAGCGCCATGTAGTTTTTGCCCGGAATAGTCTCCACGACACGAATGGACACCAAGCTGAGCGAACGTGCCAAGTCCTTGGCCAGGCCCACAATTTGAGAGCCTTTGACGCCCGTGGCGGGCTCGATCTCGTAGCGGGTAATCACCGGGCCGGGTTGTGCCAGCACCACGCGCACTTCCACACCAAAGTCTTTGAGCTTTTTCTCGATCATGCGGCTGGTCATTTCCAGCGTCTCGGGCGCAACGGTCTCTTGGCGCAACTGCGCGCCATCTAGCAAATTGACCTGGGGCAGCTTGCTGTCGGGCATCTCGGTGAACAACGGTTTTTGCCGCTCTTTGGCCACACGTTTGCTCGGTGGCAAGTCCACCAAAACCGGCTCTATCACGACCGGTTTGGGGTGGTGAACGATGATTTCTTCGCGTTCTTCAAGCAAAATTTCTTCACGCTCGCGCACCGCGATCTGGCCCATCTGGCGGTCTTCGGCGCGCTCGCGCTTCTCGCGCCGGGCCTGCACTTGGCGATCAATCCAAGAGCCAAGCCTCTCAGCCACGTGCATCCACGAAAATCCAAACACCAGAGCCGACCCGATCACGCCCAAGGCAATCGACACCAGGCCAGAGCCGGCAAAGCCCAGCCATTTGACGCTGATGGGGCCCAGCACATGACCCACCGCACCGCCGCTGTGATCGGGCAAATACGACTCTAGACTGTACAAACGTGCCCACTCTAGGGTGGTGCTGGCGTACAGGAGCATTGCCATTCCCAGCCAAAACACCCAACGCCGCGGCACTACGCGGGTCGTCTCGTCGCCGCGCAGGCGGTTGGCCAACAGCGCCAACCACAGACGCACGGCCACCACCACACACCACCAGACTGAGAAACCGAACACAAAGTAGCTCACATCGGCCGCCCAGGCCCCCAGGCGCCCCACCCGATTCAAGATGGGCATACCGGCGCCGGATGTCGACCATGCGGCATCCATGGGCGAGTAGGTCAACAAGGCGACGAGCCACAGCACCAAGACGACAAAACCGACGATCAGGGTGAATTCATTGGCAAAGCGGCCCATACCTGTTGGGGCGGGGGCTGCTGCGGGGGCGCCGGAGCGAAGGGTATTAAGGGAATAAGTCATGTCAGAAATCAATCAGGGCAAGCTTACCGCATGCCCGCGCCAACGAGGCTGCCCCAAGAGGCATTATGAGAGGGCTTGGCTCATCGCGGCGCCCTGCGGCGCTCATTGACGCGGATGACGCCGTCGTCCAGGGTCTGAATAAAACCCTGCTCTTCAAACTCTTTCATCACCCGGCTGACCATTTCGCGTGATGCACCGACCATTTTGGCCAAATCTTGGCGCGAAATCTTGTCGCGAATAAGGCATTGCTGGTTGTCGCCCAACTGGGCTGCCTCCAGCAGCACGGTCGCCACCCGCCCATAAACGCCCATCAGCGCCAAAGAGCCAATTTTGCGGTCTGCATGGCGCAAGCGCTGCACCAAGCCCCGCATGAGCGACAGTGATACGGCCGCGTTTTCGCCTACGCAACGCAAAAAATCAGCCCGACCCAGAATCAATACGTCGGTCTGCACTTCGGTCGTCACGCTTGCGGAGTGGGGCTCGCCGTCAATCAGGCTCATCTCCCCCACATAGTCGCCCGTGCGCAAGGTGGCCAAAATCACTTCGTTGCCCTTATGGTCGGTCATCAAGACCCGCGCCCGACCGGAGAGCATCATGTAAAGCGCATCGGTCGTCTTGCCCTCTTCGACCACGCACTCGCCACGCTTGTAACGTTTTTTGATGACCACAGACGCCACCTGCTGCGCTTGAATGGGGGTCAGGACTTCAAACAGGGGAACGCGCCGAATTAAATCCAGGTTGCTCAGTATTGACATTGAATCGGTTCCAGAAAGGCGCCGCGGCGTTTCTTACAATGGGGCTTAACGCATACCCAAAATAGGCTAGCGTTCGCACAACGTTTTTACATTGATATACATCACGTTCCCCGAATGTACACGGGGGCGCCTTCCTGATCCACAAAAGGTACCAAATGTCCACTACCAAACACGCCCGCGTTCTCATTTTGGGCTCGGGCCCTGCTGGCTACACCGCCGCCGTGTACGCCGCACGCGCCAACCTCAAACCGGTTTTGGTCACCGGCATGGCGCAAGGTGGCCAATTGATGACCACCACCGAGGTCGACAATTGGCCCGCAGACGTCAACGGCGTGCAGGGCCCCGAACTGATGCAGCGCTTTTTGGAGCATGCAGAGCGCTTTAAGACGGAGGTGCTGTTTGACCACGTTAGCGCCGTGGACCTGAGTAAACGCCCCTTCACCCTGACAGGGGACAACGGGCAATTCACCTGCGATGCACTGATCATTGCCACCGGTGCCTCGGCCAAATACTTGGGTTTGCCAAGCGAGACTGCATTTATGGGCAAAGGTGTATCGGGCTGCGCCACTTGCGACGGGTTCTTCTACCGTGACCAGGTCGTGTGTGTGGTGGGTGGTGGCAACACCGCGGTTGAAGAGGCGCTGTACCTCTCCAACATTGCCAGCAAGGTGATCGTGGTGCACCGCCGCGACAAATTCAAGGCTGAACCCATCTTGATCGACAAGATGATGGAAAAGGTCGCCAGCGGCAAGATTGAACTCAAAACTTTTTGCACATTGGACGAAGTGCTGGGCGATACCACGGGTGTCACAGGTATTCGTGTCAAAAACGTCACAGACGGTAGCACCGAAGACCTCGCCTTGACAGGCTGTTTTATTGCCATTGGCCATGCACCCAACACGGACATTTTTCAAGGCCAACTGGAGATGGCCGGTGGCTATATCGTCACACAAGGTGGCCTCAAAGGATTTGCCACCCAGACCTCTATACCCGGTGTTTTTGCTGCCGGTGACGTGCAAGACCATGTGTACCGCCAAGCCATCACCAGCGCCGGAACCGGCTGTATGGCCGCGCTGGACGCCCAGCGCTTCCTCGAACAAGAATAGTTGCCGGGCGCGGCCACCGCGCAGGCGCAAAAACGTGGCCGTCACTTCGGGTGTCTTTCCGAATTGACGGCTTCGGTGTTTCAGAGCACTATGTGCCTCGCCATGCCGCAGCCTGCGGCATCGGTGAACACACGTTTTGCTGAGGAAATCCGGTTCCAATGATCCGTACACTGCCAATTGCCGCGATCGGTTTCGCCTTAGTGGGTTTGTGCCAAACAGGGTGGGCCCAAGACGAGGATGTGGTGACCCGTTTGATGAACGAGTTCACCCCTACCACCCTGACCAAAAGCCAACAGCGCAGCGAGCTTGAATGGTTTCGCCGTGCGGCCAAGCCGTTTAAGGGTAAAACTATCCGCGTCGTGTCCGAAACCCTCGATATCCACGCCTACGAATCCGACGTTTTGGCCAAGGCATTTACCCAGTTAACCGGCATCCATGTGGTGCACGAGCAAACGGGCGAAGACGACCTGGTAAAAAAAATCGAGACGCAGGCCCGCACCGGCATACAACTCTACGACGCCTACATTAACGACAGCGACTTGATCGGCTGGCACTACCGCGCCGGAAAAACCGTCAACCTGAGTGATTTCATGGCCCGCCAGGGCAAGGCCGTGACCTCGCCTACCCTCGACCTCAAAGACTTCATTGGCCTGAGCTTTACGACGGGGCCTGATGGGAAAATCTACCAATTGCCTGACCAGCAGTTTGCAAACCTCTACTGGTACCGCAAAGACTGGTTCGACCGGCCTGATCTGCAAAAGAAATTCAAAGAAATTTACGGCTACAAACTTGATGTGCCGGTCAACTGGACGGCCTACGAAGACATTGCCGAGTTTTTTACCGTATACGTGCAAGAACTCGATGGAAAAAAAGTCTACGGCCACATGGACTACGGCCGCAAAGACCCGTCCTTGGGTTGGCGCTTCTCGGATTCGTGGTTTTCCATGGCCGGGGCCGGCGACAAGGGCATTCCGTTTGGTTACCCGGTCGATGATTGGGGCATTCGCGCCGATGGTTGCACGCCGGTAGGCGCCTCGGTGGCCCGAGGCGGCGACATGAACGGTGCGGCTGCAGTCTATTCAGTCAGCAAATTCATTGAGTGGCTGAATAAATACGCACCGCCCGAAGCCAAAAACATGGACTTTGGCACGGCCGGCCCGATCCCCGGCCAAGGCCAAATTGCCCAGCAAATGTTTTGGTACCTGGCGTTTACCGCGTCCATGACCCGACCCGGGCTGCCGGTGACTAACCCGGACGGCACACCCAAGTGGCGGGTGGCACCATCACCCCATGGTCCTTACTGGCGGGCGGGTATGAAGGTTGGCTACCAGGACGTCGGTTCCTGGACACTGATGAAGGGTACACCGCTGGATAATTTAAAGGCGGCGTGGCTCTATGCGCAGTTCGTCACATCCAAGTCGGTCTCACTCAAGAAGACTCTGGTGGGGCTTACGCCCATTCGGGAGTCAGACATCCAGTCCCAAGCCATGACGAAGGCCGCACCACGATTGGGAGGCTTGGTGGAGTTTTATCGCAGTCCGGCGCGCAAATCCTGGACGCCCACCGGAGTCAACGTTCCCGACTACGCCAATATGGCACCGCTGTGGTGGACCAATATTGGGGCTGCCATTCGGGGCGAAGTACCGGTTCAAACGGCACTCGATACCATGGCCGAACAAGCTGACGAGATGCTAGGTGACCTGCAACAATCCGGAATGGACAACTGCGCGCCCAGGCTCAATGCCAAACACCCTCCGTCGTACTGGTATGCAAAAGGCGCGGCCCCTTATCCCAAATTAGCCAACGAAAAACCCAAAGGCGAGACGCAAAGCTATGAAGAAAGTATTAAGCGTTCTTGGTAGTGTGCTTCTTTGCGCTGCCAGCTACGCGCAACCGGAGCCCTACACGCTGGAGTACTCCGAGAACCCGCCGTTCACCATGACGCACAGCGGCCGACCTGTGGGCGTGGCAATTGACATTATTGCGACCCTGTTTGACAAGGCCAAGATTGCCTACCGCTTGCACGCCACGCCATTGGCGCGGGGAATGGCCGAAACCAAGGCACGCGAGCGGGCGTGTGTGTTTCCAGTGCAGCGGGCACAGTCCATTGAGGCCGATTACCGCTGGATTAGCCCGATATTTGTGACCGACTCCGGCTTGTTCATGCACCCCGATACCACCGCGCCACTGATTGCTTTGGCCGACGCACGGCCGCTCAAAATTGGCGCCATGCGTGGCAGTGGCGACGCCGAATACCTCAAGTCCCTTCGCTACGACGTTGACGAGGCCAACACACCCGAGCAAAGCGTAGAAAAACTGCTTAACAAGCGGATTGACGCATGGGCCACCGACATTTTGTCAGCGCAATATTTCATTGAAAAAAACGGTGGCACCAAAAACCCGCCTGTCAACGCATTGACGTTTCGCCGCTCATTGGGCTCCTTAGCCTGCAACACCAAAATGCCACGCGCCGACGTTGAACGGCTGCAGTCGACCTTGGACATGATGATTCGCGATGGCACCTTGGCTAAACTGAGCGCGACTGGGCGCTAAATTTATGGCCCCCACGACACTACAAGCCCAAGGCACGCCAGCCGTAGCGCAAACGCTGCCCATCGGAGGCATCAGCCCGTTGGCTAAGCATTCCGCGCCCCCGCGCGGGCTGCTGGGCAACATCAGCCTGCGCTGGGCCATTTTGCTGGGTGTGGTTGTGGGGCTGTTGATTCCGTCCACCGTGGGAAGCCTGATCACGCTGGAGCGGCGCCAAGAAGGCCTCACCCTGCAGCTCAATGACGACTTGGCACGCCAGATTGACACGTTAGCCATCAGCCTGCGAAAGCCACTGTGGTCCTTTGACCGTGAAACGACGGTGCCGTTACTGGGCTCGGTCTTCAGCGACCCAAGGTTAGTTTCCGGCACTGTCAAAGGCATGTTGTCAACCGGTGCGAGTGAAACGTTTTCGTCAGTGGACTACCCCGAGCGGCGCTTGGGCCAGCAAATCCGCGTCACCCGCGACGTGGTGCTAGACGGAAAGACCGTTGGCACCGTGAGCCTAGAAATGGATACCGGGCAGATGGACGCGGAGATGGCCCGACACCGCCAAGACTTGATGCTCACCGTATTGGGGCAGCTATTTTTTAGCCTGATTCTGATTGTGTCGCTCTTACACCTGCGCCTGTTGGTCCCAATTCGCCGACTATTGAGGGAATCAGCGCGCTTGGCCACTCGCGATTTGGACGCCCCTTTTGTCTGGCACCGCAAAGACGAACTAGGAACCCTGGGTGCCAGCCTAGAGAACACCCGACGCGCCTTGCAAGACGTGTTTGAAGAGCTAGAACAAAAAAATATTGAGCTTGGCCAAGACATTGAGCACCGCAAGCAGACCGAACGCGAGCTGCAGCAGCACCGCGATGATCTGGAACAAATCGTCGCCCACCGCACGGGCGAGCTTTCCGTGGCCAAAAACCGCGCTGAGATCGCCAACCAGGCCAAAAGCCGCTTTTTGGCCAGCATGAGCCACGAGCTGCGTACCCCGCTCAACGCCATCCTGGGTTATGCCCAGATTCTCAAGCGCGACAAGGACATCAACGAGCGCCAATGGAGTGCCCTGGACACCATGCAACGCAGCGGCGAACACCTATTAATGCTGATCAACGATGTGTTGGACATCTCCAAGATCGAGGCGGGCAAGTTCGAGCTCAATCCCGAGTCGGTGTCCCTGCCCTCCTTCATCCAGGTCATCAACGACATGGTGCGGGTAAAGGCCGAGGAACGCCACCTGGCCTATGTGTCAGAAATTGACACCAACTTGCCCGAAGCGGTCATGGCCGATGCAACCCGCCTGCGCCAAGTACTACTCAACCTGCTGGGCAATGCCGTCAAATTTTCCGAACACGGGCAGGTCACTTTGCGGGTGCTGCGGGTTGCAGACACTGACCACCAATGTGTTGTACGTTTTGAGGTGAGCGACACCGGTGTCGGTATGCCAGCCGACCAGCTCGACACCATCTTTCAAGCCTTTGAGCAGGTTGGCGATGCTAAGCAGCGCGCGGGCGGTACCGGCCTGGGACTTTCGATCAGCCGCCAGTTGGTGCGCCTAATGGGGGGCGACATTGCGGTGCAAAGCCAACCCGGCCTTGGCAGTGTCTTTTGGTTTGAAATTGCACTCGCCGTGGCCGAGGTTAACGCGCCTGCGGGCAGCGCTGAGGCGCCACAAAATGCGATCAATGGTTACGACGGCGTACGCCGCACAGTCCTAGTCACCGATGACGTGCCCGCCAACCGCCTGATGTTGACTGCGATGTTGGACGGGCTTGGGTTCGAGACTTTGCAGGCCAGCAATGGACAGGAATCGCTCGACGTGATGTACCAACAGCGACCCGACTTGGTTATTACCGATGTGAGTATGCCGGTTATGGACGGCCTGGAGGCAACCCGCTGCATGCGCGCAGACCCCGCGCTGGCTAACGTGCCGGTGATCGTGGTCTCAGCCACCTTTTTGGCGCGGGACACCGTTTCCGCACTGGAGGCAGGCGCTGATGTGTTCTTAGCTAAACCGATTGACCAAAACCGGCTGCTAAGTGCCATTGCGGCGCAATTAAAGCTGCGCTGGACCCGCGCAGAGGCCGCTGTACCCGTTTCGGCAGCCACACTTGCCGCACCACCCCTGGACGAGTTGAAGGTGCTTCATAACTTGGCGCTCGATGGTAATATGGCGCGCATTCGCAAGCGGGCAGACCATCTGGACACTTTAGATCCGTCGTACCGCGGTTTCACCGACAAGCTTCGGCAACTCGGCCGAACATTCCAAGTTCAAAAAATCCAAAACTTTATCGAAAAACACATGGGTGACGTCAATGGAAATGGTTAAATTCTCGGCGGATGCCCCGCCGGTTTTGTTGATCGTTGATGACACAGCCGCAAACCTGGGCGTCATCGCCTCCCACTTGGAAGACAGCGGCTTTGACATCGTCATCGCCCAAAGTGGCGAAGACGGAATCCGCCGTGCCCAGCGCACCCTGCCCGACCTGATTTTGCTGGACGTGATGATGCCGGGCATCGACGGATTTGAGACCTGCCGCCGCCTCAAAAAAATGCCCGAGACGGCCGATATTCCTGTCATTTTTATGACTGCACTCTCGGACACCAGCGACAAGGTGACCGGCTTTGAGGCCGGCGGCGTCGACTATGTGACCAAGCCAATCCAAATTGCAGAGGTGTTGGTGCGCATCAACACGCACCTCGGGCTGCGCGCAGCGCGCCGTGAGCTCGCAGAGCGCAACGCCGCTTTACAAGACGTTATCGAGACCCGCCACAAGGCTGAACTGGCCTTAAAGAGCGCCAACCAACAACTGGCAAGCACCATTGCCTCGCTTGAAAAAGCCCAAGGGCAATTGGTGTTATCGGCCAAGCTAGCGGGGCTGGGCGCTTTGGTCAGCGGCATTGCCCATGAACTCAACACCCCCATCGGCACCGCCATACTGACCGCTAGCACGCTTCAAGACGACCTTCAGAGTATCCAGGCAATGGTGCCCACCGTCGCGAACGATGCACACCAAACGCAAGACCTTCAACAACGGATTCAGTATGTCGGCGACGGCATGGCATTGCTGGGGCGCAGCCTGAACCGGGCTGGCGAATTGATTCGCAAATTTCGCATGGTGGCGGTGGACCAAATGAGCAACCGACCCCAGCGTTTTGAACTGGACCAGTTGGTGCACGAGTCGGTTATGACCTTTCGAGGGCAGTCAGCCAACCAATCGCGCGCCATCGAGGTCAACGTGGGGTTAGGCATCGGCCTTGACGGCTACCCCAACGCGCTGGAACAGGTCTTGACCCAGTTACTCAGCAACGCCTTTGGCCACGCATTTGATGCCAAGGACACCGGCACCGTCCGGATTGACGGCGCCGCCCTGGATGACGACTGGGTCAAACTCACGGTGAGCGACAACGGCAAAGGCATCGCGCCAGACCGTATTGGCAAAATATTTGATCCGTTTTACACCACCCGCTTGGGCCAGGGGGGCTCTGGGTTTGGGCTTTACGCCGTATACAACCAGATCAACTATTTAATGGGTGGGCGCATCCATGTCGACAGCACTCTAGGCCAAGGTACGCGCATTACGATGAAGCTGCCGCGAAATTCGATGCCCGCCGAGCGGCACCCCGCTTAAAAAGCTGCTGGCGTGTTACGCGAGCACGGCGTAATTGCTTTTCAGGGGTCGCCAAATTACCGCTATAATCCAAGGCTGTGCTAAGTTCAACCCGTGAGGGTTTGAAGGCTGATGCATGCGCCGCCAAGTCATTGGCGGAGGGTTACCGCCACCCTATTTCCTTGGCGAGGTGAGACCAAAGCGAGACTAAGTGACCTCTTCAACAGGGTTGCGAGGTCGCCAGTGATGGTCGTATAAATGTATCGGAGTGTCCTGATGGCACGCGTATGCGAAGTAACGGGCAAAGGCCCAATGGTCGGAAACAATGTTTCCCACGCCAACAACAAAACCAAGCGCCGGTTCTTGCCGAACCTGCAATACCGCCGTATCTGGGTCGAGACTGAAAACCGCTGGATTCGTCTGCGTATCAGCAATGCAGGCTTGCGCCTGATCGACAAAAACGGTATTGATTCAGTGCTCGCAGACCTGCGCGCACGTGGCCAAGCTTAAGGAGTAGCACCATGGCAGCCAAAGGCGGACGCGAAAAAATCAAACTGGAATCTACTGCTGGAACCGGTCACTTTTACACCACCAGCAAGAACAAGAAAACCATGCCCGAGAAGATGCTGATCAAGAAATTTGATCCAAAAGCTCGCAAGCACGTGGACTACAAGGAAATGAAACTGAAGTAATTCAGTTTTGGCCTTGCCGAAGAAGCCCGACTCGATCGGGCTTTTTTACGCGGGTACCGGCCCTACCATTCTCGTAACCGTCACTTCTGGATTTGTGATGCACATCGACCTCAAATTGCCGCAAGGCTATACCTTTGCCGACCTCAAGGTGCGCCGCTGCGATGACGACGCGATTGACCTGGACATGGACCTGGTGCAGCGTATCTGCCTGCTCAACGACTGGAATTTCGACAAAGTGCGCGCCAACCCCGGCCCGGTGGTCAGCACAATTTTAAGCATCTGGTACACAAAGCACCTGGCCGAAGGTGGCGAGGCTGACCCGGTAATGGAGGCATTTCGCCTACAAAGCGAAATTGAGCAAGGCCACCCGCCGCATTGACGGCACAGACCACCCTCGCCTTTAACCGCCTGCCTTAGGCGTGCGCAGCCCGCAGGCGGAAAGAAAACTCTTGCAGGGCCGCAATACCACTGGCTTCGGCACGCTGGCACCAGGCGTGCAGGTCTTTGGCCAACTGTTCGCGCGACACCGAGGTGTTGAGCCACATCTGGCGCAGCTCCTCACGCATGGTCACCATTTTGTCCAGCATTGGCGACGCGGCACGGGCGCGGGCCAGAGCCCCCACCATGGAGGCCGGCACTTTGTCCGCATCGCGGTGCATCCAGCGTTTAGCAGCCTTGATCACGGCACTGTCGGCGCGGCGGGCCTTCATGGCATCCAACTCAGCACGGGCTGCGGCACGCATGCCCTTGGCGTAACCCGCCATCAGCTCGTAGCGGTTGGCAATCAAGGCCTCTAGGGTTTTCTCGTCGGCAACCGGGCGAATAGCGCCATAGGCGGCTCTGGGTGGTGTCTTCTTAACCTTAGCCAGCCCCATACTTTGCAAGATGCTGATGTACATCCAACCGATGTCAAACTCATAGGGCTTGACCGACAACTTGGCCGACGTCGGGTAGGTGTGGTGGTTGTTGTGCAACTCTTCACCGGCGATGATGATGCCCCAGGGCGAAATGTTGGTGGACGCATCCGGCACCTCAAAATTGCGGTAGCCCCAGAAGTGCGCAGCGCCATTGATAACGCCTGCGGCCATCACCGGCGTCCAGGCCATCTGGACAGCCCACACGGTCAAACCCAACGCGCCAAACAGAGCCAGGTCAATGGCCAACATCAGCACAATACCCAGGCTGGAATGGCGCGAATACACATTACGCTCGAGCCAGTCATTGGGCGTGCCGTGGCCAAAACGGGCCAAAGTCTCTTTATTGAGTGCCTCGGCGCGGTACAGCTCATAACCTTGCAGCAGTACCGTCTTGATGCCATGTACATGGGGGCTGTGCGGGTCTTCGGCCTGCTCACACTTGGCGTGGTGTTTGCGGTGGATCGATGCCCACTCTTTGGTCACCTGCCCGGTGGTCATCCACAGCCAAAAGCGGAAAAAGTGCGACGCAATCGGGTGTAAATCCAGCGCGCGGTGCGCCTGGTGGCGGTGCAAAAACACGGTCACGCTGACCATGGTGATATGGGTCAACGCAAGGGTAAACAACACCACTTGCCACCAGTGAATATCCCAAGCGCCTGTGGCGAGCCAATCGATGGCGGTGTCCAGCACTGCCCATTGCGAAAACAACATAAAGCCCAATCTCTTTTTAAAAAAACGCTGTAGTAGGTCCAACAACTCGTTCAGCGGTACTGCAATTTTAGGGGACTGTCACTTATTTATTGCGACTTCTTTTGCCACACCGCGGCAAAGAAGCCGTCTGTGGCATGGCGGTACGGCCACAGGCGCAGGTACAGCTGCCCGGACTCGCCACCGGCACACAGCTTTTGTGCATCGGCCACCTTCAAACCGGTCAACACCTCGCCCGCTTGCAGTGGCTCAAAGTCGGGGTTGGCGGCAGCAAATGCGTCGGCAATGGCCTCGTTCTCTTGCGGCAGCACGCTGCAGGTGGCGTACACCAAGCGACCACCGGGCTTGAGCATGCGCGACGCACTTTGCAAAATAGCCGTCTGCTTGACCGACATCTCCTCCACACTTTGTGGCGTCTGGCGCCATTTCAAGTCGGGGTTGCGGCGCAGGGTTCCCAGGCCGGTGCACGGTGCATCCACCAACACACGGTCCATCTTGCCGCTCAGGCGTTTGACGCGGTCGTCACGCTCGTGGGCAATGGCGGCTGGGTGCACATTAGACAAGCCGCTACGCTTGAAGCGCGGCTTGAAAGCATCGAGCCGGTGTGCAGATGTGTCAAACGCATACAAGCGCCCGGTGCTACGCATCATGGCGCCCAGTGCCAGCGTTTTGCCACCGGCGCCCGCGCAAAAATCCACCACCATCTCGCCGCGTTTGGCATCCACCAGCATGGCTAGCAACTGCGAGCCTTCGTCCTGCACCTCAAAGTCACCGCGCAAAAAGGCTTCAGATTTGTTTAAGGGTGGTTTGCCCGCAATACGCAGGCCCCACGGGGAAAATGGCGTGGGCACGGCCTTGATGCCAGCCTTGGCTAGCTCTTTTTGCACATCGCTGCGTTTGGCCTTGAAGTCGTTGACCCGCAAATCCATCCCAGCGCCCAGGTTGAGGCTGTCGACCAGCGGCCAAAATTCGGCACCTAGCTGGTCTTTGAGCGGCTGCACCAGCCACTCGGGCAGGTTGTGGCGATGGCGCTCCATCAGGTCTTTGGGATCAACCTTTTCACAATCGTCCAGCCAGCGGGTTTCTTGGTCGGTCAACGCGCTGCGCAAAAAATCGCCGGGGCCATAGAAGCCCAAAATCGCCAAGCGGCGCTCTTTGGGGCCGCTGCCGGAGGGGGCCAAATGGTCAAACAGGTTCTTCTTGCGCAGCACGGTGTACACCGTCTCGGCCATGGTGGCGCGCTCGCGCGGGCCCAGGCCCCGATTGTCGCGGAAGAACTTCGACACAGTAGCGTCGGCGGGGTGTTCAAATTTAAGGGTGAGCCGAACCAACTCGGAACAGGCTTCTAACAGGGCTTTTGGGTGCATAGCCTACGATTGTCCCATGAGTAGCAACAACCTCCCCCCATTAATCACCACCCCGCCCGGGCTTTATCGCCACTACAAGGGCGGCATGTACCGCGTGCTGGACACCGTGCGCCACAGCGAAACCTTGGAGCCCATGGCCCTGTACCAAGCGCTGTATGGCGAGCAGGGCCTGTGGGTGCGGCCAGCCGCCATGTTTGTAGAGCAAGTGCTTATTGACGGCGTGGCGCAAGCCCGCTTCACCAAAATTGAAGGTGAAAATGGCCTATAGCCCTCATGGAACGTGCGCAAGCAGCTATTAAATAAATAGCAACCATCGGCCGGTTAAGGCACGGTAAAGTCTTGGTAAGGTGGCGCCTTTACATGAATTAACCCCATGGACAGCCCCGCGACATGCAAGTTAAGGACAATCGCCCAAACACCCCCCTCCAAGTGCCGCAACCTACTCCTTCCATGCCGTCTATACCCTTCGCAACACGTCCGATTGCCCACCCGCTGTCGGCTACCCACGCGCGGGACAGACAGCACCCAGCGGTGCGTTCCCCTCTGAGCGCCTGCGCACTGGCAACAGCGATGCTAATGGGCACTTGGTGCAGTAGTGCGATGGCACAAACGCCAGCGTCCACCACGCTGGTGCCCCCGTTGGTGGTGCCCAGCACCTGGTCTGCCGTTGCGCCTGCGCCGCCCAGTGCAACCCCTGCCGCGACGCCAGACACCCGCACTGCAGCCGATCTGGCCCCGTGGTGGACCCGCTTCAATGACCCGCTGCTTAGCCGCCTAATCACCCAGTCACTGCAGGCCAACACTAGCATTCGCAGCGCGCAAGCCGCCCTGCTGCAGGCCCGTGCCCTGCGTGATGCCAAGGCCGGTGACATGCGCCCCGGCGTGACGGCCTCTGCCTCGGCCCAGACCAGCCAAACGGACGCATCGCCCTCCACCAATGCCTTCCGGGCCGGGCTGGACGCCAGCTGGGAGCTGGACCTGTTTGGTGCCAAACGCAATGCCCTCAA
Organism: Burkholderiales bacterium; assembly: GCA_038230175.1. Lineage (GTDB taxonomy): Bacteria > Pseudomonadota > Gammaproteobacteria > Burkholderiales > Burkholderiaceae_C > Allorhodoferax. The sequence continues at coordinate 24,050 of JBBRNS010000013.1, forward strand.
CGCCACCGAGGCCGATGCCGTTGCGTCTGAGGCCTCGCTGGCCGATGTGCAGGTATCCGTTGCCGCCGAGTTGGCCCTGGCCTACCTGGCCCTGCGCGGCCAACAAGCCCGGCTACAGATTGCGCAGAACAACCTGGCCAACCAGCAAGAAACCCTGCAACTCACCGACTGGCGCGCACAGGCCGGGCTAGTGACCTCGCTCGAAGTGGAGCAAGCCCGCACGGCCGTAGAGCAGACCAGCGCCCAGATCCCAACGCTGCAAACCAGCATTCGCCAATCCATCTACAGCCTGAGCGTGCTCACGGGGCAAGCACCGGCCGCGCCGCAAAGCGAATTAACTGGCGCACAGCCCATACCCGCCGCGCCCGGCGATTGGGCCCTGTCCATCCCGGCCGAAACCCTGCGCCAGCGCGCCGATGTGCGCGCTGCCGAGGCACGCATCACCGGTGCGCTGGCCCGGGTGTCTGCGACCGAAGCCGCGCGCTACCCCAGCTTTTCGCTGGGTGGCTCGCTGGGCCTGAACGCCCTGACCCTGGCGGGGCTGACCAATGGCGCCAGCCTGCTCAGCTCGCTGCTGGCGCGCGTCTCGGTCCCGCTGCTAGACGGCGGCACTGCCAAAGCCCAGGTGCGCGCGCAAGAAGCCGGCTTGGAGCAGGCCCGCATGGCCTACCAGTCCACCGTGCTAACCGCACTCAAGGATGTAGAAAACGCGCTGGTGGCATTACAAGGCGATCGCCAACGCCTGGTGCGCCTGCAAAACGCAGCCACCGCCGCCGATAACGCCGCGCTGCTGGCACAGCAACGCTACGCCAGCGGTTTGATTGATTTTCAAGTTGTGCTGCAAACCCAGCGTACCCAAATGGGCGCCCAAGACAGCGTGGCCAGCGCCCTGACCGACACCAGTGCCGACCATGTTCGCCTGTACAAGGCCCTGGGCGGTGGCTGGCAATGAACGCCCCACTTTTTGACGATTCTGACGAGATGACCATGACCGCTCCTGCCACCCCCAGCACCACACCCCCAGCCACGCCCGCAGCCCCCATCAACGCCACCGATGTGCAAAACCTGCTAACCAGCGGCACGCAGCGCCCCTGGTGGAAGCGGCCCATGCTGTGGGCACTGATTGCCCTCGTTGCCATTGGCATTGGCATGGCCCTGTGGTGGCAGGCTCGCAGCCAAAGCAAGGCCGCCCCCAGCTACGTCACCGAAGCCGCCGCCCTGGGCAACCTGACGCTGACCGTGGCCGCCAACGGCACCCTGCAGCCCACCCGCTCGGTGAACATCGGCAGTGAGCTCTCGGGCACTGTGCTGGCCGTACTGGTGGACGTGAATGACCGGGTCAAAAAAGGCCAAGTGCTGGTGGAGCTAGACACCTCCAAACTGGGCGACCTGGTTGCCTGCGCGGGCTCCTCCCTGAGTGCGGCCGTGGCCAAAGTGGCGCAATGGGTAGCCACCGTCAAAGAATCCCAAGCCTGCCTAGCGGGGCTGGAAGAAGTGTCCCGCCTGTCGGGTGGCAAAGTGCCTTCGCGTGCCGAACTGGACACCGCCCGCGCGTCCCTTGCGCGTGCCATCGCCGACGAGACCAGCGCCCGCGCCAACGTCACCCAAGCACAGACCACGGTGTCCACCAACGCGACCAACCTCTCCAAGGCGTCGATCCGCTCGCCCATTGACGGCGTGATTCTTACCCGCACAGTAGACCCCGGCAACGCCGTGGCCGCCTCACTGCAAGCCGTTACCCTGTTCAGCGTCGCAGAAGATTTGGGCAAGCTGCGTCTGCAGGTCAATGTGGACGAGGCGGACGTGGGCAAAGTGCAGGTGGGCCAGAAAGCCAGCTTCACGGTCAGTGCTTACCCCTCACGCCGTTTCCCCGCCACCATTACCCGCGTGGCCTTTGGCTCCACCATCACCGACAACGTGGTGACCTATGTGACTTACATGGACGTGAACAACACCGACCTGACCCTGCGCCCGGGCATGACGGCGTCGAGCACCATCACCGCCACCGAGCGCACCAACGTGCTGCTGGTGCCCAACACGGCGTTGCGGTTCAACCCGACAGACGGCGACACCAAGGCCGCCAAGGCTTCAGGCGGCGGCATAGTCAGCAGCTTGTTGCCCCGTATGCCGCGTACCGGCGGGCAGCGCAAGGCCGGCGGCAACGGCCCCGCAGCCAAAAAAGTATGGGTACTAAAGGGCGGCGTGGCCACGGCCGTGGCGGTGACACCCGGCGTGAGTGATGGCCGCATGACCGAAATCACCGGCGGCGATTTGCAGCCGGGCATGCTGGTGATTACCGACCAGCGCAGTGCGGGTAGTGCGGGCAGTGCGGGCAGCGCCCCATGAGCGATGCCGTTCCCCTGATCGAGCTGCGGGATGTCACCCGCACCTACGGCGAAGGCGCAACCGCCCTGCAAGCGCTCAAAGGCGTGAACCTGCGCATTGCGGCGGGTGATTTTGTGGCCATCATGGGCCCCAGTGGCTCGGGCAAATCCACCGCCATGAACACCCTTGGCTGTCTAGACACCCCCACCACCGGCACCTACCTGTTCAAGGGCGTGCCCTTAAGCGGCCTCAGCCGCGACCAGCGCGCGCTGTTGCGCAGGCGTTACCTGGGCTTTGTATTCCAAGGCTTTAACCTGCTGGCGCGCACATCAGCGCAAGAAAACGTAGAGCTGCCCCTGCTGTACCGGGGCGAATCCGCCAGCGCCCGCAAAGCCGCTGCCGCCAAAGCGCTGGCGTCGGTGGGGCTGACGGGGTGGGAGCACCACACCCCGGCCGAATTGTCCGGCGGGCAACAACAGCGCGTGGCCATTGCCCGCGCCATCGTCACCGAGCCTGCCGTGCTGCTGGCCGACGAGCCCACCGGCAACCTGGACACCCAGCGCAGCCGCGAGATCATGGACCTGCTGTGGCGCCTGAATGTGGACCGCGGCATCACCGTGCTCATGGTCACCCACGAGCCGGACATGGCCGCCTACGCCAAACGTATCGTGCGCTTTGTGGATGGCGTGGTCGAAAGCGACGTGCCCAACTCCCACCCCGCAGGCCTGCACAGCGCCGCACTTAGCGAGGCGGTGCACTGATGTTGCTCAACACCTTGCTACTGGCACTGCGCTCCATCCGGCGCAACCTGATGCGCTCGTTCCTCACCATCTTGGGCATCGTGATCGGAGTCAGCGCGGTTATCACCATGGTGACGCTGGGTAATGGCGCCACGCTGGCGGTGCAAAACCAAATCTCCGGCCTAGGCACCAACCTGCTGCAAATTCGCCCGGGCCAGCGCCTAGGGCACGGCGCAGGTGGCGGCAGTGCCCCTGCCTTTAAAGAGGGCGATGCCGACGCCATTGCCAGCCAAATAGGCGGCATCACCGCCGTAGCCCCCGAGGCCCGGCGCAGCGCCACCGTGGTGGCCAATGGGCGAAACTGGGCGACCAGCGTGGTGGGCAGCACCAATGCCTGGCTCATCACCGGCAACTGGCACATTCAGGACGGAGGCCGTGAGTTCAGCGACGACGATTTGCGCGCCGGTGCCGCCGTGTGCCTGATCGGCGCCACCGTACAGCGTGAGGTGTTTGGCGGTACCTCGGCCCTGGGCCAGCAACTGCGGGTGAAACAAATCTCGTGCGAGGTGGTGGGCCTGCTGGCCTCCAAAGGCCAGGGCAGCTTTGGCAACGACCAAGACGACGTGGTACTGGTGCCCATCAAAACACTGCAGCGGCGCATCACCGGCAGCACGAGTGTCAACTCGCTTTTGGTGTCCATGGCCGATGGCAGCGACCCCACCCGCGTCAAAGCTGGCCTGACCGAGCTGCTGCGCGAGCGGCGCAAACTGGCCACCGGCGATGAAGACAACTTCAACGTGCTCGACACCAAACAACTGGCCGATGCCCTGTCGGGCACCACCAAGGTCATGACCACCCTTTTGGGCGCGGTGGCAGCCGTGAGCCTGCTGGTAGGCGGCATTGGCATCATGAACATCATGCTGGTGAGTGTGACCGAACGCACCCGCGAAATCGGCCTGCGCCTGGCCATTGGCGCGCTGGAGCACGAGGTGCTGCTGCAGTTCTTAATCGAGGCAGTGGTGCTGGCCGCGCTGGGCGGGCTGATCGGCATTGTGCTGGCGACTGCGGCGTCACTGGGTTTGTCCAGCCTGATGCAGGTGCCCTACCTGTTTAACCCCGGTGTGAACCTGCTGTCGTTTGCGTTCTCGGCCGGTATTGGCGTGGTGTTTGGCTACTTCCCCGCCCGCCGCGCCGCGCAGCTGGACCCAATTGAGGCGCTGCGGCATGAGTAGGCCGCCCGTGCTGGATTTTTGTGGTCTTTTAGGCCGCCATCCCTCGTGGAACCTGCGCAAGCAGCTATGTTTTTTGTAGCGCTTTCGCAATTGTGCCCGGGTAAATTAAAGGCTCTTCTATTGGCACCAATTGCGATTTATAAAGGTTACGTTGACGCCACGCCGACAAAGCCTGTAGGTTTCGACCCACAGCGACCTCAAACCATGACCTGCCCCAGGGACAAAACTGCTCGTACCAAGTCGGGCAGCCGGTTCACGCGGGCCTTCAGGTAAATCTCTTTCACATGGGTGCGCACCGTGTCCTCTGAGATAAATAAATCACGCGCTGTACTTTTGTAACTGCCCCCACCCGCGAGCATGCGTGCAACCCGCGCTTGGGCCTCCGAGAAACCATAGATCGCCTTTAATCGATCCGTTTCGGGTAACTCCAGGGCATCAGGGTCGGTAATAAAAACAACATAGCTAGACGATACATCGCCCACACTCCATGCGCCCGAGGTGGCCAGCGGAGAACACTGTACCGAATAGCGGCCTTGCTTCGGACCAATGCGCTGCACAACATAAGCGTCAGAAAAATGGGCCGCATGCTCTTGGTCCATATTGATGCCATTTATCCAGTCGCACAATCCCAAGGGTTGTGTGGCAGTGGTGATCGTTTCGAGCCGCCCCCCCCCCCATTCAATAGCAAGCCATCGCCCCGCCCAACGGCAATGCGGGCGGCCGGGTTCATATGCGTGACCTCTCGCTGCGCGTTTAACAGCACCACACCAAACGTCAAACGATCCAGGGCTGATAGCAGGGTGGCCGCCTGCAGCTCTGCCGTTTGAAGCCGGTGCATTACCCCTAACGCACGCGCAAGGTGAGGCACCAACAGCCGCAACCACTCCTGGTCCGCTGAGTTGAACGGCGTGCCTTCAATAGGGCGGTAAACCGACAATACTGTTGCCTGCACGCCGAGCGCAGGCGAAAAAATACCACAAGCGCAGAGGCGGCCAATACCAACTTGGGTGAGGTATTCACGGTAATACAGCGACTGTTCCAACACGTCACGCGGCACCAATTCTTCGTCTGCAAGAACAACACCTTCAAACGCTTCATTTCGGGCAAGCGCTGCAGCAGACCAGACATCGTGCACGATATAACGGGTAGCCCACAATTGCAGGTCTGCCTCGCTCAAGTTCCACGGGAGCAGCAATCCACCGTCTTGCGGCGCTAGGTAGGGTGTGAAAAGCAGACCCTTGTTGGCCCCCACTGACATAGCAACTTGCTCAACCACAGAACCCCAAAGTGCAGGTTGGAGGTAAGCGCTCCATGAACCCCAACCTTGTCAGTCATCCCTGAATTGCGCACGCTTGGCCCATCTAAATTCAGATGGAGAAACAAGCATGAAGATGACCGCCAAGATTTGGGAGCAGCACGTTGCTTGCGCCCGCCAGCAGA
>JBBRNS010000014.1:0-29592 GCA_038230175.1 Burkholderiales bacterium
GGCTGCGCCGGGTGCTGCGCGATTTGCCTGCGGCCAAGACGGTCGAGGATGTTGAGGCGTTGCTGCCTTGGAATGTGCGCATAGCAGATTTATCGGGCGAAACGGCCGATTGACTTACTGGGGTTTGTGGAGCACTTACAGTTGGTCAGCACCTGGCCCAGCGGGCCGGGGTAGCTGTCACAGATAATTTTGGCGGGAACCCGGCTTTCCAATTGCAGACGGTGGCGGTTAAAACTGGGCGCAATGGTGGCCAGGTTGTCGTTCACCATCTCCAGTAAATCAAACGTGCGCTGTTGCTCGGACGTTTGGTCCACCGCCACCTTCTTGAAGCTGCGAATCAAGTTGGCCGCGCGTTCGCACGAGCGCACCAGCACATCGGACAGGGCGCCTAGGCGGTTTAAGCCTTCCACCAAGGTTGAGCGCTTGATGTCGCCACTCTCAACCCGGCGCACCAGTTCTTGCGATTCGGCCTCAATCGACGACGCGGTAATCATCGCGTTGCCCAGTGGGGTATTGAGCTCGTGTGAGACGCCGGCGACCAGGGAGCCCAGAGAGGACAGCTTTTCTGCTTCCACCAAATCTTTTTGCGACTGCTGTAGGCGCACCAGGGAGGTCGACAACTCTGAGGTGCGCTCGGCCACGCGGCCTTCTAGAACCCGCTCAGATGCGCGCAGGGTCTCTACCACCCGGCGTTCGGACGCCAGCGCCAAGGCCTGGGCGTTTTCTTTTTCTTGCCGCAACTCATGGAAGCGGTCGGCAAGCGCAAATGCCAGCAACACCATCTCAATCGCCGGGCCAATGGTGAGGCCGTTGACAGTAAAGAAATTGCTGGGAACCAGGTTGGCAATACGCAGCACCACCGCAATGATGCTGATGCACAGCACGAAGAACGCGCTTAAAAATATTTTCGCGCTGCGTTGGCCTTTGAGAGCACACAAAATCGCAATCAAGAGAATGACAACCGCTGTGAGCATGCCGAATAGCAGCGTGATGCGTATCTGGTAGTTGATGAGCACCAGCGCAAACAGCGCCGCGTTGATGGCGATGGTGGTGCGAATGAGTTTTTCGACCCAGGGCTTGAGCGTGGTGGGTGTGGCCAGCATGTGGCGCATGAACAGCACCAGGCCAATCAGGGTGATGTGGGCAAACGCGGCAAAAGAAATGGTGGTCCAGTCCGGGTAGGCGCTCCAGAAGTATTCGGTACCCAGCCCGGATGTGGATACATTGGTTCCCACCGACCCCAGCACAAACAGCAGGTAGAGCAGATAGCCCTTGTCGCGCAGTGAAAAGTACAGCAGAAGGTTGAACAGCATCATGCCAATGGCTAGGCCGTAATAGGCGGCTTGCACCATGTAGTCAATGCGCTCATGGTGCTTAAAGCCAGCAGTGTTCCACAGGGTGACTGGCACTTCGAGCGATGTTTTGGACTCTACCAGCAGATAGATCACCGTTTCACCGGGCGGTGCAACCAGCGGAAAGACAAATTGCCGGTTCGGGTAGGGCCGGTTGGCAAAGGGCCGTGCGTAACCGGTGAGTACGGTTTGCACCAGCTTGTCGTCAACCAGTTGGTAAAAATCAATGTTGAGAAGCCGTGGATAGGCAATCTCCATGAACTGGTCAATGGGTTGGTCTTTGCCATTGCGAATGGACAGGCGCAACCAGTAGGCTGAATGGGTCAGGCCGTAATTGACGCTGCCTTTGATGCCTTCGCGCGGGGTGAATTTTTCGGCGTAAGCGGCGCTGCGTACATCGTCCAGAGTCAGCGCGTGGGTGGGGTCCTCCAAGGCATCAAACTGGCTGGCCACCGTGGTGGAGCGGTCGGCATGGCGCGCAGGGAGCACAAAGTTTTGCGCGGATGCAGCCGTGCAGGCGGCCCACACCAGTAGCAGGAGCCAGCGGCACATCGCGGAAGGTGTTGTCATCGCTTTTAATATTTCCCCGCTGTCTTATAGGAACGATCGTGCATGGATTTACCGGGGATCGCAAGCAATAGGCATTTTTACCTGCCTATTTCGGGGTACCAAGGGGTATTTGGGTTGCACTTTCGCCATAGTGCAGGCCGAGTGCCGTTGGCGTTTTGCCATGCGTGGTGCTGTCGCGGCATTGACAGTCTCCGGTGCACTTGCCTTCTAAAGTGACACCATGCACACCTTTAAAACATTCGCCGAGCTATTGCCGCTTATTGGGCAAGAAGTCGCGGTGAGCGACTGGGTCACCATCAGCCAGGCGCAAATCAACCTGTTTGCCCAAGCCACCGGAGACCACCAGTGGATCCATGTGGATGTGCCGCGCGCCACCGCTGGCCCCTTTGGTGCACCCATTGCCCACGGCTTTTTGACACTGGCTTTGTTACCCCAATTTTTTGACAGTGCTTTGTCGATTACCCAGGCCCGCATGGGTGTGAACTATGGGCTGAACAAGGTGCGTTTTATCAAACCGGTGCCCGTGGGTAGCCGTTTGCGAGCCCACATGACACTGTTGGCCTGCGACCCGATCGAGGGGGAAGGGCGGCAAATGACCTGGTCCGTCACCATTGAGCGGGAAGGAACCGCAAAACCGGTGTGTGTAGCCGAGTCGCTGGCGCGCTACTATCCTTAAACGTCCTGCACGGTTGATTACCGCGTTGGCGGCCGACTTGTTTTAGCCGGCAAACCCGTTTTGCCGCCAGGCCTCAAACACCGTCACCGCCACCGCGTTGGACAAGTTGAGGCTGCGTTGCCCCGCCCGCATGGGCAGTTTGAGACACTGCGCAGGTGAAAAGCTGGCGCGCACCGCATCGGACAAACCTTTGGTCTCCGAGCCAAATACCAGCCAGTCGCCTGGCTGAAACGCCGCGCCATGGACTTGGCCTGTGCCTTTGGTGGTAAGCGCAAACAAGCGGTCCGCAGCGGGGCACTCGGTGGCCAAAAACGCGTCCCAGTTGGTGTGTTTGCGCAGGGTGGCGTACTCGTGGTAGTCCAGCCCGGCGCGGCGCATGTGTTTGTCGTCCATGGAAAAACCCAGTGGCTCGATCAGGTGCAGCGTGCAGCCGGTATTGGCCGCCAGGCGGATGACGTTGCCCGTATTGGGGGGGATCTCAGGCGCAACCAGAACAATATGAAACATGGCCGCTATTGTCGCGCCACGGTTGGTCTGTTTTGGCGGGGGCCGGCCCTAGGCAAAACGCGGCCTCTTTGGGGGGCAGGGCGCATACGCAGTGCGCAACCGTCGGGGCTACCTACTCGGTACGGGCCAACACCAGCCCCGTGATATGGGCGGCACCGGCAGCGCGCAAGGCACGCGCCGCTGCGTTCAGGGATGCGCCGGTGGTCATGACGTCGTCCAGCAACACCACGCGTTTTCCCCGCACTTGCGATGCCTTGAGTGGGTCGACGGCGTAGGCGTGCGCAACACTGTGCAAGCGTTCTTCGCGGGGCAGGGTGCGTTGCGCGGGGGTGTCGAGCACCCGCAGCAAAAGGCCGTGTGCGACTTTGGGCGCGTCCAGCGCCATGGCCAGCACATGGGCTTGGTTGTAGCCGCGCTCGCGCAGCCGTTGGCTAGACAGTGGCATGGGGATCAGCCAGTCTGCCGCCTCCAGTGCCGGTTCTACCCAAGGCGCGCTGCGCAGCAACAGGGCGAAACTGCTGGACCAGCCCGGATGTTGGCGAAACTTGAAATCTGCTACCAAGGTGGACCAAGGGTAAGCGTAAGGCAGGGCGGCCAGGCAGGCGTCCAGCGCGGGTGGCACTACAGTACAGGCGCCGCATTGGTGCGCGCTGCCGTGAAAGGGGATCGCGCAGCTTTTGCAGCGGGGCACCGGCTGGGCAAACGCATCCACACACGCCGAACAGACCGGTTGCGCCGGCCAGCTGTGGCACACCGCGCATTGGCTGGGCAGGCGCTGAGAAAGACCTTGAAAAAATTGGCGCAACACCCAGCCAATATACTCGCCACGCACCCTGCGTACCCGCCCAATTTGCCCCGCCAATGTCCACCCAACGCCCCCCCACCATTGACCCCCGTGCCGCCGCACGTTGGGCGCAGGCGCCGAATTCGGCGTCACCCTGGCTGCATGAAGAGGTGGCTAGGCGCATGGAGGAGCGGCTGCAGTGGATGGCCACGCCGCCTGAAACCTGGGTGCATTGGGAGCCTCTGCGCGGCGGTTTAGAGGCCCAGGCCCTGTTGACCCAAAGGTATCCAAAATCTACGTGTTTTGTGGTGGAAACCCCCGAGAAACGTGCGCAAGCAGCTATGGATTTAATAGCGCCACGGTGGTGGGAGCCACGGCGCTGGGTGGGCGGTGCAGTGCGTCCAGGGCTACCCCTGCAACCGGTGCAGATGCTGTGGGCCAATATGGCCCTGCATATGTCGGCCGACCCCCAGGCATTGATTGCCCAGTGGAGTGCGTTGCTGGCGAGCGAGGGTTTTGTGATGTTTTCGTGCCTCGGGCCCGACACCCTGGCAGAGCTGCGCCGCGTGTACGCCCGTGCGGGGTGGCCGCCACCCAGCCACACATTTACCGATATGCACGACTGGGGCGACATGCTGATGCACAGCGGTTTCTCCCAGCCGGTGATGGATATGGAAACGATCACCCTGAGTTTTGCCAGCCCACAGCGTTTGTTGTTAGAACTGCGGGAGTTGGGTCGTAACCTGCACCCCCAGCGTTTTGGTGGCTTACGCGGGCGGGCCTGGCACACGCAGTTGTGCAATGCTCTGGTTCAGGAATTGGGCGGCCCCGACGGCAGAAAGCCGCTGGAGTTGCGGTTTGAAGTGATTTATGGCCACGCATTTAAGGCTGCTGTCCGCTCGGCGCGGTCGACTGAAACGACCGTGTCCCTGGATGAAATGCGGAGCAATTTGCGCCAAATCAACAAAAAATAGCCCGAGTACTGATGATCGGGCTTGACGCCGTGGTGCACAGACCCCAGATCGCCCAACGTTGGCGGATACAATCGCTGCGCAATAACAGATCGCGGTTTGGGCTTCGCGTAGCGCGTGTTCCCTTAGCCTGAGGCTGTCGGGTACTGAAAAATCGAAGTAATGAAGAGGTACGAAGGATGAAGAGCATTTTGAATCGATTGGCTTCACCGCTACAGGCGGTAAGCGCCTGGGCGGCCACAGCAGCTTTTAGCCTTGCGCATGCGGTCAATGACCTGCCTGGTGGCCCTGCTGTCCACCAATTGAATTTGGCTCCTCCCGTGACCATCATCGCCCGCGAGCAAGCGGGCCTGCACTGGTTCATGTTGATCCTGTGCACGGTGATCTTTATCGCGGTGTTCGCGGTGATGTTCTATTCCATCTGGAAGCACCGTAAATCGGTGGGTCACAAAGCGGCCACCTTCCACGAGTCGGTGACCGTGGAAATCGTCTGGACCATTGTTCCGTTTATTTTGGTGATTTTGATGGCCTTGCCGGCCACCAAGGTTGTCGTCATGATGAAAGACACGACCAATGCCGACCTGACCGTTAAGGTTACCGGTATGCAGTGGAAGTGGGGTTACGACTACATCAAGGGTGAGGGCGAGGGTATTGGCTTTGTCTCCACACTGGACCCCGTGCAACGCGAAATGTCGAACAATGGCGGTAAGTCGGCTGATGGCAGCCCTCCGCCTGACAACTACCTGCTAAAAGTAGACCACCCCCTTGTGGTCCCCGTAGACAAAAAAGTTCGCATCATCACCACCGCCAATGACGTGATCCACGCGTGGGGTGTGCCTGCGTTTGGCGTCAAACAGGATGCGATTCCCGGTTTTGTGCGTGACACCTGGTTCCGCGCCGAAAAAGTGGGTGACTACTACGGGCAATGTGTTGAGTTGTGCGGCAAAGAGCATGCCTACATGCCTATCCATGTGAAGGTCTTGTCTGCGCAAGACTATTCCGCCTGGGTGGATGGCGAGAAAAAAGTGATGGCAGCCAAAGCGGATGACCCAACCAAAGTATGGGCTTTGGCTGACATTGTTGCGCGCGGTGAAAAAGTTTATGCCGCCAATTGCGTCGCCTGTCACCAGCCTAACGGCAAGGGTGGCGGCGCGGTCAAACCTGTTGATGGTTCCGCTGTGGTGCTCGATGCGGACAAAAACAAGCAAATTGCCGTGTTGTTGAACGGTCAGAACAATGGCGCCATGCCCTCATGGAAAGCCTTGAGTGACACCGACATTGCGGCCGTGATCAGCTTCACCAAGAATAACTGGTCTAACAAGACCGGCCAGGTGGTGCAACCCGCTGACGTCCTGGCTTTGCGTAAGTAAGCAGGCAACACGCCGCTTTGCCGCTACGCCGCTGAAACGAATTTAGAGAATTGAGAAGGAAATCAGGATGAGTGCCGTTCTAGACCACCACGACCACGCCCACCACGACGATCACCACGCCCCAACCGGCTGGCGGCGCTGGGTGTATGCCACCAACCACAAGGACATTGGCACACTGTATTTGTTGTTTGCCTTCACCATGTTGATGATTGGCGGCATCTTGGCGTTGATTATTCGCGCCGAGTTGTTTCAGCCCGGTTTGCAGTTTGTCAATCCGGAGTTGTTCAACTCGCTGACCACCATGCACGGCCTGATCATGGTGTTTGGCGCCATCATGCCGGCCTTTGTGGGTTTTGCAAACTGGATGATCCCTTTGCAGATTGGCGCCAGCGACATGGCATTTGCGCGTATGAACAACTTCAGCTTCTGGCTGATGATTCCTGCGGCGTTGATGCTGGTGAGCTCGTTCTTTATGCCCGGTGGCGCACCGGCTGCTGGCTGGACGCTCTACGCACCGTTGACGCTGCAAATGGGCCCCTCTATGGACGCCGGCATTTTTGCCATGCACATTCTGGGTGCCAGCTCTATCATGGGTTCGATCAACATCATCGTCACCATTTTGAATATGCGGGCTCCCGGCATGACGCTGATGAAGATGCCCATGTTCGCCTGGACTTGGTTGATCACCGCCTACTTGTTGATCGCGGTGATGCCTGTGTTGGCAGGCGCCATCACCATGACGCTGACTGATCGCCACTTTGGCACCAATTTCTTCAACCCCGCTGGTGGTGGCGATCCGGTGATGTACCAGCACATCTTCTGGTTCTTTGGTCACCCCGAGGTGTACATCATGATTTTGCCGGCCTTCGGCATCATCAGCCAAGTGGTTCCTGCTTTTGCACGTAAAAAGCTGTTTGGCTACGCCTCCATGGTGTATGCGACTTCCAGTATTGCGATTTTGTCCTTCATCGTGTGGGCGCACCACATGTTTACGACCGGTATGCCGGTGACGGGACAGCTGTTCTTCATGTACGCAACCATGTTGATTGCGGTGCCGACTGCGGTGAAGATTTTCAACTGGATCGCCACCATGTGGCAGGGTTCCATGACCTTTGAGACCCCGATGCTGTTTGCCGTGGGTTTTATCTTTGTGTTCACCATGGGTGGCTTTACCGGTTTGATCCCTGCGGTTGCGCCGATTGATATCCAGTTGCAAGACACCTACTACATCGTGGCCCACTTTCACTATGTGCTGGTGGCCGGTTCCTTGTTTGCCATGTTCTCGGGCTTCTATTACTGGATGCCCAAGTGGACGGGTGTGATGTACTCCGAAACACGCGGTCGTATCCACTTCTGGTGGTCCATCATTGCGTTTAACGTGACCTTCTTCCCCATGCACTTCTTGGGGCTGGCCGGAATGCCACGCCGGTATGCAGACTACCCCATGCAGTTTGCTGACTTCAACATGATTGCTTCGGTGGGTGGTTTCTTCTTTGGTTTCGCCCAGGTTTACTTCTTCTTGTTCATCGTGTTGCCCGCCATGCGCGGCAAAGGCGAAAAAGCAAGCCAGAAGCCTTGGGAAGGTGCAGAAGGCCTAGAGTGGGAAGTACCATCCCCTGCGCCCTTCCATACCTTTGAAAATCCACCTAAATTGGACGCGACTGCGACCAAGGTGATTGGCTGATTGACGGCCGACTAGGACAATGACAATGACACCTGAGCAAAAAAAGGCCAATACCAAGACCGGTTTAATCCTGGCGTCGGTGGCCATCATGTTCTTTGTGGGATTTATGGCCCGGATGGTTTTGCTGGGTCATTAGGCATGAACCGCAAGCGCGAAAATTTCCGAATGGTGGGTAAGCTGGCCGTGATCGTGGCTTGCATGTTCGGCTTTGGATACGCACTGGTTCCTATCTACAAAGCTATTTGTGAGGTAACAGGAATCAATATTTTGGCTCTGGGTGAGCAGGCTATTCCGGGTGCTGCGCCCAAGTTGCCGGCGAACACACAGGTGGATACCAGCCGCACCATCACGGTTGAGTTTGACGCCAATGCGCGTGGACCTTGGGAATTTAAGCCTGCGACGCGGTCTTTGCAAGTGCACCCGGGTGAGTTGGCGACCGTGATGTATGAATTTCAGAATGTCCAGAGTCGGCGCATGTCGGCGCAGGCCATCCCCAGTTATGCGCCGCAACAAGCCTCGGCCCATTTCAACAAGATTGAGTGTTTTTGTTTTAACCAGTACACATTAGATCCAGGCGAGAAAAAGCGGTGGCCAGTTGCATTTGTGATTGACCCCAAGTTGTCCAAAGACGTCAAGACGATTACCTTGTCGTATACATTTTTTGAGGTAGGTGGAAAAACGCCACCGGCCCCGGTTGCCGCAGTGAAGCTGGATGCCTCAGTGGGGCAGGGCACATGAGCGACAAAGGCCCGCCCCAACCGGCTCCGGCTTCGTTCTGGCGCAGTGTGAAAGTGGTGGCGTGGTCGATGGTGGGTATCCGCAGTAAAAGCGGCTACCAAGAGGATCTGGCCAAGGTCAACCCGGTGCATGTGGTGGTGGTTGGGCTGGTAAGCGTGTTGATTCTGGTATTGACTTTGATTGGTTTGGTGAATTGGGTGGTTTCGAAGTAGCGCTTTGGTAGTCTGAGGCCTGCATCTAAGAATTTTTGGATTGAATGGAGAAGAAATGAGTTCAACAGCACACGGAACAACGCCGTACTATTTTGTACCCGGTCCCTCGCGCCACCCTGCGATGGCCGCGCTTGGTTTGTTCTTCGTTATTTTGGGCGCCGGGCAGTGGATCAATGGTGCCGATTGGGGCAAGTATTCGCTCGCCTTTGGCCTGGTTTGGTTCTTGGGCGTGTTGTACCAATGGTTTAGCGACTCCATCACCGAGAGTGAAGGTGGGCAGTACGGGCACAAGATCGACTTGTCGTACCGCTGGAGCATGAGCTGGTTCATCTTCTCTGAAGTCATGTTCTTCGGCGCGTTCTTTACTGCACTGTGGTGGGCACGTTCGCATTCGGTGCCCGCTTTGGGAAGCTTGGAAAATTCGCTGCTGTGGCCAGAGTTCAAGGCTGCATGGCCTAGCATGGTCGCTGGTGCGACCGCTTCGCCGGCCGGCATCGTCGAGCCTTTCCAAACGATGGGCCCATTTTGGCTGCCCACGATCAACACTGCTTTGTTGTTGACATCGGGTGTGACCCTGACTATTGCGCACCATGCGCTGGTGGCAGGCAATCGCAGCAAAACGATTGCATTTATGTGGATGACTGTGTTGCTGGGCGCTACCTTCTTGTGCGTGCAAGGCTATGAGTACTACCATGCGTATACCCTATACAACCTCAAGCTGACTTCCGGCGTTTTTGGCTCAACCTTTTTTATGCTGACTGGCTTTCACGGTTTTCACGTGTTTGTGGGCATGTTGATGTTGTTGTTCATCACCCTTCGGTTGCAAAAAGGACACTTCTCGGCCAAACACCATTTTGGTTTCGAGGGTGCTGCGTGGTACTGGCACTTCGTGGACGTTGTTTGGCTGGGACTGTACATCTTGGTGTATTGGCTCTGACCGACGCGCAACGTCCCTCAATAAATAAGGCACCGCTTGCGGTGCTTTTTTGATGAAGACTGGTGTCACTGGCCAGGGGCAATTCCGGTCGGGTGTATGTAGCCCAGCTTCCAGGCGAGCAAAATACATACAAACAGCGCAACAGACAATCCCACTCGCACCGCCAAAGCGTTGGCCATTTTTTTGGAAACGGTAGTGGTGTTGGGGCCTGGGCGCAGCATGAAAAACAGCGCGGCTCCTAAACTAACAACGATGGCGATCAGTGCAATGGTGACGAGGTATGGCATAACGGGGATTATCGGGTGAATGCAAGAATCAAGTTGGGTCTGATCACGTTGGCAGCGTGCCTGGGAATTGGCGTTACGGCTGCATTGGGAAATTGGCAGCTTTCGCGTGCGGCACAAAAGCTGGCCCTGCA
Organism: Burkholderiales bacterium; assembly: GCA_038230175.1. GTDB lineage: Bacteria > Pseudomonadota > Gammaproteobacteria > Burkholderiales > Burkholderiaceae_C > Allorhodoferax. The sequence goes on from JBBRNS010000014.1 coordinate 10,220, forward strand.
AGCAGACATAAGCACACAGAGTTCCAAGCCGCCTTTAACGGCCAAGTCGTTACGGGCACTACCCGACGCGGCCAGTGCGCTGCACCACCGGGCTACTATCCGCGGGTTTTGGGTCAAGGACGCGACTGTGTACTTGGAAAACCGCCCCATGAACGGGCATGTGGGTTTTGTGGTCTTGACACCGCTGGTCATGGAGGCCGGAAGCGAGGCCATTGTGGTCCAACGGGGTTGGGTTCCCCGCGACTTCACGTCTCGCGGCAATTTGCCCGCCCTGGAAACACCGCTTGGCATGGTGAATATTGAAGGCCTTATTACCCCGCCACCCTCCAAGCTCTATGAGCCCGGACCTTCTGCGCCAGGGCTAATACGGCAAAATATCGACTTGGAAAAGTTTCAGTCGGAGACGGGCTTGTCCCTGTTGCCGGTGACGCTGCAACAAACCGGCGCTGCAGGCGATGGTTTGCAACGTGACTGGCCCGCAGTCAGTTTAGGGATTGAGAAGAACCAAGGATATGCTTTTCAATGGTTCGCTATGTCCTGCTTGATTGCCGGGCTCTATTTGTGGTTTCAAGTTATTCGGCGTTTTTTCTACCGTTCCCAGGACCCCAGTCGCAATGTCTAGTGCTTCCCCCGAAAACGACCATCCCTTGGGCCTGACCGTGCATTCGCTCCCACGCCCCGATCAGCCCGCAGTGCTGCAGGGTGCCAGAACACGCAGCGGCCGTTGGAAAATGGCGCTGCTATTTTTGATATGTGCTGCACCCGTGGTGGCGTCGTACTTCACCTACTACGTGATCCGTCCTGAAGGGCGCCGCAATTTCGGTACCTTGATCGACCCCCAGCGTTCTCTTCCCGATATGGTGGGGACCCAGTTGGATGGAAAATCCGTTAACCTGAAGGCGCTCAAAGGCCAATGGCTGTTGGTGAGTGTGGCACCCGGCGCATGCGACGCTGTTTGCGCACGCCACCTGTTCCTGCAGCGCCAGTTGCGTGAAGGGCTGGGCAAAGACAAAGACCGTCTGGATTGGGTTTGGCTGATCAGCGACGACGCGCCGGTGCCCGACGTCATACAACCCGCATTGCACGATGCCACGGTACTGCGGGTGCCTCCAGGCGAGCTTGCCCAATGGTTGCAACCCCAGGCCGAACACGCCTTGCCCGACCATTTGTACTTGGTGGATCCTATGGGCAATTGGATGATGCGCTTTCCACCCTTTTTGGATACGGATAAGGCCAGCAAAGCCAAGCGCGATTTGGACCGGCTGTTGCGCGCCTCGTCCTCGTGGGACAAAGCAGGGCGCTGATAGCGCCATCCGTTCGTTATGCAGGCTACCTTGTACGACTTTTCGCCCGTGTTTCGCATGCTGGTCACCGGCGCGTTGCTGGCCAGTGGGCCTTTGTTGTGGGTGTTTGTGCGCCACCGCGGTGCCAACTCCCTTGGACGGCTACACGCACTGGTTTTGGTGACCTTGTTCTTGACCTTTGATTTGGTCTTGTTTGGGGCCTTTACCCGGCTCACCGACAGTGGCTTGGGCTGTCCGGACTGGCCCGGGTGTTACGGCAGCGCCACTCCGCTGGGCGCGGGCACCGAAATCGCTGCCGCCCAAAGCGCCATGCCTACCGGCCCGGTAACCCATGGCAAAGCTTGGGTCGAAATGGTGCACCGCTACTTGGCAATGGGAGTGGGCGGCCTGATTTTGGTATTGGCCATTGCCGCATGGCGCCAGCGGCGACTTACCCAGGCCCAGACCGGACTGGGGCCCTGGTTGCCCTCCGTCACCTTGGTGTGGGTCTGCGTGCAGGGTGCATTTGGCGCACTGACCGTCACCATGAAGTTGTTTCCTGCCATCGTCACCTTGCACCTGCTAGGTGGCTATGTGTTGTTAGCCTTGTTGGCGATCCAGGCACTGGGTCTGTCCCGCCATGCGGCCCCACAGGTGGGTACCGAGGTTCCTCGCGGTGTTCGGATTGCCTTGGGTGCGGCGTTGGCGCTGTTGGTTTTGCAAGCGGCCTCGGGCGCCTGGGTCAGCACCAACTACGCGGTGCTGGCCTGTAGTGAATTTCCCAAGTGCCAGGGCAGTTGGTGGCCTGATATGGATTTTGTGGGTGCCATCGAAATTTGGCGCCCTTTGGGTATTGCACATGATGGCGACCATGTGAGCTTTCAGGCACTGACTGCGATCCATTTCTTCCACCGCTTGCTCGCGGGCGTTACGCTGCTGGCATTGGCCAGTGTTGCGTGGCGGCTGTGGCATATGCCGACCCTGCGCAAACCCACCCGCCTGCTGGGCGCGCTGCTCGTGTTGCAATTGGCAACCGGACTCAGCAATGTGGTTCTGGGCTGGCCTTTGGTGGCCGCTGTTCTCCATACCGGCGGCGCCGGTGCGCTCGTGGTTGTGATGGTGTGGCTGCTGTTTGAAACACAGAGAATCGCCCCATCCCCTGCGCTTGCACCATGACATCCCCTCAAAATTGCAAAGATTGACACCATGACGGCGACTGCCTCACTTGCCACCCCTTCCGTTTTTCGGCAGTTCTACGCGCTGACCAAGCCACGCGTGATTCAGCTGATTGTTTTTTGCGCCATCATCGGCATGGTGTTGGCGGTGCCTGGTGTGCCAACGGCTGATCAGTTTGGATTGGCGGCGGTGGCCAGCATGGGTATTTGGTTGGTGTCTGCCGCAGCGGCCGCCTTCAATTGCATCATCGAGCAAAGTATTGATGCCAAGATGAAGCGGACCGCCTGGCGGCCCACGGCACGCGGGGAGTTGGGCAATGCCCAGACCCTGCTTTTCTCGGCCGTGCTGTGTATCAGCGGTTCTGCCATTTTGTACATCTGGGTCAACCCGCTGACCATGTGGCTGACTTTTGCCACCTTCGTTGGCTATGCGGTGATCTACACCGTCATTTTGAAACCACTGACGCCGCAGAACATCGTCATTGGCGGGGCGTCCGGCGCCATGCCGCCAGTGCTGGGGTGGGCGGCGATGACCAATGACGTCGGGCCCCAGGCGATGATTCTGTTCCTCATCATCTTCTTGTGGACGCCGCCGCATTTCTGGGCTTTGGCTCTGTACCGGGTGGAGGACTACCGCAAGTCGGGCTTGCCCATGCTGCCGGTGACCCATGGCAGTGAATTCACCCGCTTGCAGATATTTTTGTACACCTTGCTGTTGTTTGCAGCCTGTCTGCTGCCTTTTATGGCGGGTATGAGTGGTTGGCTGTATCTGGTGGCGGCGGTTGTCCTCAGCTTTGGTTTCTGTGGGTACGCGGTGGCACTGATGCGCAACTACTCGGATGAACTGGCCCGTCGCACCTTCCGCTTTTCACTGATCCACCTCAGCGTCCTGTTTGCGGCGCTGCTGGTGGACCATTACCTATAAAACAGGGCGGCGGCCAGCCAGACCTTGGTCGGTTTTTTATGCCCTAACTCCCAAGGTGCTACCTATGATTAAACGAAACACTCTTAAATTGATAGCAGTTTGCGCAATATTGGCGGGGGCTGGAGGCCTTTTATCGGCTTGCAAAGACGCTGTGCCATCATTTTCAGCCGTGGACGTGACGGGTGCACAGTACGCCAAAGATTTCGAGCTGAGTGACCAAAACGGTCAGGTGCGGCATTTGAAAGACTTTGCAGGCAAGGTGGTGGTCTTGTTTTTTGGTTACACCCAGTGCCCGGATGTGTGCCCGACCACCATGACCGAGTTGGCCGAGGTAAAAAAAGCCTTGGGCAAAGATGGAGAGCGCTTGCAGGCGATTTTCGTGACCGTTGACCCGCAACGGGATACGTCTGAGGTCCTCAAAGGCTACATGGTCAACTTTGAACCCACCTTCGTCGCGCTGCGCCCCACGCCGCAGCAATTGGAGGCCTTGGCCAAGGACTTCAAGGTGTACTACAAGAGGGTGGACGGTACGACAGCCACCAGCTACACCATGGACCATTCGGCGGGTAGCTACGTGTACGACACCAAAGGCCAGTTGCGGCTATTCACCCGCTACGGCACGGGTGCGCAGGCGCTAACCACAGACATCCAGATTTTGCTCAAGCAAGGCGTTTAAGGGCCGCCCAGGCTTAGGCGTATTGCGCCAGCGTTACTTTCATTTTCTTCATCGCAGCCACTTCAATTTGGCGGATACGCTCGGCGCTGACGCCGTACTCGGCCGCCAAGTCGTGCAGGGTCATGCCGCCGGAACTGTCGTCGTTCACCTTGAGCCAGCGCTCTTCGACAATGCGCCGACTGCGTGGGTCCAAGGCCTCCAAGGCGGTTGAAAGTCCGTCAGTTGCCAACACGTCGCGCTGGTGGGCTTCGATCATGGCGATCGGCTCATGGCTGCGGTCAGTCAGATAAGCAATCGGGCCAAATGCGTCCTCGCCATCGTCGGACGGGCTGGGGTCCAGCAGCACGTCGCCACCCATGAGCCGCGTCTCCATTTCCAGCACCTCTTCAGGCTTAACCTTGAGTTCGCGCGCCATGTCCGCCACCTGAGCCGGGCTGAGGGTCTCGCGGTGCGTGGCTTCGTCGGCCGCCGCGTCGTTGCTCTTGAAGCGCTGCTTCATCGAGCGCAAGTTAAAAAACAGCTTGCGCTGCGCCTTGGTGGTGGCCACTTTGACCATGCGCCAGTTTTTCAGGATGTATTCGTGGATTTCGGCCTTAATCCAGTGCAGCGCGTAGCTGACCAAGCGAACACCTTGATCGGGGTCGAAACGCTTGACGGCTTTCATAAGGCCCACATTGCCTTCTTGGATCAAGTCGCCATGGGGTAAGCCATAACCGAGGTACTGGCGGGCGACCGATACCACCAAGCGCAGGTGCGACAGCACCAATTTTCCGGCGGCTTCTAGGTCGTTGTCCGCTTTGAACTTGCGGGCAAATGCCTGCTCTTCCTCAAGAGTGAGCATGGGAAGTCGGTTGGCCGCAGTGATGTAGGCGTCCAAATTCCCCAGCGGAGGCACCAACGCCCACGGATTGGCGACGGCCAAGGCGGCGCTAGAGGTTCCAATTTGCAGTGTCATACCCGTACTCCTTGTGGCAACTTCACTATATTAGCACTCTATAGGATCGAGTGCTAACCAAAAAGTTCCAGCCCCTTTTCCAATTAGGGTGTTCTGGGGTCGGCGGGCGGATAATCGACTGCAATGCCCCCCACCACCTCCCTGTCACGCAAGCTCATTCGCACCGGCATTGCCATGTTGCTGATGGCCGTTGCGTCTATCGGGCTTACTTTATGGGTGACCTGGCAGCTCGAAGGTGGCGCTGCTGCGGTGAATGAGGCCGGCCGTTTGCGCATGCAGACTTGGCGCATTGTGAGTGCTGCGCAGGCGGGGCTGAACCCAGACGAGGTTAAACCGTTGGTGCAGCAGTTTGACGACAGCCTGAAATTGTTGCGCAGTGGCGACCCCATGCGTCCCCTGTTTGTGCCCTGGAACGACGACGCCCGGGTGAAGTTTGGGACCGTTGAGGGCCTGTGGCGCACCCAAAGTGGGCAATGGGTGGGTTTTCATCCCGTATCAGCACCAGACGCGGTACATGCTGCAACCCACTTTGTGGAAGCGATTGACCAATTTGTGTTGGCCATTGAGCAGGAGATGTCCCACCTCACCGCCATTTTGAACCTGTTTCAAATGGTGATGATGGCCCTGGCCATCGGCAGTGCGGTGGTCTTGGTGTACACCGGCTACCTGTATGTGATCAACCCTTTGGCAAGTCTGCGCCAGGGTTTGCGCAAGATAGAAGCGGGCGAGTTTTCCACCCGAGTGGAGGTGGACACGCAGGACGAGTTTGGCCAGGTGGCCGCCGGGTTTAACGGCATGGCGAAACACCTGCAATCCATGTACGAGGAGCTAGAGGCCAAAGTGCAGGCTAAGACCCAGCACATTGAAGCCCAGCGTGCCCGCATGGAGACACTGTACGAAGTAAGTCGGTTTTTGTCGATAGCGTCCTCCATCGAGGACATGTCCAAAGGTTTTGCCCAGCGCGTGCGCGCCGCGATGGGGGCCGATGCGGTAGCCATACGCTGGTCGGATGAGGCCAACCAGCGCTATCTGATGCTGGCCTCTGACTGTTTTCCGCAGGAGATGCTGGAAGAAGAGCGCAGCCTGCTCAGCGGGGCGTGTGACTGCGGCAGCCTCAAACCCGACGCACGCACCCGCGTGATTCCGATCTACAACCATGAAGCAGCCCCCGTGCGGCACTGTGTCAAGGCGGGGTATGAAAATTTGGTGAGTGTGCCCATCCGCCTGCAGCAGCGTTTGGTTGGTGAAATTGACCTGTTTTTTCGCGGGCCGGTGGCCCTGCTTACCGAAGAGGTGGCACTTTTGGACGCGCTGGCCAGCCATTTGGCCAGCTCCCTAGAGGGCCTGCGCGCTGCCGCGCTGGACCGTGAGGCAGCCGTTGGCGAAGAGCGTGCTTTGCTGGCGCGCGAACTGCATGACTCCATTGCCCAGTCACTGGCATTTCTCAAAATACAGGTGCAGCTGCTGCGCAGTGCCACCCAAAAGGCAAACCCCGATCAGGTCAATGTGGCGTTGGACGAATTGGACGTGGGTTTGCGTGAAAGCATCCACGACGTGCGCGAACTGCTGGTGCACTTTCGCACCCGCACCAATACCGATGACATTGAGCGCGCCCTGCAAGAGACGCTGCAAAAGTTCAGGCACCAGACGGGTTTGCCCGCGCACATGCAATTGCACGGAGACGGCTTGCCGCTTCCGTCAGATGTGCAGGTGCAAGTGCTGCATGTGGTGCAAGAGGCCCTGTCCAACGTGCGTAAACATGCGGGCGCAACCCGGGTTGACCTAGACGTCTTTAAGGGCGAAGGCTGGCGCTTCGTGGTGCGCGACGACGGGGTTGGCTTCGACCCCGCGCTCACCCAAGATGAAACCCATGTAGGACTCAAAATCATGAACGAACGCGCCGCGCGTATTGGCGCCACGATCCAACTGGCCTCGCAACCAGGGCAGGGCAGTGCGGTGACGCTGAAACTGCCGTCCCACCCCGTAATGGCTGCGCGTGTCTGACTGTAAAACCATGAAATCGATACAACTATTGGTGGTTGACGACCACAACCTGTTCCGACGGGGGCTCACGGCCCTGCTGTCGCAAGACGGACGCTTTGAGGTGTGCGGCCAAGCAGGCGATATTGGCGAGGCCTTACGCTGTTTACAGCACTCGCAGCCAGACTTGATCTTGCTGGACAACCATTTGCCCGGCGTGCGCGGGGTGGACGGTATTGCAGCACTCAAAGATGCGGCGCCCGAGGCGCGCATTCTAATGCTTACCGTGAGTGAAAACGAAGACGACCTAGCGGCCGCATTGCAGGCGGGCGCGGATGGCTATTTGCTTAAGACGGTTGAGTCTGACGATTTGTGCAACTCCATTGAGAAGGTGTTGGCGGGCGAATCGGTGGTCAGCCCGGAGATGATGACCAAACTGGTTATCGCATTCAGGAGCAAGCCGGCACCTGTGGCCGCCAACGCGGCGATGCCCAGCGCCGCCGATGCGCCCGCGGGCTTGGCCACATTGTCGGCCCGCGAGCGTGAGGTTTTGGTCTACATTGCCCGCGGCGACAGCAACAAAGTAATTGCGCGTGCGCTGGACATTGCCGAGACCACCGTCAAGGTCCATGTGCAGCACATCTTGCGCAAACTGGGGTTGGCATCGCGCGTGCAGGTTGCCGTGTACGCGGCTGCGTCCGTTTTGGGTTGATCTGTATCAAACATTGCCGCATTGCAGGGTTGAGTAGTTCTTCAGAACTACTGCGGGGCGGCGGACATAGTTCTTTTTACCAGCGGTAAGCGTTCTATAGACGGATAGTCAAAACCCCGCTGGATTGCGATAGTTAAGCCATACCTTTGGAGAAAGATGTATGGCCTCTGATTTAAAAAATTCCAAGAAAGCCTGGTCGGTGCTGCTGGTCAGCACCCTGGCATTTACCGTGTGTTTCATGGTGTGGATGATGTTTGCCGTTATCGGCATTCCATTGAAGAAAACATTGGGCCTGAATGCCACTGAGTTTGGTCTTTTGACGGCCATGCCCGTCCTGAGCGGTTCGCTGGTGCGTGTGCCACTGGGTATCTGGACCGATAAATTCGGTGGCCGTATCGTGATGGCGGTGTTGTTGGCCATCACCATTCCGGCCATTTGGCTAATGGCCTACGCCACAGAGTACTGGCACTTTCTCACGATCGGTCTTGTGCTGGGTCTGGCTGGCGGAGCCTTTTCGGTGGGCACCCCGTATGTGGCGCGTTGGTTTCCCAAGAACAAGCAGGGTATGGCCATGGGCATTTTTGGCGCTGGCAATTCGGGCGCTGCGGTCAACAAGTTTGTGGCGCCGGTCATATTGGTGGCCTTTGGCTGGACCATGGTGCCTAAGGTGTATGCCTTCATCATGCTCGGAACGCTGATTACCTTCTGGTTGGGCAGCGCCAGTGATCCGAGCCACCTAGTGCCCTCGCACATCAAGTTCACCGACCAACTCAAAGCGTTGAAAGACCCCAAGGTTCTGAAGTATTGCCAGTACTACAGCATCGTCTTTGGTGGCTACGTAGCGCTATCGCTTTGGATGGTGCAGTACTACGTGGGCGAATACGGCCTTGACATCCGCATTGCGGCCTTGTTAGCCGCTTGCTTCTCGCTGCCGGGCGGCGTGTTGCGCGCGGTGGGCGGCTATATGTCGGACAAATACGGCGCACACAGCGTGACCTGGTGGGTGATGTGGGTGTGCTGGATTTGCTTGTTCTTATTGTCGTACCCGCAAACCGATTTCACCGTGATGACTGTCAATGGCCCCACCACCTTCCACATGGGTCTCAATGTCTACACATTCACCGCGTTGATGTTCACCCTCGCCATCGCCATGGCCTTTGGCAAGGCCAGCGTGTTCAAGTACATCAGTGACGACTACGGCGCCAACATTGGTGCCATCAGCGGCATCGTGGGTCTGGCGGGTGGTTTGGGTGGCTTCGTGTTGCCCATCATGTTCGGTGCCCTGATGGATATCACCGGCATTCGCTCCAGCGCTTTCATGCTGATGTATGGCGTGGTCTGGGTCTCGCTGATCTGGATGTACTGGACCGAAGTGCGTCGCTCACAGGTGATGGGTAGCACCGCCACCGCCTTTTCTCTTCGTAACTAAAACCGCACCCTAATTGGAGTAACAACAATGGCTACACAAGAAACGTCTGGCGCCAACGTCACCGACTGGCGCCCGGAGGACGAGCAGTTTTGGGAAAGCACGGGCAAAAAGATCGCCTACCGCAACCTCTGGATCTCCATTCCTGCGCTCTTGTGCGGATTTGCGGTCTGGGGCATGTGGGGCATCATTACTGTGCAAATGCTCAACTTGGGCTTTCCGTTTACCCAGGCGCAGCTGTTCACGCTGACGGCCATTGCCGGCATCTCTGGCGCCACCATGCGGATCCCCGCGTCGTTTTTGATCCGCTTGGCAGGTGGGCGCAACACCATCTTTCTAACCACCGCCATGCTGTTGGCGCCCGCCTTGGGCACCGGTATCGCCTTGCAACACCCAGAGTGGCCGTTGTGGGTGTTTCAGTTGATGGCTCTGTGGTCGGGCGTGGGTGGCGGCAACTTTGCCAGCTCCATGTCCAACATCAGCACCTTCTTCCCCAAGCGTTTGCAAGGAACCGCCTTGGGCCTGAACGCCGGGCTGGGTAACTTTGGCGTGACGACCATGCAAATCGTCATACCCTTGGTGATGACGGTCGGTCTGTTCGGCGCGTTCGGTGGCGAGTCGCGTGCACTGGTTAAAGACAGCGGTTGGATCTTCGGAAAGATTTTGGCCGGAACACCCACCTATATCCAAAACGCGGGTTTTGCGTGGATTTTGTCGCTCGTACCGCTGAGCGCGCTGTGCTGGTTTGGTATGAGCAACCTCAAGACGGTGTCTCCCGATTCCAAGGGTACGCTGGCCGCGTTTGCCAAGGTGACCTACCTCTACACCCTGGCGTTTATTCCCTCCATCTTCATGTTGTATCTGTACCTGCCAGCGCCGACCGGCTTGGGCGTACTCAATATGTGGGTGGCCATCCCGCTGGACATCATCGCGGCGTTGGCGGTCATGCGTTTGGCGGCCTTTGGTTCGATGAAAGAGAACGTCGCCAAGCAGTTTGAAATTTTCAAAAACAAGCATACATGGGCGATGACAGCGCTGTATGTGGTGACCTTCGGCTCGTTCATCGGTTTCTCGATGGCACTGCCGCTGGCCATTACCGTGATCTTTGGCTTCCAGCACATTCCTGACGCAGCCGGTGTGATGTCACACGCGCTCAAAAACCCCAATGCACCGTCCGCACTGACCTATGCCTGGATGGGGCCTTTCATTGGTGCGGCAACGCGCCCCTTGGGTGGTTGGATTTCTGACAAATTGGGCGGCTCCATCGTGACCCAATGGGTGTCGGTGGTGATGGTGGGCGCGTCTGCGGCTGTTGGCTACGTGATGATGCTGGCCTACCAGTCGCCCAACCCCGAGCAGTATTTCTTCGCCTTCATGACCCTGTTCATTGTGCTGTTCGCCGCCACCGGCGTGGGCAACGGCTCAACTTTTCGCAGCGTGGGCTTCATCTTTGACCGCACCCAGGCGGGCCCTGTGCTCGGCTGGACCTCGGCGGTAGCGGCCTACGGCGCATTTATTGCCCCTGTGGTCATTGGTGCCCAGATCAAGGCCGGCACCCCCCAGAACGCCATGTACGGTTTTGCCATCTTTTACGGGCTGTGCCTGTTTCTCAACTGGTGGTTCTATCTGCGCGCCGGCGCAGAGATCAAAAACCCATGATTGCACCGGCTATGAAACGCTCCTGTTTTGATAGCTGCTTGCGCACGTTCCATGAGGGCTACAGCCCGATTTGTCTAATAATTTCGTCCACAGAGGTCCTGCTATGAGCCACTTCCTAGATCGATTGAGCCACTTCTCGGCTCCCACTGAAAGCTTCTCCGACGGCCACGGAGTCACCACCGGTGAAGACCGCACCTGGGAGGACGCCTACCGCGACCGCTGGGCCCACGACAAGATCGTGCGCTCTACGCACGGCGTGAACTGCACGGGTTCTTGCTCGTGGAAGATTTATGTCAAAGGCGGTATCGTCACCTGGGAAACCCAGCAGACCGACTACCCCCGCACGCGGGATGATTTGCCCAACCACGAGCCGCGTGGCTGTGCCCGTGGGGCGTCTTACAGCTGGTACCTCTATAGCGCCAACCGCGTCAAATACCCCATGGTGCGTGGCCGTTTGCTGGAGAAGTGGCGTGCAGCGCTGGCCGTGTCCAAGACGCCGGTCGATGCATGGGCCATGGTGGTGGAGAACGACGCCGCTCGCAGCGAGTGGCAAAAGCAGCGCGGTCTGGGCGGTTTTGTGCGCAGCACCTGGGACGAAGTGAACCAGCTGATTGCCAGCGCCAACGTCTACACCGTCAAAAAATACGGTGCCGACCGGATCGTCGGTTTCTCACCCATTCCGGCCATGTCAATGGTCAGCTATGCCGCGGGCAGCCGCTACCTGTCGCTCATCGGTGGCGTGCCACTGAGCTTTTACGACTGGTATTGCGATTTGCCTCCCAGCAGCCCGCAGGTGTGGGGCGAGCAAACCGACGTGCCCGAGTCGGCTGACTGGTACAACTCCAACTACATCATTGCCTGGGGTTCCAACGTGCCCCAGACCCGCACGCCCGATGCGCACTTCTTCACCGAGGTGCGCTACAAGGGTGCCAAGACGGTGGCCATCACGCCCGACTACTCCGAAGTCGCCAAACTGGCCGATCTGTGGATGCACCCCAAGCAGGGCACCGATGCCGCCGTGGCCATGGCCATGGGCCACGTCATTCTCAAAGAGTTTTACTTTGACAAGCGCAGCAGCTACTTCGATGACTACGTGCGCCGTTACACCGACATGCCGAATTTGGTGCAATTGGAAGAGCGCACCTTGCCCGATGGCCGCAAAGTTATGGTGCCCGGCCACTACCTGCGTGCCAGCGACTTCAATGGCAAGCTCGGCCAAGACAACAACCCCGAGTGTAAAACCGTTGCCATTGACGAGAACGACAAGATCGTTTTGCCCAACGGTTCCATCGGTTTCCGCTGGGGCGCAGAAGGCCGTGCCGACATCGGCAAGTGGAATCTGGAAAGCAAAGAAGCGCGTGACAACGGCACCGTTAAGCTCAAGCTGAGCATGATGGAAGCAGGCAAAGACGGCAGCGCTGCGGACTATGAGGTTGGCGAGGTCGGCTTCCCCTACTTTGGCGGTATTGATACTCCCAATTTCACCGCCAACAAGCAGGGGCAGGCGCCCGACGACGTGCTGGTGCGCAAAGTGCCCGTGCGCCGCATCAAGCTCGGCAAGGCCGGCGAGGAGCGCTACGCGCTGGTGGCCACCGTGTTTGACTTGACCGTTGCCAACTACGGCGTGGCCCGTGGTATTCCTGGTGAGAACGCGGCACTCAACTACGACGAAAACACCCCTTACACCCCTGCGTGGCAAGAGCAGATCACCGGCGTCAAGCGCGACCAGATCATTGCTGTGGCGCGCCAGTTTGCCGACAACGCCGACAAAACCCGTGGCAAGTCCATGGTCATCATCGGCGCGGCCATGAACCACTGGTACCACTCCGACATGAACTACCGCGGCATCATCAACATGCTGATGATGTGTGGCTGCATTGGCCAAAGCGGCGGCGGCTGGGCGCACTATGTGGGCCAAGAAAAGCTGCGCCCCCAAACCGGCTGGACAGCCCTGGCATTTGCTCTGGACTGGGTGCGCCCACCCCGCCAGATGAACGGCACCAGCTTCTTCTACGCGCACACCGACCAGTGGCGCTACGAAAAACTGGGTGTCGAAGAAATCCTGTCTCCACTGGCCGATAAGTCCAAGTTCGGTGGCAGCCTGATTGACTACAACGTGCGCGCCGAGCGCATGGGCTGGTTGCCCAGTGCACCCCAGCTGCAAACCAACCCGATGCAAGTCGTGAAGGATGCTACGGCTGCGGGTATGGACGCTAAAGACTATGTGGTCAAGTCCCTCAAAGACGGCAGTCTGAAAATGAGCTGCGAAGACCCAGATCACCCCGCCAACTGGCCGCGCAACATGCTGGTGTGGCGCTCCAACCTGTTGGGTTCCAGCGGCAAGGGCCATGAGTACTTCTTGAAGCACCTCTTGGGCACCACCAACGGTGTGCAGGGCAAAGATTTGGGAGCGGAAGAAGCCAAGCCAACCGAAGTGCAATGGCACGACAAGGCGCCTGAGGGCAAGCTGGACCTGTTGGTTACGCTGGACTTTCGCATGAGCACCACCTGTCTGTACTCCGACATCGTGTTGCCCACCGCCACTTGGTACGAGAAGAACGACCTCAATACCAGCGATATGCACCCCTTCATCCATCCGCTGTCCACCGCCGTAGACCCGGCGTGGCAATCGCGTTCGGACTGGGACATCTACAAAGGCTTTGCCGAGGCGTTCAGCAAGGTCTGCGTAGGCCATCTGGGTGTGGAAAAAGAAGTGGTGCTCACCCCGCTGATGCACGACACGCCCTCTGAGTTGGCGCAAGCGTTTGATGTGAAAGAGTGGCACAAAGGGGAGTGCGATCTGATTCCCGGCAAGACCGCTCCCACCATTGCCGTGATTGAGCGGGACTACCCCAACACTTTTGCCCGCTTTACCGCGCTGGGCCCCTTGATGGAAAAGGCTGGCAACGGCGGCAAGGGCATCGGCTGGGACACCAAAACCGAGGTCAAGCAACTGCAGAGCCTGAACGGCACGGTTCACACCGAAGGCGTCACCAAAGGCATGGCCAAAATCGTGACCGACATCGATGCGGCCGAGATGATTTTACAACTCGCCCCCGAGACCAATGGCCATGTGGCTGTTAAAGCGTGGGAGGCATTGTCCAAAATTACCGGACGCGACCATACCCATTTGGCGATCCACCGCGAAGACGAAAAAATCCGTTTCCGCGACATTCAGGCACAGCCGCGCAAGATCATCTCCAGCCCGACTTGGAGCGGTATCGAGAGTGAAACCGTGTCGTACAACGCCGGCTACACCAACGTGCATGAATTGATCCCATGGCGCACCCTCACCGGGCGTCAGCACTTCTACCTGGATCATCCGTGGATGACAGCGTTTGGCGAGGGCCTCACCAGCTACCGCCCACCGGTGGACTTGAAGACCGTCGAAGGTCACAAGGGTCGCATTCCCAACGGCAACAAAGAGATTGCTTTGAACTTCATCACGCCGCACCAGAAGTGGGGTATCCACTCCACCTACACGGACAACCTGATCATGCTCACCCTGAGCCGAGGTGGTCCGTGCGTGTGGCTGAGTGAAGACGACGCCAAAGATGCAGGGATTGTGGACAACGACTGGATCGAGTTGTTCAACGCCAACGGCGCCATTGCGGCCCGCGCGGTGGTAAGCCAGCGGGTGAACCCCGGCATGGCCATGATGTACCACGCGCAGGAGAAGATCATCAACACCCCAGGTGCTGAGATCACGGGAACCCGTGGCGGTATTCACAACTCGGTGACCCGCATCGTGACCAAGCCCACGCACATGATTGGCGGCTACGCACAGTTCAGCTACGGCTTTAACTACTACGGAACCATTGGTACCAACCGCGACGAGTTTGTGGTGGTGCGCAAGATGCGCAAGATCGATTGGCTCGACGGTGAAGCCGCCCCCACCATTCAAGCCTAACGCCTAGGAGAACAAGAATGAAAATACGCGCGCAAATCGCCATGGTGCTGAACTTGGACAAGTGCATCGGTTGCCACACCTGTTCGGTCACCTGCAAAAACGTTTGGACCAGCCGCCCCGGCATGGAATACGCCTGGTTCAACAATGTGGAATCCAAGCCCGGCATTGGTTACCCCAAAGAGTGGGAAAACCAAACCAAATGGAACGGGGGCTGGGTCCGCAAAGCCGACGGCTCCATCGAGCCCAAGCAAGGCGGCAAGTGGAAGCTGCTCATGCGCATCTTCTCCAACCCCAATATGCCGTCCATTGACGACTACTACGAGCCCTTCACCTTCGACTACGACCACCTGCAGTCGGCACCCGAGGTCAAGGCACCACCAACCGCCCGCCCGCGCAGCCTGATCACCGGCAAACGCATGGAGAAGATCGAATGGGGCCCGAACTGGGAAGAAATTCTGGGTGGCGAGTTTGCCAAACGCAGCAAGGACTCCAATCTGGATAACTTTGACAAGGTCCAGAAAGACATGATGGGGCAGTTTGAGAACACCTTCATGATGTACCTGCCACGCCTGTGCGAGCACTGCCTGAATCCGGCCTGCGTGGCATCGTGCCCCAGTGGTTCGATCTACAAGCGTGAAGACGACGGCATCGTGCTGATCGACCAAGACAAATGCCGTGGTTGGCGCATGTGTGTCTCGGGCTGCCCTTACAAAAAGATTTACTTCAACTGGAAATCGGGCAAGGCCGAGAAGTGCATCTTCTGCTACCCACGTATCGAAGCGGGTCAACCCACCGTCTGCTCCGAGACCTGCGTGGGCCGTATCCGTTACCTGGGCGTGGTCTTGTATGACGCTGACCGCATTGCCGAGGCGGCCAGCGTGGAAAACGAGAAAGACCTGTACCAGGCCCAGCTCGACATTTTCCTGAACCCCAATGACCCTGAGGTGATCAAGCAAGCCCGCATCGATGGCATCCCTGATGCTTGGATGGATGGCGCGCGTAACAGCCCCGTCTACAAGATGGCGGTCGAGTGGAAAGTGGCTTTGCCCTTGCATCCCGAGTACCGCACATTGCCCATGGTCTGGTATGTGCCACCTTTGTCACCGATCAACTCGGCAGCCAATGCCGGTCATGTCGGTCTGAATGGCGAGATCCCCGACGTCAACCAACTGCGCATCCCCGTGCAGTACCTGGCCAACCTGCTCACTGCTGGGGACACTGGTCCCGTGGTGCGCGCACTGGAACGCATGCTGGCCATGCGCGCTTACCAGCGCAGCAAGCATGTGGACAACGTGCAAAACCTGGCCGTATTGGAGCAAACCGGGCTGTCGGTGGCCGAGGTGGAAGAGATGTACCAGATCATGGCGATTGCCAACTACGAAGACCGCTTTGTCATCCCCACATCGCACCGTGAATACGCTGAAAACGCGTTTGACCTGCGTGGCGGCTGCGGCTTCTCGTTTGGCAACGGCTGCTCAGATGGCGCGTCCGAGACGAGTTTGTTTGGTGGCAGCAAGGCGCGCACCATCCCCATCAAGTCCATGGTTTAACGGATCAGGAGAACACGATGAAAGACAACAAGTATTCCCTGCGTGCGCTGGCCTTGATGCTGGCGTATCCCGACGCCAAGCTGCGTGCCCAGTTGCCCCAGTTGGTCGAAGCCATCCAAGCCGAGGGCGCAGTGCCCGCAGCCCGGCGGCTGGAGATCAAAGCCATGGCGGCCGATCTGGCCCGTTTGGATCCGATGGCGGTGGAAGCCCGTTACGTGGAAACATTCGATCGGGGCCGTGCGACATCGCTGCATCTGTTCGAGCATGTGCACGGTGATTCGCGTGATCGGGGCCCGGCCATGGTGGACCTGGCCAAGACTTACGACAAAGCCGGGTTGTGCATGGGCGCGGACGAACTGCCGGACCACCTGTGCGTGGTGATGGAGTTCGCCTCCACCCAGCCGCCCAAGTTGGCTGCTGAATTTTTGGGCGAGATGGCGCACATCTTGACCGCTATCTTCAGTGCGCTGCTCAAGCGTGAGAGCCCGTACGCAACGCTGGTTGCTGCGGTGCTGGAGCTGGCCGGCCAAAAGGTGCAGGCCGTGCCGGTCGTCGCCGATGAAGCGATGGACGACGCCTGGGTTGAGCCCATGGCCTTTGACGGCTGCAGTACCAAAGGGCAAGCCAAGCCGGGCGAGGCCCAACCCATTCACTTTGTTCGCAAAAACGCGACGACTCAGGGAGCAAGAGCATGACCCCCCTCGATAATTTCCTCTTTGGTATCTATCCCTACATCTGCCTGAGCGTTTTCTTGCTGGGCAGCCTTTTGCGGTTCGATCGCGACCAATACACCTGGAAGAGCGACTCCTCACAGTTGCTGCGCACTGGCCAGCTGCGTTGGGGCAGCAACCTGTTCCACGTGGGTGTGTTGTTCCTGTTTTTTGGCCACACCGTTGGCATGTTGACGCCGCACTTTGTGTACGAGCACTTCATCAGCGCCGGCAACAAGCAGATCATGGCCATGGTGTCGGGCGGCTTGTTTGGCGTGTTTGGCCTTATGGGCGTGAGCCTGCTGCTGCACCGCCGCCTGTTTGACGAGCGCATTCGTGCCAACTCCAAGACCAGCGACATCGTGCTCTTGGTTTTGTTGTGGTTGCAGTTGGTTCTGGGCTTGGCCACCATTCCGCTGTCGGCACAGCATTTAGATGGCAGCATGATGATGAAGTTGGCAGGTTGGGCCCAAAGCATCGTGACCTTCCAGGCCGGTGCGCCGGAGCTGTTGGCTGAAGCCGGCCTTGTCTTCAAGATGCACATGTTTTTGGGTATGTCGATCTTTTTGATCTTCCCCTTCACCCGCTTGGTGCATGTCTGGAGTGGTTTTGGCACGGTCGCGTATCTGGTGCGACCCTACCAAGTGGTGCGCAGCCGCCGCCTGGGTGTGACACCCAGCACCCCTTTGAGCCAACGCCGCGGTAACTAACTACAAGACAAGGACTCACCATGCAATCCCAAAATTCTGCCTCGCAGGGCTGCGGTAGCGGCTCTTGTGGGTGCGCCACGGCTGCCGCAGCTTTGGCCAACCCTGTGCCCACCATCAACGGCATTGCCTTGTTCGAGCAGGGCCAGAACCCGCCGATGGAGGCGGTACAAGAGCTGGCCTATGCAGAGCTCTTGCGCCAAGAAGCCGTCAAAGCCGGTTTGTTGCCACGCCACAAAGGCCTGGTGGCGCCCGAATTGAATGACGCAGAACGCCAGATTGTGGAGACGATGGTGGATGGGGCAGTGGCCACGCCCTTGCCGACCGACGAAGAATGCCAGCGCTACTTTGATGCCAACAAGGCGCAGTTTGTGGTGGGGCAGGCCCTGCACCTGCGCCATATTTTGTTTGCCGTCACCCCGGGAGTGAATGTGCAGGCACTGGCTACGCATGCGGAAAAGGCTTTGCTGGAGTTGTTACACAAGAACGCACCGGTAGGTCGCTTCGAACAATTGGCGGCAGAGTTGTCCAACTGCCCTACCAGCACACAGGGTGGTGATTTGGGCTGGGTCACACCAGAAGACTGCGCGCCCGAGCTTGCCAAAGAGTTGTTTCACGATTCACATGCCCAGCGCGGTAACGGGGTGCATACCAAGTTGATGCACTCGCGCTTTGGCTTTCACATCATGGAGGTGCTGGGCCGCCGTGAGGGTGAGCAAAAGTCGTATGCCGACGTGCACGAGCGCATTGCCGCCCAGCTGACGCTGCAGTCGCGCTCCAAAGCTTTGCGCCAATACATGAGTTTGCTCGTGGGTCAAGCGCAACTCGATGGCATTGATTTGGAGGGGGCGGATTCGCCCTTGGTGCAATGACAGCGGCCGCTGCAGGCCCAGACGAACTCCTGCTGCGGTTACGCAACTTCAAGTCCGATTATTTTCCGCTGCACCAGCAGCGGTTTCAGGATTTGGTCCACCAGGGCCAGCACCCCAAGACCTTGTTCATCGGGTGCTCGGATTCGCGCTTGGTGCCGTATTTGCTGACTGGCGCTGAGCCGGGCGAGCTATTCATCGTGCGCAATGTGGGGGCCTTTGTGCCCCCGTATGACGGCTATTTGTCTAGCCCCCACGACGCTGGCAGCGTCTGCCCCTCAGGGGCGCGCACCCATTTTGAGGCGGCTCGGCAATGGGTTGGCCTGCATGGAACGACCGCGGCCATCGAGTTTGCGGTACTCAACTTACATGTGGAGCGCATCATCATTTGCGGCCATAGCCACTGTGGTGCCATCCGTGCGGCCTACGAAGGTGTGCCCGATGAAGCCATTGCTTTGAAAGCTTGGCTCAAGTTGGCCGAGGAAGCTTTGTTACCGGTGCAATCCAGCCCCGAGGCGATGCGCCGTACGGAGCAGCGGGCTGTCGTGCTGCAACTTGAGCGCCTCATGGCCTACCCCATGGTGCGCAGGGAGGTCGAGGCGGGTCGGCTTACCTTGCATGGATGGCATTACGTGATTGAAGACGGCGATATCCAGATCTTTGACGTGCAGCAGGGCTCTTTTGTGCCGGCATCGCTGTCGGCCCACAGCGGCACCGGTCCGTACCAACCCTACGTTGAAAACGACGGGCAAATATTTTCATACTGAATATCGACCCAAGCTAGGGGTTTTCCCGGCTCGTTTTGTACACACTTTGCCCCCCCGCTATCAATACCC
>JBBRNS010000015.1:0-29074 GCA_038230175.1 Burkholderiales bacterium
CCATCCACAGCAAAAACGCAGCGCTGATTCTGGCTGCCGACCTGCTGGCACTGACCCTGCTTACCACCCCCGGCGAAATGGGCGCCGACATTGTGGTGGGCAACACCCAGCGCTTTGGTATGCCCCTGTGCAACGGCGGGCCCCACGCCGCTTACATGGCCTGCCGCGACGAATTCAAGCGCTCCATGCCCGGCCGCTTGGTGGGCGTCAGTGTGGACACCCACGGCAACCCCGCCTACCGCCTGGCCCTGCAAACGCGCGAGCAGCACATTCGCCGCGAAAAAGCCACTTCCAACATCTGCACCGCGCAGGTGTTGCCAGCCGTGGTGGCCAGCATGTATGCGGTGTACCACGGCCCCGAGGGCCTGACGCGCATTGCCCAGCGTGTGGCAACGTATACCGCCATATTGGCCAAAGGCCTGCAAGCTATGGGTTACACACTGACCCACGCAACGGCGTTTGACACCCTGTGTGTACAAACCGGTGATGCTACTAATTTGATAGCTGCTCGCGCACTGTCTGCGGGGGCTAACCTGCGATTGGACCGTAAAAATACGGTCTGCGTCTCTTTGGACGAAACCACCACCCGCGCCGACGTAGAGGCCCTGTGGAGCTTCTTCGCCATGCACGGGCAGGTCTTGCCCCAAGTCAGCGACTACGAGCAAGGCGTGGAGC
The DNA here is from genome assembly GCA_038230175.1 of Burkholderiales bacterium. Taxonomy (GTDB): domain Bacteria; phylum Pseudomonadota; class Gammaproteobacteria; order Burkholderiales; family Burkholderiaceae_C; genus Allorhodoferax. The sequence goes on from JBBRNS010000015.1 coordinate 676, forward strand.
TGCTCATCCCCGCGTCCCTGCGCCGCACCAGCGCGTTTATGACCCATCCGGTGTTCAACACCCACCACTCTGAGACCGGCATGCTGCGCTACATCCGCATGCTGTCGGACAAAGATTTGGCGCTGGACCGCAGCATGATTCCGCTGGGCTCTTGCACCATGAAGCTCAACGCCACCAGCGAGATGATTCCCATCACCTGGCCCGAGTTTGCCAACATCCACCCCTTCTGCCCGGCCGACCAGCGCGAAGGCTACGCCGAGCTAGACGAGCAGTTGCGTGCCTGGTTGTGCGCCGCCACCGGCTATGCGGGCATCAGCCTGCAACCCAACGCCGGTAGCCAAGGCGAGTACGCCGGTCTGTTGGTCATCAAGGCCTACCACGAGAGCATTGGCCAAGGCCACCGCAATATCTGCCTGATTCCCTCAAGCGCGCACGGCACCAACCCCGCCAGCGCGATGATGGTGGGCATGAGCGTGGTCGTCACCAAATGCGACGACATGGGCAACGTGGACATGGCCGATTTGAAGGCCAAGTGCGAGCAGCACAGCGCCAATTTGGCTGCAGTGATGATTACTTACCCCAGCACCCACGGTGTGTTTGAAACCAGTGTGAAAGAGCTGTGCGCCCTAGTGCACCAGCACGGTGGGCGCGTCTACGTGGACGGCGCCAACATGAACGCCCTGGTGGGCACCGCGGCCCCCGGCGAGTTTGGCGGCGACGTCAGCCACCTGAACCTGCACAAAACATTCTGCATCCCGCACGGCGGAGGCGGCCCCGGTGTCGGCCCGGTGTGTGTGGTGGCCGACTTGGTGCCTTTCTTGCCCGGCCACGCCACCGGCGGCGTGCCTGGCACGGGTGCGGTTAGCGCGGCGCCGCTGGGCAATGCCGCAGTGCTGCCGATTAGCTGGATGTACTGCCGCATGATGGGCGCCGACGGCCTGCAACACGCCACCGAGGCGGCCATTTTGGCGGCCAACTACATCAGCGCCCGTTTGAGCGACCACTACCCCACGCTCTACGCCAGCGCCAACGGCCATGTGGCGCATGAATGCATCTTGGACCTGCGCGGCCTAAAAGACACCAGCGGCGTCATGGCTGAAGATGTGGCCAAACGCCTGATGGACTATGGCTTTCACGCGCCCACTCTCTCCTTCCCGGTGGTCAACACCCTGATGGTGGAGCCCACCGAGAGCGAAACCCTGGCCGAACTGGACCGTTTTATCAACGCCATGATTGCCATTCGGGGCGAGATCACCAAGATCGAACGCGGCGAATGGCCGCAAGACAACAACCCACTCAAACACGCCCCCCACACCGCCGCCAGCCTGATGGGCGACGCGTGGGACCGGCCGTATGCGCGTGAGGTGGGTGCGTTCCCGCTGGCCACACTCAAAGCCGTGAAGTACTGGCCCAGCGTGGGCCGGGTGGACAACGTCTATGGCGACCGCAACCTGTTTTGCAGCTGCGTGCCTATTGGCGAGGCTGAATAGCCCACCGCATAAGCCGCACCCCATCACGCCGGTGGCAAGCGCCTGTACCATTTGCGAACCCACCGTTTTGGATCGGCTGATCCGCGCCAACTCGGTGGTCTTTACGCAATGCTCAAAGGGAGGAAAAAATTAAGCCATTTAGGCCGCTAGCCCTCACATAGCGTGCGCAAGCAGCTATGAATATAGTAGCAACTTTCCCAAAGAATTGGTGGCAAGCCCGCGCAGAGCACGACACTGCCAGCCGCATGGTTTCACACAGCAGGCCGTGGCCGTTGGCAGCGATGCATACACCATGCTGCCCTCCACATTTCATCCATATTCCGGTGCCAAACTGGGCCTCACTGCTAGACATTCGCAGTCTTACCCAAGGAGTTCCATCATGAATTTTTCTAATGTGTTGCTGTTGGCCGGTTTGTCACTGGGTTGCGCCCTTGCATCGGCCCAGCCAGCGCAAGATGCGCAAGGTTCGGGAGCGGGGCAGCAAGGCCAGGGGCCGGGCAATCAAGAGCACCGCCGCCCGCCAGCAGAGTCGTTTGCAGCGTGTAAATCACTGGCAATCGGTGCTACCTGCAGTTTTACCGCTCCTCACGGAGCAGAGACTGGCACCTGCGGCGCGCCAGAAGGCAAGCCGCTGGCCTGCCGCCCCCAGCGGGGTCCCGGTGGTGAACATGCGCCGATGAAAGACAAGCCCAAGAGCTAAATACCGCCCTGGACGCGTCAGGTGTCCAGACGGTAGCCCACGCCGTAGACCGAGACGATGGTGTTCTCGCCGGTGTTGGCTTGCTCCAGTTTGCGGCGCAGGTTTTTGATATGGCTGTCGATGGCGCGGTCGCTCACATCGCGCATGTCTTCATGCAGGCTGTCGAGCAGGCGGGCCCGCCCCAAGACCTGGCCGGGGCGCGCCAACAAAGCACGCAGCAATCGAAACTCAACCTGCGTCAACGGCAATGGCACGCCCTGCCAGGTGATTTGGAGCCTGGACTCGTCCAAGTGAAACCCGGCATTCGCACGAGCAGCCTGGGCCAGCGGCCCCTGCGCGCGTCGCAGCAAGGCTTTAACACGGGCCACCACCTCACGCGGGCTAAAGGGTTTGCAGACATAGTCGTCGGCACCGGTGTCCAACCCAATAAGGCGGTCGATTTCATCCACACGCGCAGTCACCATGATGATGGGCACGTTGGAGAAGGCGCGCACCGCACTGCACACCGCGATGCCATCCAGTCCGGGTAGCATCAAATCCAAAAGGATCAACGCGGGCTTGCTGGCCTGCACCACGGCCACGGCGTCATTGCCATCGGTGCAAAGCACCGTTGCAAAGTCGTGCATGTGCAGGTAATTGGCCAGCATGTCGGCGATCTTGGCATCGTCTTCGATGATCAGGACGGTTTGCGCAGGAGGGGTTTCGCTCATTTTGGCTGACTCAGCTTGCTTGTGTTCTGCGGTCTAGGTGTTGCGGATGCAAGGGCAACTCAACCCGCAGCACCAACCCGCCCAATTCAGACGCATCGGCCTGCACATACCCGTGGTGGGCGCGGGCAATGGCCCGCACGATTGACAGACCCAAGCCACTGCCATGCTGGCCCGTGCGGGTGCGCGCGGCATCCACACGAAACAAGGGGTCAAACAGTTTTGGCAGGTGCGCGCTCGCTACGCCGGGCGCGCTGTCTTGCACCACCAACTGCAGCGTCTGCGCAGTGGCCGTCCAGCCCACCGCAATATGCCCGGGTGCATGGGTGTAACGCAGGCTGTTCTCTAGCAGGTTGGACAGCATTTGTTCGATGCGCCCAAAATCCCACTCCACAGCAATCGCCTGGGCAGCGCGTTGAATGATTAGGGTCAAACCCATCTGCTGAGCCCGTGCGTCAAACTTGTGGGCGATGCGCTGCAAGGCCGCATTGGCATCACCCGCAACCATTTCGCATGCCATCTGGCCCAGGTCGGCCATTGACAGTGTGTGCAGGTCGTCCACCAGACGGTTCAACTGGGCAACCTCTTCACCCAGGCTGCGGATAACGGCGGGGGTGGGTTGGCGGGCACCGTCTTCGATCGACTCCAATTCACCGCGCAGCACCGACAAGGGGGTGCGCAGCTCGTGGGATATTTGGGCGATCCAAGTGCGCCGGGCGTCCTCCAGCGCCGTCAATGCCAGCGCCATGGCATGGACATCCGATACCAGTTGGTCAATCTCGACCGCGCCCGAGCGACTGGTGGGCGAATCTGCGTGGGCGGATGGCTGCACCTTTTCGCCCCGGGCAATGCGCTGTGTGGCCAACTGCAATTCGCGCAAAGGGCGACTCCAGCGGCCCGCCACCCACCAGCCAAGCAGCAAGGCAATGATGACCGTGCCAACGCCCGCCCCCGCCAGACCGGCGTATTGGCGCTGCAAAAAGCGGATGTCCATGGCCTCAGGCTCTGGCTCAGCCACCAGCTCCGCGAGGGCGACCTCCACACCATTGACCTTGATGGCGCGAACGGTCCGGTGCCCGCCTGCGGGTTGCGGCCTGCCGGCCAGGCGTTGGCCTTGCATATCGCGTATGGTGATGCGATCGCCCAAGTTACCCCCTGCGGCTGCCGCAGGTGGCGGGGGTGGCGGGGGTGGCATGCCCTCGCGATCGGGCGGGTGGTTGGGTGGTGGTGGGCGTCGAGTCCGAAGTGGCCGCCCGGTGAACTCGTCCATCAGTTCGCGCATGGCTTCGCGGTCGTCACGCAGCCAGGCCATGCTGGGGTCGGCCGCCGCGCGGCGCTCCAACACTTGCACAAAGCGGGTGAACTGCGCGTCGTCCCGCGCGCGTAGGTAGTCAATAAAACCGCTGCGCAGGTTCCACACGCTCAAGCCGCCCACCGCAATGACAGCCAAGGCCACCGCAACCGTCAGCAGCAGCGAAAGCTGGGTTGCAATCCGTAAGCGGGGTAAGGGCATGGGGCGATTGTTGTGATGGCTGCGAGGGGCTTGAAACGATGGGGCCAACTAAGGCGCTTGAAACCCGTCACTCAAGGTGCGCAGAAACGCCACGATATCATTGATTTCGGGCTCCGACAGTGCCGGGCCAGTGCCGGCCACGCGGTCGAACGGTGCCTTGGTTCGCTCCACATTGGCCTGGTATTGGCTGGGCAAGTCGTTGGATACGGTGGACGTATTGCGCCCCGCATAAAAACGCACCACCTCGCGCAGGTCTTTGAAGAAGCCGTTGTGCATGAAGGCCGGACGCTGCGCCACGTTGCGCAAGCTGGGCATGCGGAACTTGCCGCAGAACTGGTCAATCGTTACGCCCGGTGCTGCATCGGCGGGCAGCACGGGTGCGGTGCGCTCGGGGCCACAAAGACCGAGGTCAAAAAAGGCAGGGTCGGCGTTTCTGGGGATAGCCATATTGCGTGGCACACCAATGGCGTAGTAGGTGAACTCTGAGAACAAAGAGTCTTCAGGCCGCCTGCTGCTGGCGTTCATCAGGTGGCAGGCTGCGCAGTTGCCCTTGCCTGCGTTTTGGAACAAAGCCAAGCCCCGTGCTTCTGCGGACGCAAACGCCGCCTGGCCACGCACCACCGCATCAAATTTGGAGCTAAAGGGTTGGAGTTGGCTGCGCTCAAACGCTTCGATGGCGACGCCAATTTGGGTGAATGCAGCATCGGTGTCGTTGAAGATGGTGGCACCAAACTCTTGCTTAAAAAGGGCCGCGTAGCCAGAAGCAGCGATTTTGTCGACCACGGCCTTGCGGCTGGGGTTGTTCATCTCCAGCGGGTTAAGCAGTGGCCCCAAGGCCTGTAATGCCAGCGTGTCGGCGCGGCCATCCCAAAAATGGCCGCCAGTCGCCTCGGTTTCCCCATTCGTCGTGACAAAAGAGAACGCAGGGATCGATCCCATATAGCTGTTGGTCATGGCATTGCGCAGCCCCAAAGAGCCCGGCGTGCTGCCCAGTGCGGCGCCGATGGTTGATCCGTGGTTCCCCGCAAATCCCTGTGAGGCTTGGTGGCAGGCGGCGCAGGCGGTGCCGCGCGGCTCAGACAAGTTGGCGTCCTTAAAAATCAACTGCCCCAAGCCGACCCGATCATTCGCCACGGATGCCACCGTCGCAGTCGGTGGGGCGGGCGATACGCTGCTACTGCCGCCACCGCAGGCAAGCAATACCAGCGGCATCAGGCCGAGGGCGGCCCAGCTCCATGCAACGCACCCGGCGCGCCGAGCAGTTTGTTGTGAGGGCATCGCGGTTCTCCTTCATAAAGCCAGAAATTGGCTGGATGAAGGGAGTCTGGCGCCCAAATATGGAGTAATTGTGGATGCGCATGCGCGGCGCCTACAGGGCGTGCGCCTTGAGTTGCTCCAGGCTCACGCGTTCAAGGGCATTGGCGTGGGTTGCCTCCAGATGAACGGGCGGAGCGACCCCAGCCTGCAAGGCCTCTAGCCAGCGGTTGACGCACAAGCACCAGCGGTCGCCAGGCTGCAGGCCGACAAAGCGGTAGTCGGGCCTGGGGGTCACCAAGTCGTTCCCCCGCTGCAGCGAATAGGCCAAAAAATCCGCAGTAACTTTGGTGCAAACCACATGGGTTCCATGGTCGTGCTCGTCGGTGTTGCAGCAGCCATCGCGGTAATAACCAGTGAGCGGGGCAAATGAGCAGGCCTGTAAGGCCGTGCCTAAAACATTGAGGGCGGACATGGATCACTCACTTTTTGGGTCGGTACTAAAAAGCCCTCAGCCACACGGGCCGGGCAACTTCTAGCAAAATCTGGGACTACGTATGCTGCCACAGTGGCAAGCGACCCTTTCAACAACGGTTATTGAGGACACCCCATGGACGAAGACGAACGCTGCTGCGGAACCGGAACCTGCCTCATCAACGCCGACGGCCTGTGCTGGTGCGGCCAACAATGGAACGGCACCGCTATGAGCCGCCCCGCACCGCCCGAGGCCAATGCGACTACACCAGGCCCACTTGAAGCCAGCGCTGCACAAAACGATACCCCCTGAGCCCGCCGACCCACGACGCCGTGCTTTAGAGCAATCGGCAAAAGAGACCCCTTCAATGCACTTAAACGACGACTACAGCCAACGGGTGGTTATCAACCACCACGATATGGATTGGGTACCAAGCCCACAGGCAGGCGTAGAGCGCCGCATGTTAGAGCGTATGGGTGGTGAGGTAGCCAAAGCCACATCCATCGTGCGCTATTTGCCGGGCGCGCAATTCGACGCGCATACGCATTTGCTGGGTGAAGAAATCTTGGTGCTCGAAGGCGTATTGAGCGACGCGTATGGCGACTATCCGGCGGGGACTTACCTGATGAACCCGCCCGGGTCATCCCACGCACCACGCAGCGACGCGGGCTGTGTTCTTTTTGTCAAACTCAGGCACCTGGGTGCGGATCAACAACAACGGGAAGTGGTCGACACACGCACGGCAGAATGGCTACAAGGCATGGTTCCGGGCCTTACCGTGATGCCATTGATGCGACAAGGTCTGGGCTCCACACTGGTTCGGTGGGCGCCGCAAACCTACTTCAACCCCCACCGGCATTTTGGTGGCGAAGAGATTTTTGTGGTGGATGGCGTATTTGAAGACGAGCACGGGCGCTACCCCAGCGGCACTTGGATCAGGAGCCCGCACATGAGCATGCACCAGCCTTTTAGCAAAGAAGGCTGCACCATCTTCGTGAAGACCGGTCATTTGTCGACCCACTGACGCACTGTGTGACAATCCCACCGTCTACTGGCGCAATCCCGTGGCGCGCCAGATTTTTTCCTACACACTGCAGTTATTTTGTGAAACAGGACGCCACACCATGACCCCCATTTCCAACGGCAGCAACCCATGGCGTTAAGCCAACGCCGTGTGCTGCTCCTGCTCACGGCACTGGCTGCCGGTGTGGGGGCATTTCTGCTCTTTCGCCCACCCGCCGCATCCACTGCTGCGTTACCAAAAGTTTCTATCGCAGTGCCCATGCAGATCAACAGCGCGCTGGTGCTGGTTGCGTCTGGGCAGGGCCTGTTCCAGAAGGCGGGTGTGGATGTCACCAGCGTACCCTTCGCCTTGGGCAAAGACGCGTTAACGTCCGTTTTGGAAGGCAAAGCAGATTTGGCGGTGGTGGCCGATACACCCGTCATGTTTGCGCTTTTTGGTGGTGCCGACATTGCCATGCTGGCCGGTATTTCAAAGAGCCGCCGCGCCCTCGCAATCGTTGCCCATAGCGATCGGGGCATCAATCGCATTGAAGACCTCAAGGGCAGGTCTATCGGCGTGAGCAAGGGAACCAATATGCCCTACTTTCTGGATGCCATGCTCGAAGTCCATGGTGTCCCCACTGACAAGGTGACATTGGCAGACCTGCGCATGGACGCGGCAATCAGTGCCTTCAAAGGCGGCCAGCTTGACGCGGCGGTGCTGTTTCAGCCTTTTCTGGCTGAGTTGGCAGCGCAAATGGGGGATCGCATCAAGGTTTTTTATGGCGAAGATGTTTATGCCTTCCGCTTCATACTGGTGGGCAAACCGTCGTACATCGACAGCCATCCGCAAGAAGTCCAAGGCGTCCTGCGCGCCTTGATTGCTGCCCAGCAGGCAACCCGCACCCATCCGGTAGAGGCGCGCCGCTTTGTTGGTGGTGCACTCAAGATTGACGATGCCACCATGGCGCAACTGTTTGAGCCCGAAAACTTCGCAGTCTCGCTCGACCAAGCGATGCTGCTGGCACTGGATGAGCAAACCCGCTGGGCGATGAAAAAGGGGCTGATCGAGCCCCGGCCAATGCCGAACTATCTCAATTCCATGAAGTACCAAGACCTCGAGGCGGTGCAGCCGACTGCGGTCACGGTCGTGCACTAGGGCCCCACTGTGAAGATCCGCTTGCAGATCAACGGGTTGCTGGTGCTGGCAGCCCTGATTATTCCGGCTGCCATTGGGGTGACGCTGTTTTCGGCAGACCGTATCGACGAGGCATCGACCGATATCAATGCCGCCGAGGATTTGATCCGCAGCGCAAGCCAGCTACGGCAAGTGGCGGTAGAAACAGCTTTCTTTAACAAGGTGCGTGGCCAAGATCAGTGGTCGCGCAAGATCGCCAGTATCCGCGGTGAGATTGACCGCATGCACGCCACCTCACCGCGCGAGAAGGCAAATCTGGATCAGATTCGGATGCGCATTGCGCTGATGGAAATCATCTATCCACGCTTGATCGTTCAGCCTGGCGCAACTGCGGCCGTGCCCCCCACCGCAAGGCCAGATTTAGAGGTGACCACACAGACCCGTGCTGTAGCGTCGCTCTTGGTGGTGTTCCAGGAAGTCACCGATATCGGTAATGAACTAGTGCGTGGCAACCGGGACGAGGCCAAGGCGGCCTTGCGCACCATGCAAGTGTCGATCGGGCTGGTTATTCTGGCCATGGGGGCCTTCACCGTCTTTGTTTGGCTACTGGTGCGCAGGCGCATCCTGCTCCCCCTGCGTATTTTTGAGACGGGGACAACGGAGTTGGCGCAAGGCAATTACGCCTACCGCCTCACGCTGGCGCAGAACGATGAAATCGGCAACCTGGCGCGTGCGTTCAACAGCATGATTGTGCGCATTGAGAAGTCCACCGTTGAACTAGAAAAACGGGGTGAGAGCCTTGCTGATGCGGTGCGCGCCAGGACATCCGAACTTTTTCAAGCCAAAGAGCGCGCCGAAACACTCTCGCATTACGCCCGCAGCTTGATCGAGGCCAGTCTGGACCCATTGGTCACCATCAGCACAAACGGCACGATCACCGACGTGAACCAAGCCTCCGTGCAGGCCACGGGTGTGCCGCGAGAGCAACTTATTGGCACGGACTTTTCAGACTATTTCACCGAACCTGACAAGGCGCGCATAGGCTACAAAACCGTCTTCTCCGAGGGTATTCTGCGCGACTACCCTCTTGCCATTCGCCACGCAAGCGGTGGCATCATGGACGTGCTTTACCACGCCGCCGTTTACCGGGATGACAAGGGCACGGTCCTGGGCGTGCTCGCCGCGGCCCGCGATATTACCGAGCGCAAGCACCTCGATCAACTGCTGCATGAGAAAAATGCCGAGCTGGAGCGCGCCACCGCCGTGGCTGAAAAGGCGAACCGCGGGAAGTCAGATTTCTTGTCCAGCATGAGTCATGAGCTGCGCACGCCGCTTAACGCCATTCTGGGCTTTGCCCAATTGATCGAATCCGACACGTCACCGCCCACGCAAAAGCAGCAGCGCAGCCTGGAGCAGATCCTGCGCGCTGGATGGTATTTGCTCAAACTGATCAATGAGGTGCTCGACCTGGCGCAGATCGATTCGGGCAAGGTTAGTTTGTCGCTAGAGCCCGTCTCGCTTGCCGAAGTGATGAACGACTGCCTAGCCATGGTGGGTCCGCAGGCTAGCGACCGTGCAATCACCATCACCGTTTCACCACTTGAATCGGCCTACTTCGTCAACGCCGATCGCATCCGAACAAAGCAGGTTTTGATCAACCTACTTTCCAACGCAATCACGTACAACCGACCCGGTGGCGCGGTTACCGTCACCTGCACTTTGGTGGGCTCCGATTCGATTCGCATCAGTATTCAAGACACCGGCTTGGGCATGAAGCCAGAACAGCTAGCGCAGCTTTTTCAGCCGTTCAATCGTCTGGGCAAAGAGGCTGGCACTGTGGAGGGCACGGGTATCGGCCTGGTCGTAACCAAACGACTGATCGAACTAATGGGTGGTGCGATTGGGGTGAACAGCACCGTCGATGTGGGAAGCGTTTTTTGGATCGAATTCAAGCTGGCGGATGCGACCACATTTGACATTTTGGAGTCTGAGCACGCGGCACCAGAGCGCCCCCGTGTATCAGATGGCACGCCAAAATTCACGCTGCTCTATGTAGAAGACAACCCCGCCAACTTGGCACTCATCGAGCAACTCCTGGCCCGTTACTCAGACCTGCACATGCTGAGTGCGTCCGACGGAAACCTCGGCATTGAGTTTGCGCGTGCGCACCAGCCAGACGTCATTCTGATGGACATAAACCTACCCGGCATCAACGGACTCGACGCCATGAAAATTCTGCGCGCCGATCCTTTGACGGCGCACATTCCCATCATCGCGATAAGCGCCAACGCGCTGCCCCGTGACATCGAGCGGTGCCTTGCGGCAGGTTTTTTCGACTACCTGACCAAACCTATCCGGATCGGCGAATTGATGCGCTCGCTGGACTTGGCATTGAAATCGCCAGTGTCAAAAAAGGCCCTTTAGATTGAATATTGCTCTGGGTGGCGTGACGGACCAAATGCAAACCGGCTAGCTAGCTATTCATCAGGCATCCACCGTTACACGGCCATTCACAAACGCCACGCAGCTCAGCACATAGCCCTCCTCCACCTCATTGGGGTCCAGACCGTCGCTGTTGGCACACACCGCATCACCCGAAACTTTGCGCACCTTGCATTCGCCACAGTCGCCCGTGCGGCAGGCGCTGCCAATTTTGATGCCTGCCTCGTCGGCAAGGTCGAGAATGCTCTGTTGCCCGGTGCACGCCACCTCTAGGCCTGATTGGGCGAAGCACACGGTGCCACCGGCCGCATCCACTGTGGCGGCGTTGCCAAAGCTCTCCGCATGGAAATGCGCCATCGCAAAGCCGCTGTCTTGCAGCAGGATTTGGGTGCTGGCCATAAAACCTTCGGGGCCGCAGATATAGACCTCGCGCTCCGCGTAATCGGGAGCCACTTTTTTCAGCATGGCCGCGTTCAGATAGCCCTTGAGCCCGCGCCATTTGTCGCCGGCGGAGCTGCGGGTCAGGCTGATGTGCTGCACAAAGCGCGGGTTGGCTTTGACCATCTCCACCACTTCGTCACCAAAGATCAAATCCTGCTGGGTGCGCGCGCAATGGAAGTAAACCACGTCGGTGTCTAGCCCGACGTCGCGTATCCAGCGCGACATAGACAACATGGGCGTGACACCACTGCCCGCCGACAAAAGCAGCAGCTTCTTGCGCGGCTTGGGGGCACAGGTGAAGTGGCCGTGCGGCCCGGTCATGGGAAGCCTGTCGCCCACCTTGATGTGGTCACACAGCCAGTTGGACACGACACCACCCTCCACGCGTTTGACGGTGACTTCAAAGTGCCCCGTTTGCGTGGGCGTGGATGACATGGTGTACGAGCGGTAGACTTTTTTGCCGGCCACTTCCACGGCCAGCGTCACAAACTGGCCCGCCTTGTAGTCCAGCGGCGCGCCGCTGGCATCCACAAAGCGAAAGGCTTTAACGTCCGCCGTCACGTCCACCACCTCCACGCACCGCGCCACAAAATTGCGCTGCGCCGGGTCGGGCGGCGCCAGTTTTGTAACGTCCGCAGCAGACGTGGCCCGGCTTGCGCCCACCGGCAATGCACCGATGACCGTGCGCAGCCAGCGCTGCTGCGGGGCAATAATCCCGGGCATAAATTTGACGGCCGCCACACCCAGAACCGATGTGGCGGTGAGCACGCCCGACATCATGGCCGAGGCCACGCCGCAAAACAAAATGTCTTGCCCGGTCAGGTGCAGGCCCTTGATGGGGGTGCTGGGCTTGACCCAGCTCTGCGCAAAGCGCTCCGGCGAGTGGTCTAGGCCATAGACCTGGCCGTGGTCGTAGTTGCTGAAATGGGCGGTGGACAAAGGCGTGGACAGCTCGTAGTAGTCCACCTTGCCGCGCACCTGGGGCACTTGTTTGTAGACGTCTTCCAGCAGTTTTTGCGACAGCGTTTCTTTGAAGGCGTCGTAGTCGGCACCCCGGTTCTTCCAGGGCTTGTGTTCCCATTTTTTAAACCCCTCATAGGGCGCCAGTGAGATGACGTCGATGGTGGATTTGCCGGGGTAGTGGCTGTCCCATGCCGGGTCTTTGCTGGACGGAAACGAGATGTAGTTCAACGGAAAATCGGTGTTGGGCTTCTTCAGGAAGGTCGCCAGGCTTTTGTCGTGGTCGTAGTCGCGGTAGATCCAGCGGTTGGCTTGCTGCAGGCCTAAATCTTGTGCACTGCCTTTGAGGCCAATGTACAGCCCCAGGTGCGAGACGGATGGCTTGAATGCGGCCAGCTTGTCGGCCATTTTGTGGCGCGCGCCCACCGACTCGGGCAGCAGCTTGCCGTAGGTGTTGTGCAGGCCTGCGGCGCTGATCACGTTGTCACACAAAATCTCATCCCCATTGGCCATGCGCACGCCGATGGCGCGGCCGCCCTCGACCATGATCTGCTCAACCTCGGCGCTCACCAGAACCGCCCCACCCGCGCGGGTGATGACGGGCTCAATGTGGTGCGCTATTTGCGACGCACCACCGACGGGGAAGCTGGCGCCGCTAAGGTAGTGCTGGGCCACCACCGCGTGCATGGCAAAGCTCGATTGCCCCGGCGGCAGGCCGTAGTCGCCCCACTGCCCGCACAGCACACTGGCCAGTTTGGGGTCCTGAATGAAGTCGGCCATCACCGCCTTGGTGGTGCGCGCGAAGTAAGGGTTGGCTGCGCGGCGCATGGCGCCACCCACCAGCGGCAGCAGGGCTTTGGGCACATAGCGCTGGCCAAAGTGCGCGGGCATGGCCTGCGTAGCGGCGCGGATGTGCTTCAGGTACGCGTCGATCTGCGTGCGCCCATTGGGGAACGACTTGAGCAACTCGTCCCGAAAATTGGCCACACCCGCCACAAAGTTGTAGGTGGTGTCTTGGATGATGATTTTGTCGTACACATCGTCCATCTTGGCCCACGCTAGGTTGCCGTCAGTGATGGTGTCAAACACACGGCGCAGTGGGGAGTTGGCGTTGTGCACCTCGCCGATGTAGTGCACGCCCACATCCCACTCATAACCCTTGCGTTTGAATGAATGGGTAAAGCCCCCGGCGGTGTAGTGGCGCTCTAGCACCAGCACTTTTTTTCCCGCCTTGGCCATGAGCGCCGCAGTGGTCAAGCCTCCTAGGCCGGAGCCAATGACGATGGCGTCGTAGCGCGAATCGACCGCGCTGGAGATGTATTTTTGGCCGACGATCATGCTGCGGATCCTTTGCGTTTTGTAGTGGGCGTAGCGGGCGGGCGGGCCAGCCCGGCCTTGATGGTTTGTATGGCCTGCTCTAGCCGCGCCTCGCCCATGCCAGTGGTGCCCAGGTAGCCAAACAGCTCTAGGCTGATGATGCCGTGCAGCGTGCCCCACAGCACCTGCGCGGTGTGGGTGGCGCTGTCGCTCTGAATACAACCCGCATCCAGGCAGCGCTGCACCCCGCCGCGCAGTGCGCCAAAGCAGGTTTTGCTGGCCTCCATACTCTCAGCAGACGGGGTAAAGCCCTGCACACATTGGCTGAACATGATTTCGTAATAGGTGGCATTGGCCACCGCGCTGCGACGGTACGCGCGGCCCAGCTCCATGACGTATTCCATGGGGTCGTCACCTGCAGGCACCGCTTCTAGGTCAAGCTGCAGCCGCACAAAACCCTCGCGGTACAGCTCGTTCAGGATGTCTTGCTTGTCTTTGAAGTAGGTGTAGAGCACGATGGTCGATGCCCCCACTTTTTCGGACAACTTGCGCATGGACAGTGCGTGCGGCCCCTCATGCGCCAAGATGGCGCTGGCCTGGTCGAGGATAGTTTTGCGCACCTGTTCGCGGTTGGCGGCTTTGGGATCGATAAGGTTCATGGCAAATAAATAACAGTGTTATGCATAATATAACACTGTTATAAATTAAACAAAAATCATGTTGTTAGACGACGTACACCCAAGCTGCATGGCACTCGAAGTGCGGCTGGTCGTGCTGCGCCAGCGACTTCAACCAAGGCCCTATTCAATGCTTTGGTACGCGGGTCAGGTTATTGCACGGGACATACCCAGCACATTGTGTGGGTCGCTGATAGTGATGCCAACCGCGTCAATACGCGCCCAAGTCGGGCGTAGTGGTCGAGCGCAATCGTCCGTTGAGATTGTCCGGATTTGGGGAGGATATGGGCCCACCTGCAGCACGTGCTGGGCTCGTGCTTTGCAGCCTGAAGTCCGACACCCCGGGGTCGATAGAGGATGCCATAAATAGTGGGTTGGCCGCTAAAACTGAAAATGCACCTGCTGTGTCCACGCGGGTTAAATTACCTGCTCCTACGGCGTAAGCCATATTGTTGTTCCACACGACACCGGGGTTGACATAGGGCGCGACGGAGACATTTTGGTAGGCGACGTTCAACAGGCTGATGGCCGGGTTAGGCACCGCGATGTTATGAACCCACAGGTTGTTGGCGCCAAATGAGTTGCTCATTTCCGCGCGCCAGGTGGCATTGTTGTCGGTGTCTGTGCTGTTGAAGTAAGCCGTATTGTTGCGAATGGTGACGTTGTCGCTCAAGTAAACCTGAATACCGGCTCCGCCATTGTTGAACACGAGGTTGTTCTCTACCAATGTGGCCGGAGCATAGTTAACCGAATTGCCGGCGGTTTGGCTATTGTGAAAATCGTCAATGATGATGCCGTTGCCATCGGTGTGGCAACCACTGGGTTGGCCATTGCCTGCGCAGTCGAACGCAATACGGTTGCCGTGGGCAATATTGTTGCGAACAGTTATGTGAAAACCAGGTAAATAGTCCAACTTTTGGGCTTCGTAAATGGAAATGCCACTGCCTTGGTACATGTTGGTGGATGCGTTGTTGTAGCTCACGTTGCCCTCAATGTGGAAGTAGTCGCCCCAGCACATTGAAATGCCGCTTCCTCCCGCGTCATGCACCACGTTATTGAGAATAGCGATGTGATGCTTTCCTGTTGCAATGCAAGCATCCAACCCAGCGCCCAAAGCACCACGCACATCGAATCCTTCTACAACCAGGTAGTTGCTCCCCAAGCCCACAGTAGGGTCGGCACTGTTTGCGGGTGACACAAGTTTCGCGGCTTGCGGGGTGCTCGAACGCAGCACCACATACCCAGTGGCTGACGCGCTGTTACCACCATTGCGCAGTGATACGGATTCGGTGTACACACCAGGCAATACGTTAATGCAATCACCGGCCTTCAAATCTACCCGTGTCGTTGCAGCATTGATGGTTTTGTAGGGTTGATTGATGGAAATGCCTGGATTGTTGTCGTCGCCGTTGGTTGCAACATACAAGTTGCGTAAGCAGGAGTAAGTCAACGTTGGGGTGTACATGGGTATTGCCATGGACTGACTGTCTGCGTTGACTTGCCCGCCACGCGACGATGCCGTCACCATAAAGTAATAGGGGAAACCGTTGTTGAGATTTGACACTGTGCTGGGTGAGCTGGCGTCTTGATTGCCGCTGTCGGCAAAGACACCAGAAACCCGCCCATAACGAATGCCATAGTGTGCGGCGTCGTTGGAAGGCGACCACGCTAATTCAACTGCCCCATTCTTAGGGGCTGTACTGGCAATTTGGAAGTGACCCGGCGGCATGTAATGCGTTGCGGCTTCTGTCACAGTGCCTGTAACGTTGCCAGTAGCAACGGATGGGCTTGACCCGCCCCCACCCCCACAGGCTGTCAGCAGTGCCGGCAGAAGCATGCCAATAGCGCTAAAAATACGGAATAGGTTTATTGGACTATGCACAGGCAGCAATCAAAAAAGCGTGGTTCAAAAAACACCACTTTCGGACATCACGGTTAAATCAATTTTCTTTGTGCTTGTTTTTCCATGATTTCACGGAAATGGCGACAACGGATAAATTAAATGCTGAATATTGGCTGAGCCGTCAAATTTACTTGATCGGGTACTGTTGCGTGCCAAGCGATGACTCGGTGACACCAAAATGGCCGCAGCATCCAGGCCAAATCAACCATTGACCTAGTTTGAAGCAGCAACCATCTTCAATAGGTCCAGCACACTGTCACGTGCAGCGCGTTGACTCAGGTCGTGGTCAGCACCGTCTAGCACCGCTAAGCTGGTGCATGCCAAAGCGGCAAATCGCCGCCCATCCATCCCAAAATAGCGCGCAAACTCGTCCCGCCCTCCATCCTCTTGGCTATACACAACGGCGACCCGGCACCCCCGCTGTGCCAGATCAGAAAATTTACGTCGAATCTGCACAATATCGCCAGAGTCGGCCGAAATCACCTGCGACACGCGTCCTGACAATGCCCGCACGGCGGCCCCGACATGCACCTGTCCACGCAATAGGCGGCGCCACGTGTCGCGACTCACCATGCGCTGGCGATAGGCTTGTATCGACCTGCCACCACCGCGCATAGCGGCCTCCAATGACATGCCTTCTTTCCAGGCGAAGCGTTGGACATTGATTAATAACAACGCACCAATACGCGCATCGTCCACCGCCGCATGGAACGCCAAATATCCGCCACTGCATACGCCCACCACACAAATATTTACCTGCTCCCCAGCAATACCACAAACATGGTCAACCACTGCGCGCAATTGGGGCACCGCCACAGTGCTGTAGAGCACTTCATCGGGCGGCTGAGGCAAGGGGGGGCTATCGCCTAGGCCAGCGAGGTCAAAACGCACGCTGGAAATACCCTGCTTTGCCAACGCACGGGCCATGGACACTGAGCCACGGGCCCAACCTTGGTGCGGGTTACGCCCGGCATTGCAAAAAATGACCACAGTGCTAGAGGTTTTCAATTGCTCGGGATTGCACCAGACTGCCGCCAGGTCAACCGCAGCGGGAATCAATGTGCCCAACTCCACAAAGCCGGGACCGCTCAACACTGCAGGAGAAATCGCTGTGCAAACCGTAGCTTTTGCCACCACCCCACTTTGCCCTAGCCAGCCCACAAGCTGGTCAAACAGCGATTCAGGTGGGCGGCTGGTGGTTGGGTTGCCTATATGCTGGGTCAGCCCTTCGTAGTCAACGCGCACCACATCTGCCGAGTCACCCCACTTTGCTTGCAGCTGCGACAACGCTTTGCTGTTGCCGTGCGCCGCAAGAAATACGCGCACAGCTGGAGAAGACATGGCAGACACATCTGTGGCTATCAATGAATCTTGTATTTCCTGACTGAATGGGAAACCCGCAACCACCATAGGCTGCGTTCCGTCACTCAGTGCACGCAATTCCCTCAAATACTGACGTCCCTGGATCACAGGTGCCAGCAATGCAAGCCCACAAGCGGACTCTCCGGCCAAGTTCAAAACATGTGCCACCTGAACTGCAACCAATGCCCCAAGACGCAACCCCACCAAAGCGACTTCAATGACACCACTCCACAACTTCAACGCACGCACGGCATCCTGTCCGGCTTGCACCCACGCGGGCAATGGATCGCCATGCCCGCAATCCCCTAATGCATCGCCAGTGCCCGGTAAATCAAAGCGCAATACCGGATGCCCTGCTGCTGCAAGCCGCGCGGCAAGGCGGGCGAAGCTGTAGCGCGTGGACAAATCCTCCACGCCATAGGCGTTGAAAACCACAATACCCGCCCGGACGCCATGACCCGACTCTGGCAGGTGCAACCAACCTCTGCAAGAGCCAAAAGTAACGGGAGTCAATTTACGCCTTGGTACTGCACGGAATCGGTCGCGTTGAGTGCTGTCACAACGCCTTGAGGACATTCCTCTGAGGATGCAATGCGCGGCAGCAATCGAACACAACGCGGCGCCCCAGGAATAAGGTGGAAATAGTTGTCGTCGGCACGAAAGCGACGATCATCGATATGAACAAATCGCGCCACGCGGTCGGTTTCTAACTCTAACCACCAGGTACCGTTTTGCAACACCGCTTGGGCACGCACACCGACATGTGACATTGGCGCATAGGGACCATGTGGGAAGTAACACGCCTGCAACGCGTCAGAGTTGCTTGATGCGGGATCGTTGTCCAGCATGTGAGCACGCACCACCACGGTATCGTGTCCCGAGGTACCAAAGCGGTAGGCATAGCTCAAATCCATAAATGCCCCCAAGATCTGTGTAGCCGACACCGTGTGCCCACCATGTCCCTGTACGGTCAACGGTGATTCACCGCGCGCAACCACCACCGATCCGTTCTGCAATGCACACACTTCCAGTCGGTAGCGACGCGAATGTGGCGAATCGTTGACCAGATGGATATCCACTCCGTCACACCCCTCATCCGTCAATAGCAGCGCAACGGGTTGCGCCGCTTGGCGAAAACCGTAGTAGGCCGATTTAGGTTCTCCATTCGCATCAATAAGGCCCCAACCAGCCCCTGGTCGCAAATCCCCTGCCGTAAAAACGACAGCCCCTTTTGTGGGGGACGCGGGTCGCCTCCACTCAGTCAGGGTCGTAGCAATGATGTAGGCCACCAAAGCCCTGGAGGCTGCCAGGTAGTGCGCCACATCCGTTCGACGCAACTGGGCCGGATCTAATCCAAAAACCCGTGCCAGATAGTGGTCGCGCGTGTCCTCAAAATCCCAACTGGCGTTGCGGTCGCGTGGAACGCCCTGCTTCCATTTCGGGTGGTTGACGGCCGCAACGCCCAGGGAATCCAAAGTAATGGGCTCCGGAATGTTTGAAAATGCCAGGCATTCCGTCACAAATCGCGGTGAAGCACGGCGGGCGTCGTCGAGCGGACGCTCATACGCACCCACACCAAAGTAATGGGAAACCCCTTCTCGTACTGAAAACGGCAAATCCCCACCCGACGGAGAGTTCGAGACCACCGCCAATCCCGGAGCCACCCGTGCCACCAACGCGCGAAGGTCGTGCTCAAAAAATGGCAACTGCCTGCGCGCCGCTGGCAAACCCAGCATGGCTGCCTGCTGGTGAATTTCACTCCCCCCACAAAGTACAACCAAAGATGGCGAAGACGCTACACGTGCAAGCAGTGCCTCAACTTCGACTTCCAACTGACGAAGAAACGCGGGGTCTTCCAAGGGGTAGTCAAAGTTGGCCAGCATCAGATCCTGCCAAACCAGCAAACCCAGTGCATCACACAGCGTGTACAGGTTTTGGCTCTCATAACAAAAAGCCCCCGCTACGCGAATCAAGTTGGCGCCCATATCGACCAACAATTGCAAACGCTCAGCCAATCCTTCTGTGCTGCCCGGATGCAATAGGTCAACCGGGGTAAAAACCGCCCCACGGGCAAAGAACGCAACCCCGTTCACCCGCAAAGCAAATCCCTTTGTATCGGAGCCACGGTCCACTTCTACCGTACGAAACCCTACGCGCCCTAACAGCTGGGTAGTGCCACGCGCTTGCAATGCCACTTCGTAGAGAACTTGCTCGCCCATACCATGCGGCCACCAACGCGAAACGTCTTTCAACTGCAGGTGAGCGCGATACTGCCCCATCACTTCGGTCGGGAGCAAGGTTGCTGAACTGTTGCCACAAGACACCACGGAGCCGGCCATGTCCATCGAACATCGCAGGGTCAGCCAGACTTCACCGTCACACCCATCCACTGTTGCACGCATACGCACATCGTCGACCGTGCCTAGGGGCAGGAGTGTGATGGGTTGCCAAGGTCCCACCGTATGTACCGGCGGGCACCAGCTTGGGATGTGGCCGAGCAATGTGGTCCGCACCGCCCGCAAGGACTGATCAGCAACCATGGCGACCCGCCAGCGAGCCCTTCGCGGCTTAAGCGTATGAACATACGCACTGAGACTGCGAAAAACCAAATGCAGCCGATGTGTCCCGGTAAGCTGTACCGACACACGAACCGGCACATACATCGACTCTGAGGTCGCTATCAGACGACCATCGAGGTAAACCTCCGCAACGGTCGCCAAACCATCGAACCGCAGAACATACGCGCCTAATCCACTGACTTGGCGAAAATACCAAAAGTCCGAAGCTTGCAAAGAGGGCGGTGTGTCAAGGTCGTAACGTTGCAATGCGTGCAGCGCCTTTGCGACCGTACTGGGTACTTTTGTGGGCAGCCACTCCAGCGCGTTCTGATGCTCTAAGGCATCAACATCCGCGTATTGCCCAGCCGCGCTTTGACAAAACGCCCAGCCGCCTTCCAGAAAGTCTTCACCCAAGGATGCGGTTGTCATTGTCACCCTGTGCATCCAAGACCGTCGCAAGCTCTCGCATCAAAGCTTCGTATGTGTGTACCAAACCTTCGGTTGCGTTGCCAAGTCCATCGAACTTGTTGCGCGCGACGGCACGCGCCAGCTTGAACTGAAATACCTTGGCCTCTTCGGCGATCTGGCGTGCGTGTTGTGCTGCTGGCTCAAACACACCTGCATTCAAAGCCAACAGAAAGCTCTCTAGCAAACCGAAGTTGGCACCCGCTTGGCGTAGCGTATTGAACGCATAGGTATGAAAGTACGCGCTTCCACGTGTACGCAACCCCTCTAATTGTTCTGCAAAAGATTTTTCATACGAAGCAAATGGATTTTCTCGCGGGCGCCGCCGCCAGTGCCTGCGCAACTGCCCCATCGCCAACTCAGCCGGATCGACTGCCGGAACTGACATAGGCTTAACCATCTCGCAGTACGGCATGAGCAGTTGCGCTTGCAGGGGCAACTTTTGAAGCACAGCGTCATAGTCCCCACCACACAGTACGTCTCGCGTTTCGTTGTGAAAATACGCTATCCGCCGCTCAATCGGATCGATTGCAAAAATGCCAATGGTGGTCTTTCCATGCTGAACTTGGTAGCTTACGCCACGGGTGTCTGGCAGATAAAAGCCATCTACTTCGACGAGCACGACGCGGCCACGCTGCAACTGCTGCACGACATGGGATTCCAAATCATCCCACACCGCCAATTCCTGCACACTCAAACCATACAGCGCTTCTAGATCATCACTGGGCACCTTAAAAAAAGTGAAATGGTCACCCTCAAAGTCCTGTGCTACGGTAAACGACAACATCCAAATGGGGTTGAAGCCATAGGCTGCCACCAATTCGACCAACAGATCTACCGAACAATTGGTTTGAGGCCATGCCCGTTCGGTGGCATGCAATGGATGCAACACCACGGGTGCCGTTAACAAACTGCGAAACGCTGGAACGCAAACCATCATGGCCACAAAGCTACTCGCACCTTGCTAGGCCATTGCTGTACATCCAAACCGTGGTGCACAAATAGGGCCAGGGCGATACGCTCCATGCCAAACCCTACGCAAGCCGTGTGGGCGATATCACCATTCACCAGCCGCAGCCCCCAGGTTTCTCCAAAGTGCTTCTGGTGGTAATTAAAACTAAGGCACGCTGTCGGCGCCTCAGTACTGTTCACCGGAACCAATAGTTCGAATTTGAGCGCCTGCTCGCGTTGCCCGCTTGCCAGAATGCGACCCTTGCGACCAAAAAATGGGTCATTGGCTACATCGATTTTCACAGGCAGGTCTAACCCCTTCATCAATTTTTTCCCCCGGTCCAACCAAGCTTCTCGAAACGCCAACACCTGCGCTTGGGTCCCCATTCGCACATACTCCCGCATGCGGAAAAACTGCATACGCGCCGGGTCACGTGACGGCTCATGGCGAAAACAGTAGGACGTCAGGTCATATAGGTGGCCGTCATCGGGCACCGCACCGGCCTGTGCTGCAGCGGGATACAAAGGATAGCAAGCGGCGGGCGTCAACACCACTTCAGTCGATTGCTGCTCCCGGGTCCAATCTTCACTTGCGTCCATGGTCGCAAGCAAACGCGCATGTTCTGACTCACCGCCCATAAAGGAATGGATAGTTCCAGCGAGCTGCGGAAAGCCTTTCATGTAGCCCGATTTTTCAAAGTGGCTCTTGCTGATACCGGGCGGAAAATGGATACGCACCGCCCCATCTGCGGCGCCATGCCGTGTAACGTAGGCATCAAATGCTGCAAGCACATCCTCAAATGCCGCACTACGACCATAAAGGCCGTCAACGCCGGTCGAAATCAACAGCCCTGCAGTCAAGAGACGGTCGATCAGCTGCAATCCCTCCAACCCTTGGCGTGAATGCTCTTTACACATAGTGGGTCTCCAATCTTTTCAGGTAGCCATACATCAGCCAGACAAGTTGCCATTGATCCGTGTCATCAACACCATGTTGGCGGTGTTCGCCACGATACGATCGTTGTTGATCATGATGGGCGCAGACTGGGCGTCGCGCAACAAACGCCCCAAGCTGTAGGGTGTGTCGTTGCGGTAGCCATGGATCCCACAAATCAACAGCGCGTGGTTCAATATGCTCACCACAGCCTGGGAACTACTGACCTTTAACGAATTCATGTCGATCAAAAATGCGGTCGACTCCAACTGCTGTGGCTCACGTTGCGCGCGCTCCAAACGTGCGATGCCGCCTATCACCAACCCCCGCATGGTTTGCAATTCGGCCAACAGCTCAGCCAAACGGCTTGCCCCCGGCGAACCCACCGGTGCAGTAGATGAAGGCGTTGCACGCCGACGGAACTCCGACCGCACCAAGGCTTGGGCGCGCCCCACGGCCTCCACTGCTAAACCATACCAAACCGACGCCCAAAAAATATGCGTATGGGCCAACATCGACTTGGCCGCGATCTCCGCAAAAGGCAACGGAAATATCTGCCGTGCTGGTGCATGGATACTGAGCTTGAAGCCATAAGAGCAGGTCCCCCGCATGCCGAAGGTATCCCACCCAGCCTGACGACTCAAATTGATCTGATCACGCTCAGCAAGCACTAGAACTTGGTCTGACGAAGGTGCATTTGCGTTTGCACGTGCTGTAACCAAAATCGCATCGGCCTGCTCACCATAGGAAATCACTGTGGCGTCTTTGGACAGGTTAAAAGTTTGCGTCTCACCGTCTCCTAAGCGCTCTACTGCACAAATGGAGTTGCGGACATCGCCACCAACCCCCGCCTCGGTCGTGGCCGACCCCAGTAGCAACTGATCACTTGCCACGCGGGACATAAAGGCCTCATGCCACGCACTGCCAGGACCGTGGCACACAAGGCTTGAGACTTTGATCTGATGCATGGCGTAGATCAATGCAGACGATCCACAAACCTGACCCAGCGCAGTGCACAACTCGGCCACTTCCATCACCGACAGTCCATCGCCTCCGTATTGACTCGGAATGAAGGTCCCCATTAGTTTGTGCGCTTTCAGGGCGGCAAATGTTTCATCCGGAAAACGACCCTCCCGATCTACGTGAACTGCATGGGCTGCCGCAAGCGGCAATACAAATGCGCGCAAACGTTCAAGAGCGTCCGACATGTTTTACCCAACTTGCAGTTCAGTAATCGCGCTGGTGATGGACGCAATACTTTGAAATGTGCGGCGATTGAGCATCTTCTCGCTGAACTCAACCTCAAACCCATCTTCCAGCGCAAGCATCAACTGCACCGAAGCAAATGAAGTCAGACCGACCGCGTAAAGGTCGTCGCCTTCACCTAACTGGTGAGCGTCAACTGCCAAATTTCCCTCTTTAGAAAGGATGTCACGAATTTTTTTTTGTACTGTCATGGTTCCACCTGTATCTGACATCCGTTATTGCGCGGCTTCGCAATCGAACAGTCGTCATTAAGACTATCGTCGTTACCACGGAACAAGTGGGAATACCGGCTTGCACGGGTCATGGTCTTACGTCGACTGTGAACTGTATGGCGAGTTGGCCGACACAGGCCATGCGTTTGGAATAGCGAGCAAAAGAAACCTTCGGTTAGTGTGACAAATGCAACAAATTGTAATTTTTGTACATACTTGTTAGCCGAGTATCGGAATAAACTTTCGCCTATTTGCGGACAAGTTGGAATTTGTCGGTCTCTCAACGTGTGTTGACCCCTAGGTATCGCCTATTTCTTGCCGCATTTGTCTGATTCCGTTATCGGGATTTTTGACGCAATTTCCCCGGTCTATTTTTGACACAGGAGTGACAAATTTTGCTGCAATTTTTATATCCCGTCTGGGAGGTTTTATTGTCATTTTCGATGTTCGCATTTTCTGCGCATGCCGCTCAAGATGTCGTCGCTGCACAAGCTCAGGCATACCGAATTTCCCGTGGCGATGAACTGAATTTTCGTTTTTTCTTCACGCCGGAACTCAATACCGTGGCGACCGTTCGATCCGATGGAATGGTTGCATTGCCATTGATCGGAGAGATACAAGTCGATGGTCTATCAGTGACTGAGTTGACCACCCGTGTGGAACAACTTTTGGCGTCGCAAGTGCGTCGCCCCCAGGTCATTGTCAATATCCAAGGTGGTACGTCTCAACGGGTATTTGTGGGTGGTGAAGTCATGCGACCAGGGGTACAGCCGTTGTTGGGGCCTTTGACCGTTCTCCAAGCCGTCATGGTGGCTGAAGGATTAAAAGAGGGGGCACAACCCAGTCATGTGATCGTCTTGCGCAGGAGTGCCGCTGGGGAACGCAATGTGTTATCGGTCGATTTATCGGCGGCAATCAGCGGGCGTGACCTAACGCAGGATTTGCCACTGCAGCCATATGACGTAGTCGTTGTTCCACGCAGTGGCATTGCGGACTTAGGCGTTTGGGTGGATCAATATATTCGACGCGTTATTCCGTTCAACCTTGGGTTCAGCTACACCATCAACAAAAACGGGGCCATTCAATGAGTGGTTTCGACGTTCGTACAAACGACTACTCCCAAAAAACCAATACCACTGCGGTGACGAGTTTGTTGGAAGTTTTGACGTTCGTCTTTAGGGACGGACGGCGTATTTTTCTTGTCTTATTGTCAGGCTTGATTCTGACTGTAGTGGCGTCGCTGCTATCTCCCAAAAAATACACATCAGAAGCTGATTTGTTATTGCGACTAGGTCGAGAGTACGTCTATACGCCCGAGGTTGGGGACCCCAATACATCAACGCCGATCACCTATGACCGCGAGCAGACGCTACTGGCAGAGTCAAAAATATTGACCAGTCGCGATTTGAAAATGGCGGTGCTTGACAGCATGAGCGTGGCCAAGGTTTACCCCTTCTTGGCAGCCATGAATGCCGAAAAACAGCGCACTGCAGCACTGCAGCTATTTGAAACTGCGTTGGACGCGGAACTACTCAAGGGATCGAACTTGATGCAAGTCAGCTTCTCCCATGCCGACCCAAAAATGGCGGCTGAAGTCTTAGGGCGCGTCATAGATGCCTATTTGCAAAGGCGCAGTGTTATTTTTGCCTCAGCTGCTTACGATGCGGCAGAGGCTGATTTTGTGGCCCGCACCATCCAACTCAATGCAGCAGAGTCGAATTTAGCCACGGTAAAAGATGCCCGCAGCATTCGTGTTTTCGCGGAGGAACAAAGTTTGCTGCTTTCTCAGCGCAATGCCCTGGAGCAACGCCAGGCTGAGTCCGCACAGGTCTTGGCGCAGGCAAGTGCCCGTGCCGCATCGTTGCGCAGCAGCTTGGAAGGCGTGTCTGCGGACGTAACCCTGTCCAGCGAAAACCAGCGTAGCGAGGCCGTTGAAAGTGCACGCAAGTTGTTATTGGACTTGAAGCTCAAGGATCGGGACCTGATCTCTAAATTTTATGACAACAGTCCTGCAGTTGTAGACGTTCGCGCAGATATGGAACGCACAAACGCGTACATCAAAGAGCTTGAATCGAAATCGGTCAACCTTGTTCGAAAAGGGCGCAGCCCGGCACGTGACGTGGTGGAGTCCGAATTGTTGCGGACCATGGCAGATGCCCAGCAAGCCCGTGCGGGGTCGGCTGCCCTGGTGACGCAACATGCGGCGATTGACAAGCGCTTGGCGACCTTCGCGCAAACCGAGCGCGAGCTGCCCGCATTGGAACGGGAGCGCCGGTTTGCCGAAGTCAATTACGACGCTGCAGCGAAACGCCTCCGGTACGAACAATCCTTGGAGGATTTGGACAAAAAACGTCGCTCGAACATCAGCATTGTCCAGGCCCCAGTAGTACCACTTACTGGGAAATCCTTGCGGGTCATCATTTTGGTCACAGGAACTTTCCTGAGCATTTGCGCCGCCTTACTGACAGCATTTTTAAGTGCCGTGCTACGCGATACGTTTCTCACGCCAGAACAAGTCGAGCGCAAACTGGGCTTACCCCAACTAGCCACCCTCCCCGTTGGATATGTATGAGCACACCGGTGCCGACGCGTGATTGCCAAATGCCGAACGGCAGGCGGCGCGCCCTGTCACACATGGCGGAGGTCACTGCAAGCGTATTGCTAGGTTCGATTGCGACCACACAGGCTCACGGGGCAACCATCACCGCTGCACCCATGGTCCACCCGGCATTGCGTCGCGGCATCAATCTGACGCACTGGTTTGAATATGAGCAGGCACAGGCAGTGACTTTATTGGAGATGCGCCAACTTCGCCAACTCGGCATGGACCATGTACGCATTCCCGTAGACCCCGCTACCGGCGGCTGGAGCCCCCGGACCGGCGGGCGTCTGCGGTGGATGGCTGCATTGCACTCTGCGGTCGAGCAAGCCATCCAATCCGGCCTGGATGTGGTCATAGACCTGCACCTAGAGCCCGCCGTCAAAAAGCAGATCGAAGACGATACGGACCTGGAATCGGCGTTGGTTGCACTGTGGAGCGCCATAGGCAGTGATCTGCGCGCATTTCCAGCCAGTCGATTGGCATTTGAGCTGTTCAACGAGCCCCAGTATTACGGCTGGAGTGCTCGGCGCTGGCCTGGCCTGCAGCGCCGACTGCTGCAGTCTCTGCGCAATCAGGCGCCGTCTCATCTGGTGTTACTCAGCGGCAACGAAGGCGGAAGCCTAAAAGGCTTGCGGGCCCTGCCATTGGTCGATGACGACCCTGCAGTGGCCTATGTATTCCACTACTACGACCCGTTTTTGTTTACACATCAAGGTGCTCAATGGCTCGACAGCCGGTACACAACGGCCGGTTTGCGTCGTGGTGTCCTCTACCCTGCGGAATACCAAATCAAGGCGCCTGCTCAGTTGCGACGACCGCACCCTCGCGCAGCCAAGGAAATGGACCAGTACCTGGACGAGGAATGGGGGCCACGCCGCGTACGAAGCGACATGGATGTGGCTGGTCGATTTGCCAAGGAACACAACATTCGGTTGGTGTGCAATGAATTTGGAGTCATTCGGGCCAATGTGGACGTTGCGTCGCGGTACCGCTGGATCGCGGACGTGCGCAGTGCGCTGGAGGCCAACGAAATCGGCTGGACACTGTGGGACTACACCGATATTTTCGGCATCACCACACAATCCGCCCAATCCAATCGCGTGGGCTCCCGCAACATCGAAACGCCTGCGATCCAGGCTTTGGGTTTAAACACCCAAGTTCACTCGCCATGACAGGACTGTGATGCCAATCGAGTCCCGTAGCAGAACCCTTGCATGGCTATTGATGGCCCTGTCCATGGTGTTGTACATGTTGTTGTCTGCACAGGCGCTGCTGGTGTTGGGAATACCGTATGACGCACCTTATGGCCCGCCGTTCGCCAAATTTCATCCCGCCACTTACCTATTATTTTTGGCTTGGATGGTCGCACTATCAAGTCAGGGAAATCCGATCCAGGTTCTGTTGGCCCAGTTTCAGCAACACCGCCTATTGGCTACTTTTTTTATATGCGTCGTGACCGTGTTTGCATGGGTCGTATTCCGGCATGGGACTCCCGGTGCCGCATTCATCGTAGAAGCGCTCTGGACGCCTGCAGTGGCAGCGTTTACGCTGTATCTATTGGATACGAGACAACAGCGTCGGGTGTTTCAGCTCATCATGGGCTTGCTTTTTATCAATTCAATTGTCGCGTTGATAGAGGCACTAACACCCGCGCGATTGACTCCGTTGCACGTCGGCAGCACGGATGTTGTTGAAGAGGCTTTTTTCCGCTCGTCGGCCTTTTTGGGGCATCCGCTGCACAACGCCATGATCACGGTGGCGTTGATGTCCAGCGTAGCCCTGCTACCTTGGCCAAAAATGATTCGACTCGCGATGGCCACAGCAATGGCCCTTTCGTTGTTGGCTTTTGGAGGACGTGCCAGCCTGGTGCTGAGTGTGGTGTTTTACGGTGCTTACGGTGCCTCGGTGGTCTTTGCGAATATTGTCCGTGGTCGTTACAGCTACGTCCAACTAACGGGTGGTTCCTTGGCAGGCGTGCTGGCAGCCACCTTGGTGGGAGGGTTGGCTGCAGCGACGGGGCTTGGTGCACG